>JAJRAN010000004.1 GCA_028682915.1 Methanomassiliicoccales archaeon | reverse complement strand
GTCTTCAATGCCCTTCCGATATCAATCATTGGTCTGCCCCCTCTTAACTGGTTTATACTCCAAGTTGACGGCTCCGGTGCCGAGCGTAACAGGCTGCCCCACTATAATGTTTTCTGCCACGCCGTCGAGGTGGTCCTCCTCGCCAGTGAGCGCAGCGTGCAGCAGGTGCACGGCCGTGATCTCGAACGCCGCCCTCGCGAGCACGGACGACTTCCGCCCGGAGATGCCGTGGCGGCCGATGGCCTTGACGTCGCCATCGTTGGTCATGAGGTCGGCGACCAGCATGATGTGGCGAATGTCCACGTTCAGGCCCTGCTCCTCCAAGGTCTGGGAGGCCTCCTTCATGATGGCCCTTCGCGCCGCCTCCACCCCCAGGACGTCGTAGACCTCTTGGATGGCGTTGGTGTATGTCCTTGACTGGTCCACGCCCTCCTGGTCTAGGACCCGTGCCAGATTGCTGCCTTCGGTATAGATGACGTAGCCTTCCCCGAGCTTACGGATGATGGCGCGCTTGATCCCGTCGATCCCCTTGATCTTGCGGTCCTTGACGTCGTCTATTATGCGCTGCAATTTCTTGAACGAGGGCTCGTCCGAGGAGATGACTATCCTGTCCCCGTCCCTCTCCACCAGGCCCTTGAGGCCGCGGGTCTTGAGCAGCTCGGCCTGGATCTCCTCGATGGCCACGCCCTTCTGCACCAACTTGCGCTCGTCCGGGTTGACCAGGACCTTCATGTTCACGATGTCCGTCTCGATGGACGCGACATCGACCACCGTGGTCATCTCGATGTTGGAGGCGATCCTGCGCACGTCCTCCACGTCCTTGGTGTACGCCGGCAGGACATGGATCTCCATCATTGGGGTGGAAGGCACCCTCCTGGCATCCACGATCTCGATGAGGCGCGGCAGACCCAAGGTGACGTTGATCTCGGCCACACCCGCGTAGTGGAAGGTACGCATGGTCATCTGCGTGCCCGGCTCACCGATGGACTGCGCCGCGATGATGCCCGCGCTCTCGTTGGGGTCCATCAGGTGCTCCTGGTAGCGTTCGTAGGAGCGCTTCAGGAGCTTCCTGATGCGGTCGTCCGGGACGTCGATGCCCTCGATGCGGTCCGCCACGGTCTTGATGACCGCGTGCGGCAGGTCCAGCTTCATGTCCTTGACCATCTTGCGCATCTTGACCTCCAGCTCGGAGGGCTTGGGGGTCTTGTCCGGGATGATGATGTCGATCTTCTTGCGCTCGACCGGGGCCTCCTTCTTCTTCGAGCCCTTCTTGGCCACGGCCTTCTTCTCCACCTTCGTCCCGCGGAGCGACTTGATGTCGTCGGAGTTGAGGCCGAGCTTCTTGAGCCCGTCGTCCGGCGCGGTAATGGCCTTCTGCTTGGACCCGTAGTGGTCGGCGAGCTTGGTGGCCTTCTCCTCATCGATGCCGAGCTTCATTATCGAGTTGATCGTGTCCTTCTTGGCCATCACTCCTCACCCCCTCCCTCGAAGTCGGGCTCCTCGGCGTCCTCGCCCTCGAAGTCCTCGCCCTCCGTCTCCATCAGGTCCTTCTCGGTGGTGGCGTAGGAGACGACCTTGCGGTCCTCCCCCCGGCCCAGCAGCTCGGCCTCCTCGCCCAGCACCTCGATCAGGATGTCCTCGATGTCTATCGGGTCGCCCTGAACCGAGCGGGCGGGGTCCACCCCGTCGTCCCCGTACCTGAACTGGATGATCGAGTCGGCGGTGTTGCGCACCGTCCCGTCCTGCTTTAGCTTGAGGTCCTCCAGGGCGTTGATCAGCCTGCGCTGCATGTACCCCGACCTGGAGGTACGGACCGCGGTGTCGACCAAGCCCTCCCGGCCACCCATGGAGTGGAAGAAGAACTCGGTCGGCGACAGTCCTGACTTGTATGAATGAATCACGAACCCCTTGGCCTGCGCCCCCAGGTCCCCTTGCTTGAAGTGGGGCAGGGTGCGGTTCCAATATCCCCTGGACAGGCGCTCGCCACGGACGGCCTGCTGCCCGATGCAGCCCGCCATCTGCGAGAGGTTGAGCATGCTTCCCCTGGCGCCGGACCTGGCCATGATGACCGCGCTGTTCTCGAGACCGAGGTGGCGGCCAGCGATCTGGCCGGCCTCGTCACGGGCCTTTCCCAGCACCTTCATGACCTCCACCTCCAGCGTCTCGGCCAAGGAGCGGCCGGGCATCTGCTCTAGCTCGCCGTTGCGGTACGCCTCCACCAGCTGGTCCACGCGCGAGGTGGCGTCATGCAGCATCTCCTCTATCTGGCGGGTCGCCTCCTCGGGGATGTCCTCGTCATCGATGCCGGTGGTGAAGCCGTGCACCATGATGGCCCCTATGGCCAGCCTGGTGACGTTGTCCAGGAAGTCCCGGGAGCGGTCGGCGCCATAGTCGCGCGAAATCTTGTCCAGGATCTTGCCCTTGAAGGAGCCGATGGCCTTCTCGTCGATGGTGCCGTAGAACAGGCTCCCCTTCCTTATCTTGACGTAGGCGTCAAGGTCGCACTTCTCCTTCTGGCACACGCTGCACTTGCGGCAGATGGAGGACTTGAACGTTAGGCTCAGGTCCTCTGGCAGGATGAGGGAGAATAGCTGCTTGCCCGTCCATCTCTCCTCGCCCTTGACCTTGATCGGTTCGGGCAGGGGCTTGTGGTTCACCCTGGCTAGCATGAACAGGGTCTCGCTCTTGGTGAAGGAGGGGTTGCGGTGGGTGAGCATGAACGTGCCGGTGATGTGGTCGTGGATGGCCCCGATGACCGGCCCTCCGAACCTGGGCGAGAGGATGTGCTCCTGCACCTTCATCAGTATCTGGGCCTCGGCCCTCGCCTCCTCCGATTGCAGCACGTGCAGGTTCATCTCGTCCCCGTCGAAGTCGGCGTTGTAGGGCGGGCAGACGCAGAGGTTGAGGCGGAATGTCTTGCCTGGCATGACCCGGACGGTGTGCGCCATCATGGACATGCGGTGCAGCGAGGGCTGCCGGTTGAAGAGCACGATGTCCCCGTCCTGGAGCTGGCGCTCCACGACGAAGTTGATGTCCACGCCCTCGGCCACGGTCTCGGCGTTCTTGTCCGTTACCTTGATGCGCCGGCCGTCGGGGCGGATGACGTAGTTGACCCCGGGTATGTACTTTTCGTTCGCCCTGGGGGTCACGCCGCGCTTGACCATGCCCTTGAGCACCGCCAGGTTGGCCTTGGTGGCGTTGACCGGGACGGTCAGCTCGCGCGCCGCCTCCTCCGGGACCCCCACCTCGTTGATGGACAGCGCGGGGTCGGGGGAGATGACGGTACGCGCCGAGAAATTAACCCTCTTGCCGGACAGGTTGCTGCGGAACCTTCCCTCCTTGCCCTTGAGGCGCTGCACCAGCGTTTTCAGTGGACGCCCGGAGCGGTGCCTGGCTGGGGGTATTCCCGAGGTCTGGTTGTCGAAATAGGTGGTGACATGGTATTGGAGCAGCTCCCAGAGGTCCTCGACGATGAGCTGGGGGGCGCCCGCGTCACGGTTCTCGCGCAGCCTCTGGTTGATCCTCAGCACATCCACGAGCTTGTGCGTGAGGTCGTCCTCGGACCTGTCCCCAGATTCCAAGGTGATGCTCGGCCTGACCGTCACGGGCGGAACGGGCAGGGCCATTAGCACCATCCATTCCGGGCGGCAGGAGTCTGGGTCAATGCCCAGGGGCTGCAGGTCGTTGTCAGGCACGCGCTCCAAGCGCTCGCGCACCTCCTTGGGGGTCAGCTTGTGGCCGTCCTCGCGGAAGGTGGTGGGCTTGTCCAGGGTGATCTTCTTCTGCTCCGCGCCGCAGTGGGGGCAGACCTGCCGGGAGGCGGCGTCCTTGGCCGTGTCCTTGGAGACCAGGCGGACGTCGATGACGTCATGGCCCAGTTCCTCCATGGATTCCATCTGCTCCTTGTATTCGCGCGCCTGCTCCTCGGTGAGGAGGAGGCGGCCGCAGACGGAGCATGTCGATTGCAGTAGCTTCTTGATCTCCTTGACGTAGCCGACGTGGATGACCGGCATGGCCAGGTCGATGTGGCCGAAGTGCCCGGGGCACTCGTCCACCTTGTGGCCGCAGGTCTTGCACCTCAGGCCAGGCTCAATGACGCCCAGGTGAGGGTCCATGAGGCCCATGTCGATGGGGAACCCATCGTCGTCGTACGTGTCCGCCGTTATGATCTTGGTGGCGGACATCTTGCGTATCTCGTCGGGCGAGAGGCAGGCGAACTTGATGGAGCCTATCCTCTTAGAGACTCCTCGCATCATCGCAAATCCTCCAGTTGTAGGCGCATGGCGACCCCAAGCGACAGCAGCTCGTCCAGGAGCAGCTTGAACGCGTATGACGTCTGCACCAGGTGCACGTTGGTGTTATTGCCGCATACCGGGCACTTGAGCGCCCCGCGGCGGTCCAGGATGGCGATGTGCCCGCAACCGGGGTTGCCGCAGACGTACTGGAAGGTGCCGTCGGACTCGTCCAGCAGGCGGTCCTTGATGACCATGGCCGCCCCGTGGCCGATTAGGCAGTCGCGCTCCATCTCGCCGAACCTGAGGCCCCCTTGCCTCGAGCGCCCCTCGGTCGGTTGCCTGGTGAGTATCTGCACCGGGCCACGGGAGCGGACGTGCATCTTGCCAGAGACCATGTGGTGCAGCTTCTGGTAATATATGACGCCGATGAAAATGTCGGCCTGGATCATCTTGCCGGCGAGGCCATCGTACATGACCTCCTTGCCAGTATGCATGAAGCCGTTCTTGACCAATGACTCGCGGATGGCCTCCTCGCGCTCTCCAGAGAATGGCGTCCCGTCGATGGAACGGGACTCCATGGAGCCGACCTTGCCCCCGATCATCTCCAGAACGTGGGCGACGGTCATACGCGATGGGATGGCGTGCGGGTTGATCACCAGGTCAGGCACCACGCCGTCGCAGGTGAAGGGCATGTCCTCCTGGGGGACGATCAGCCCCACGACCCCCTTCTGCCCGTGCCTGGAGGCGAACTTGTCCCCCAGCTCCGGGATGCGCTCATCGCGCACCTTGACCTTGACCAGGCGGGAGCCGTTCTCGCTCTCGGTGAGCATGACGCTGTCCACCCAGCCCGTCTCTCCCGGGCGGCAAGTGATGGAGGTCTCCCTGCGCTTCTGCGGCGTAAGGAAGTCGGTTTCCTCCTCCAGGAACCGGGGCGGAGAGGTCTTGCCGATGAGCACGTCCCCTCCGAGCACCGCGGTCTCCGGCGATATCAGGCCGTCCTCGCTCAGGCTTCCGTAGGAAAGGTCGGCGCGCGCCCCCCTCACGTCCGGGGAAGGTATCTCGAAATGATCCTCCTGGCCTCCAGGGTAGCGGCGCTCCTCGGCGCGGTACGTCCTCATGAAGGAGCTCCGGCCCAAGCCGCGGTCGACCGAGGCCTTGTTGAGGATGAGCGCGTCCTCCATGTTGTACCCGTGGAAGGACAGTACGGCGACCACGAAATTCTGGCCGGCCGGGCGCTCGTTGAAGGCGACGAACTTCATGGTGCTGGTCTGGACCATGGGCTTCTGCGGGTAGTGCATGATGTGCCCGCGGGTGTCAGGGCGGTGGCGATAGTTGCTGCAGGCGAGGCCGAGCGATTGCTTGGCCATTCCCGACCCCATGGTGACACGCGGGGACGAGTTATGCTCAGGATATGGGACCAGGCCAGAGCAGCATCCCAGGATGACCATCGGGTCCACCTCCATGTGGGTGTGCTCCGCGGCCATCAGGAACGGGGCCTTCAGGTCCGCGCCGCAGTGCTTGCACTTGACGACGGCGTCGCGGTCCGGGGTACCGGGGTTCATCCAGTCCAGGTCCGTGAGGGACAGGGCGGTGGAGCAGCTGTTGCAGCGCTCCGGGGCCTCGTAGGGGTCCACGGCTATGTAGGTGTCCTCCTCCTCCTCGGCGTCGAGCCATTCGATGACGCCCTCATGGATGAGGTTGGACCAGTGGGACTTGCCATCCCGGATGTCCTCCATGTGCTTGCGGGTGAGGACGGTGCGGCCTCCCTTGAGGACGAGCAGCGGCCTGCGCAGGCGGCCCTCGTCGCAGTTGATGATGACCTCGTCCATCTCGCGGTCGTAGCGGACGTTGATCTCGTGCGACAACAGCCCGATGCGGCGCCGCTGGCGGATCTCCATCACCAGTTCCTGCGGATGGTCGCTGATGCCCTTGAGGTCCCCGTTGACGTAGACGCGGGTCCCGACCGGCGGGCTCTTGACGTCCTTGACGCCCTGCTCCTTGAGCATGTAGGCGACGTCCTCCTCCGGGAATCCCTCCGAGACGTCTATGATGAGCGCGGCGTTCTTGACCAGCCCGCAGTTCTGCCCCTCCGGGGTCTCGTTGGGGCACAGCCGGCCCCATTGGGTCGGGTGCAGGTCCCTGGCCTCGAAGTGGGGCTGCGACCTCGTCAAGGATGAGGTGATCCTCCTCAGGTGCGATAGGGTGGACATGTTGGAGGTGCGGTCCAGCAATTGGGACACGCCTGCCCTTCCCCCGACCCAGTTGCCGGTAGCCAGGGCGTGGAGCAAGCGATGGGTCATCAGGTCCGGCCGGATGGCGGAGGAGATGCGCAGGTCCTTTTTGCGGGCGTAGGACCTCTCCAGCTGGTACTTGAGGTCCTTCATTAGGTTGGTGAACGCGACCCGGAACAGATCCTCCATCAGGTCGCCAGCGAGCTTCAGACGCTTGTTGGCGTAGTGGTCCTTGTCGTCCTCCTTCCTCTTCCCCAGGGAGAGCTCGAGGACGGAGCGGGCGATACGCCCGAGGAAGATCGCCTTCTTCATCCTGTCCTCCTTTGTGTCGCCGAGGTGCGGCAGCAGCGAGCGGTCGATGATGCTCTCCACCTTCTTCTGCCGGTACTCCTTGGCCTGGCCAGTGGCGAACTTCCTCTCCAGGTAGAGGATGGCGTCCTCGGTGGTGAAGATGCCGTTGGGCGGGTAGAGCTTCTTGTCCTGGCATTCCTCGATGTTAGCGTAAACGATGTTGGACATGTCCTCGGTGGAGACGATGGCGTTGAATATCTCCTCGTCCGACTCCATCCCTAGGGCCTTCATGAGCGCCACCAATGGTATCTGGCCTGAGGCGGCCGGGACGGTGACCATGAGCATGCCGTCGCGCTTCTTCTCCACGAGGGTGAGGGCGCGGTGCCCCTCCCTCTGGGAGAATACCTTGGCGACCTCCAGCCTGGTTCCGTAGCGCTCGTTGATCTCGACCATGACGCGGTTGGGCGCGAGGTCCTCGAGGGTGATGAGGACGCGCTCCGTGCCGCCGATGATGAAGTATCCGCCCGGGTCCATGGGGTCCTCGCCCTTGGAGATTAGCTTCATGCGGTACTCCTCCTCGCTGAGCTCGCGCTCCTCCTCCATGTTCTCCTTGTAGAGGGTGCAGCGCTTGGACTTGGCCATGATGGGCAGGTCGCCGATATGCACCTGCTCCGGCTCCTTCTCGATGCCATCCTCGATGACGGTGAAGTCGATGAAAACTGGCGCAAGATAGTTCAGGTTGCGCAGCCTGGCCTCCATGGGGGTGAGGTCGTGCACATAGCCATTAGCCTCGCGGATCTCCGGCAGCTTGATGCGGACCGTGGGCTTGGAGTGGGTGTCGGTCAGCCCGGTCTTCTCGTCGCGCTTGCGGCCTACGCGGATCTCCACGATCTTGCCGTCGGTCTTCTCGGGGTCGAGGCGGATTATGCCTCGGTCCATGTCCTCGGCGGATACGCGAAGATTGTCGACGATGTTCTGCATTCGGCTGTTCGGATTGTCCATGGTGGAGAGGAAGTCGTTGAAGCTGGAGATGTGATGGTTGACGATGCTCCTCTCTTTGAAGTAGAGTTCTACCAAATCGCGCAAAGGACTCACCCTCTGATGACCAAGCGGTATGCTATCGCTATCTCGGAAGTGCGGGACTTGCGCACGACCTTTACTACACGCCCCTCTTTTATGGCCGGCCGGCCATTCTCCTGCTCCAGGGCATCGAGGAGCCTTATGCAGGGGTCGCTCCTCCGGATCTTGGGCAGCTGGTCCTTGTCGACCTTGAGCTCCACCAAGACCTTCTTTGCCTCCTCGTCGTTTAGCAGGTAGTGCGACGGCACCAAATCATGACAGAATACATTGAACTGGACCTCATCCTCCACGAAAATCACCTCGCCCCTCTAACCGGACCGTTCTTTATACTATGTAGTGGCCTTATAAAAATGCATCGAATGTT
>JAJRAN010000136.1 GCA_028682915.1 Methanomassiliicoccales archaeon | reverse complement strand
TCCTCACGGACGGTCATCATCGACAAGGGCAAGTACCAAGGTTATATGCATTCGCTCGAGACGGCGGCTGATATGGGCGTGAAGCCCACGGGCAACGGCCGGGCCCAGGATCCCCATCGGAGGGTGTTCGTGCGCATGACCAATACCTTCTTCGAGGCCGGGGACTGGAAGCTCGAGGAGATGATCGAAGGAGTCAAGCATGGCGTCCTCACCGACCGGGCCATCAGCGGCATGGAGGACCCGGTGGGCGGTGGGTTCGAGGCCAAGGCGCTCCGCGGTTACTTGATCGAGGGCGGCGAGGTCAAGGGCATGCTTCGAGGTTTCACTTTGACCGGCAAGGCCCTGGAGATACTGAAGACCACCGACGCGGTGGGAAGGAAGGTGGTGCTGGACGGAGGCACATGCGGCAAGGGGGTCGAGGACTTCCTCCCTGTCTCATCTGGAGGCCCCCACTGTCGCTCCCGGATCATCCTCGGAGGCGGTTGAATGAGGCCCGAGGAGGTCGCGAGCGCGGCGATCCAGGCGGCCAAGTCCGCCGGCGCGGATCAGGCGGAGGCCTTCGTGGTCAGCGCCCGCTCCGTATCGGCTTATGTCGACGACTCCAGGGTAAAGAGCGTGGAGGAGAAAAACGACCTGGGCGTGGCTGTAAGGGTGGTGGTGGGCGGCAGGCTGGGGCAGTCCACAACATCGGTCTCCTCCTTGCGGCAAGCGCAGCAGTGCGCCCGCACCGCGGTACGGGCTGCTACGCTTACACCGAAGGACAAGGTGTTCAAGGGGTTCGCCTGGCCAGCCAAAGAGCAACGGAGGTTCAACGCCAAGGATGCCCAGGCGGCCGCCATGACCGTCGAGGGAGCGGTCGAGAAGCTCAAGGACGTCATCGGAGGCGCCTTCGAGCCCAGGAAGGTGAAGGTGCCCAACGGCGTCCTTCGCGTCGCCGACCTGGAGTCCGTCGTGGCCAACACCAATGAGCTTCTGACCCGGAGGGAGTCCTCGCTGGTCTTCGTCATCGTCAGCGCCATGACCGAGGGCGCGGCCCCGGGAGAGGGGACCGAGTACTTCTTCTCCCCCTACCTGAAGGAGCTGGACCCGGGGAAGGTCGGTGCCTCAGCGCATGATAAGGCCAAGGCGTCCGCCCGCGCCAAGGCCTACAAGGGAAGGACCAAGCTGCCAGTGATCCTGCCCCCGCACGAGCTCTCGGAGATGCTGCAGGGGTCGGTCCACTTCGCCCTGAGCGCCGAGAACGTGAACCGCAAGCGGAGCCCCCTTGTGGGGAAGATAGGGAAACAGGTCACCGCCAAGTGCCTCGACCTGACTGACGATCCCTTGGATCGGAGAGGGATGCTCTCATCGCCCTATGACGACGAGGGCACGCCCACCAAGCGCAAGGTCCTGGTCAAGGGCGGCGTGCTCAAGGGCTTCCTCTACGACCTGTACAATGCCCAGCTCTCCGGGGTGGCGCCCACCGGGAACGGCCTAAGGCGTAGCACCTCGGATGCGATAGGCAACTACCAAATGCCCATAGGGATCGGGCCGGTGTGCCTGGTCGTGAGGCCAGGAACCAAGTCGGTGGATGACCTGGTAAGGGAGATGGACCGCGGCCTGGTGGTGGAGAAGACCTCCGCTCCGGACGTGCATCCCATCACCGGGGACTTCGGCCTTGAGGTCCGCTGCGCACACCTGGTGGAGAAGGGGGAGGTGAGGTCGACGGTGAAGCACTGCATATTGTCTGGCAACATGTTCCATGCGCTTGGCCAGGTTGGCGCCGTCGCCGACGACGGAACAGTCTCTCGCAACCTCGTCCTGCCCTCGGTCCGCTTCGAGGACCTCGAGCTTATCGGGAGCGAGTGATCACTTCGCTTCCTCGAATCGGAGGGAGCCTGAGTTCATGCAATAGCGCTTGCCAGTGGGTCCGGGGCCGTCATCGAAGACATGCCCCAGATGGCTTCCGCAACGTGCGCAGGCCACCTCGGTCCGGACCATCCGGAAGGTCTTGTCATCATGCAGCTCGACGGCGTCCTCGGAGATGGGGCCGGAGAAGGAGGGCCATCCTGTCCCAGAGTCGAACTTGGTCTCCGAGGAGAAGAGTTCTTTGCCGCATCCAGCGCAATAGTATCTGCCCTTGCGCTTGTTGTCGTAATAGGCATTGTGGAAGGGCAGTTCCGTGCCCTTGAGACGTAGGATGCGGAACTGGTCGGCGGTGAGCTCCCTCTTCCATTCCTCTTCGGTCTTGGTCACCTTGTCCTTGGACATCTATCTTCCTCGGGCCATTCTCCTGCTCTCACCCTATTTTACCCTTCCCTTCCTCATTTCGCTGCGAGATAACTAGGCGACAAGGCTAAAAAACCAGGGCAAAAATAGTTGAGAGGAAGGATGAGCACGCTCGCTGAGGAGAAAGTCCTGAACATGGGCGAACCGAACGGCGGCCCTTACCCTGTGCTGGGAAGGCTGGACCAGCCCCGCTCAGCGATGGTGCGAGTCCCTTTGTGCTTGGACTTGGCGACCATCGATTCCACTGAGAAGTTCTCGGGCACGCCTGGGGGCGGCGGGATCGGCCTGGCCGTGGACATGCACATCTTCCTGAAGATCCTTCCCGCCGACGAATGGCAGGTGGAGGTGGTCCCAGACCGCTCGGTGGAGCACGTCTGCCGCAGCATCTGCAACCTCGTGGGCGTGGATAGGTCCTTCCGCATCACAACCCCTGAGGAGGACGGTGTGCCCTTCGACTGCACCTCGGAGATCATCGCCGCCGCGGCCGCTGGCATTAACGCTGCTCTGGGGCGCCCCTTCGGCCAGCGGGAGCTGAGGCGGATAATCAGCAACAACCTGGTCGCGGAGGACAACGGCGAGCTGCACCTGGCGCCGGACACCGGCGTCAGGGTGGCAGGGGCCTTCTTCGGCGGCCTGGTCATCGTCACGGACGAGCTGGAGATCGCCTGCCGGACCCCATTGCCGGACACGGGCAGCTTGATCCTCGCCTTCCCAGAGGAGGACGGGAACGCCTTGGACAAGGAGAAGATGGTCTACATCGACGGCAAGGACCGGGAGAAGAAGGCCCTCGAGGTCCTCATGCGCCTTATGCCTGCGGCCATCAAGTCCGAGATCCCCAAGATGGGCGATTCCATCTACCGCCTGCAGCTCCTGGGCTCGAAGGTGGTGGAGATACGTCGCTTCGGAGGGGGCAAGGACATCTATCGCCTGATGAGCATGCTGCGGGTGAGAGGCTGCGAGATCGTGGCCGTGCACAACGACACTGGCATAGTGATCGCTTATGTCGGTCAGGACAAGCTCGACGACGCACTGCAGGTGATCAAGGACTCCAGGAAGGACAAGATAATCACCCGGCCGGACAACAAAGGTATGAGGATAACCCTCACCAAATGATTCAGGCCCTCTCCAGCCTGATCAACGTCCTGTCCCCGATCTCCTTAAAGGCTTCGACATCGGCCGTAACCATTCCGATGGGGGTCACCATCGAATACGCCTCGGGCTTCGGCCCCTTGCTCACTGGTGTGGGGCCGAAGAAGACGCAGAAGGCGTCGCCCTGCGGCCAATAGGCAACCTCGCCCACCTCCATGACCGTCTTGCCATTCTCGAGCTTCATGTGAACGGGGATGGCGAAGTAGATCTCCTCACCCCACACGTTCACGTACGCCTCCAACGGTAGGGCCAGATAGATCGCCTCCGCCGTCGCCGAGTCGTTCAGCTCGATGGTGAACTCCCGAAGCGGGGTCTTGAGGACGATCCGGTTGCCAACCATAGCGATCAGTACGAGGTAGCAGGGTGCGCTTAGTTTAGCTTTTTCCTTCCCTGCGGCTAGCATCCATTGGCCAAGGCTCGTGTCTTCCGCAGGCCTTCCTCAAGGACCTCCAGAGTTCCATCCCGGCTCTCGTGCCTCAGGTTTAGCTTGTCAGCGAATTTCCTGGACAAGGACTCGAAGTACTCTCGCTCCCCCACCTTGGTGTCGATGAACAGGGCCCGGGAATAACCGTTGAACAGCTGGCGGAGGAACCACATGTTGTCGTATCCCTGCTCCTCCAAGGTCCTGGCCTGCTCCTCGCCCAGGTCATGGATCAGCTTCTTTTCGAACCAGGCCTCGCCCTTCTCGCAGAAGAAGGGCGTGGCATACCAGGTCCCGGCGCACTTCTTCCTCTCCCGTTCGTACTCATCGGAGGTGATCAGCGCCCCGATGCAATCGTCCGCGTCCAGCATCACGGTGGGCACTTCCATCCTCGAGGTTATCCCCTTGAGCGACTGGCAGATGCCATAACCAAGGAAGACGGCGTCCACCCTCCCCTTCAGGGAGTTCACCTTGTCCACCACCGCGCGCTTCAGCTCCTCAGGGTATTCGTGCAGGCCGAACTCCAGGTACTCCTTGTAAGCCACATCGCCGTCCTGCCCCTGAAGCAGGTGCTCGATCTCCTGTTTGAAGGTCTCGCAGGCCACGACCCCAATTCGTCCGCTCATCCACTCCTCAAGCGATTGACCTGGGATAAAGAAGCTCGCTTTAATACCAAAATATTAGGAAATGGTTTCCTGGAAGTAAGAGCTCATTTCTTCTCGAAAAGGGCGCGTATCTCCTTGCCGACCACCTCGACCCTGCTCTCGGCCTCGGCCTTTTCCATGGCATCGAGCTTCTTCATGCCCGTCTGCGCGTCCGAGAGCCAGGTCTCGGCGAACTTGCCGTTCTGGATCTCCTTCAGCATTTTCTTCATGGCCTTCTTGGTGTCGGGGGTTATGACACGGTCCCGGGTCGACAGGCCCCCGAACTCGGCCGTGTTCGAGACCGCGGTCCACATCTTCATCATCCCGCCCGACTGGATGAGGTCGACGATGAGCTTGAGCTCGTGCAGGCACTCGAAGTAGGCGATCTCCGGCTGGTACCCGTCCTCGACCAGGGTGTCGAATCCCGCTTTGATGAGGGCGGTCACGCCGCCACAGAGCACGGCCTGCTCCCCGAAGAGGTCCGAGGTCGCCTCCTCCCTGAAGTCGGTCTCGAGCACGCCCGCCTTGGTGGCGCCGATCCCCTTCGCCAGGGCCAGGGCGACCTGCTTGGCGTTGCCTGTAAAGTCCTGGTGCACCGCGATGAGCGCTGGCACTCCGAACCCTTCGAGGAAGACCTCCCTTTCCCTCGGGCCAGGGGCCTTGGGCGCCATCATGATCACGTCCACGTTCTTAGGCGGCTTGATGGTGCCGAAGGTGATCCCGAATCCGTGCGCGAAGTCCAATGCCGCTCCTTGCTTGAGGTTCGGTTTGATGTCCTTCTCGAAGACGGCTCCCTGGATCTCGTCAGGGATGAGGACCATGACCACATCGGCCCCCTTGACCGCCTTGGGGACCTCGTCCACCTTCATGCCGTTCTTCTTGGCATCTTCCCAGGACTTGCCTCCCTTGCGCAATCCCACGACCACATTCAGGCCAGAGTCCTTGAGGCACATGCTCTGCGCCTTACCTTGGCTTCCGAATCCGATGACCGCTACCTTCTTGCCCTTCAGGACGCCCAGGTCGGCGTCTGCATCGTGATAGATCTTTGCCATGTCATCACCTGTTACGGTGGCTAATTTGGACCTTAAAAGCTAACGCCTATAACTAGGTTCGTAGGCCATCGTGCTTAGCCAATGCTCTTTGGGGCAGCCATCCTCCATAGTAAAAACCATAACCTTCGATAGGATTGGGATACGCCCATGAGCGCGGGTGAGAGCGGAAAAGCGAGACGCACCAGGTTCGCCATCATCGGAGGGTACCTAGGTTCGGGCAAGACCACCCTGGCCACTGCCATCGCCAAGGAACTCCAGCTGCGCCACGGCAAATCGACCGCCATCGTCACCAATGACCAAGGCAACGTGCTGGTCGATACCCAGTACGTCAAGGATGCGGGGTTCGATGTGGCCGAGGTGCTGGGAGGCTGCTTCTGCTC
>JAJRAN010000105.1 GCA_028682915.1 Methanomassiliicoccales archaeon | reverse complement strand
GCTGGGAAGAACCAAGTTCTCTCCAAAGGAATTGTGGTTCTGTTGGCCGGTAGCGAAGAAAAGATCCCAAGGGACCTGGACCAGATGATCAAGGCCATAAAGGCACATTGCGAGAAGAAATAGCGTCCAGTTGAATGAATTGGAGTGCTCCCGTCGGGATTTGAACCCGAGTCGAAGCCTCGAGAGGGCTTCATGATTGGCCGCTACACTACGGGAGCGTGGTATGGGCACAATAAAAACCCCTTTATTAAACCTTTTTCCACAGAAAGGGAGCGGGGCTTCGGCGATTCTCCGCGCGCAAGGAAAGCATTTTACTCTTCCAGTAGACTCTGGTGCAATGGCCAATGTGGACCTCAGGTACCGGAAGACGACGTTCTTTAGCACCCTGGTCCTGCTATGCATCGCCCTCACCTTCCTGAATATCTTCTTTGGCCTGACATTCTTCAAGGACCCGGTCATCTTGATGGTCGCTATCTTAGCGTCCGCGGCTTTGCTAATCATAATCGGCGTGTCACCTTTCCTGACGCATCACACCCTCTCGGATGCCGATATCCGTCTCAGGCAAGGATGGTACTTCCGAGCCATCATTCCGCTGTCGAACATCGAGCGGATCCAGGTCGTCGAGAGAGGGCCGATGCGCACTGGCGTCTTCTTCGAGGTGGTTGGGAAGGCTCTTTACGTCACGACCCAAAGGACCGATCTGATCTTATTATCGCTCAAGCAACCGCAGAGATTCGGCTTCGCCTGGGGGAAGCGGGCAGTTCGGGTCTACTTCGATACCTTGGATAAGAACGTCCTCTTGAGGAGATTGGCCGAGAAGGCCCTCACTCCCTCCAATCAAGACCTATGGTCCTGAGGCCAAGCTTCGGGATGAGTGGCATCTTCCGCTTATGCACACTCGCTCTATGCATAGCCCAAACCCTCTCCACTTTATCCAGGTCCACCTTGGTACGAGAGGCGATGTCCTCGTTGGAGAGGTTGAGCTCCATCCCTACCAAAATCTGGTCAAGCTCCTCGTAGGATATGCCCATCTCTCCCTCATCGGTCTGTCCTTCCCAGAGGCCGGCCGTCGGCACTTTGTTCAAGATCTGCAGAGGAATCTTCAACTTCTTTGCTAGCTCTCTGACCTCCGTTTTATATAGGTCGCCGAGCGGACAGAAATCCGCTCCCCCATCCCCGAACTTGGTGAAATAGCCAGTGAGCAGCTCGGACTTGTTGCTTGTCCCCATGACGACCCGCTCAAGCATCTTGGCATGATGGAATAGTGCTATCATCCTCAGCCGGGCCGTGGCATTGCCCACGATCCTCTTGTCCTCGGAGCATGGCAAGGTCTTCTTGACCGAGTCCACCATCGCCGAAATGTCCACGACCTTCAATTCCATGTCGAACTGCTTGCAGAGCCTCTCGACGTCCTTCCGGTCGCCAGCAGGGGTCGTTCTTGAGGGGAGGAAGAGGTTGAGGACCTGCTCTGGACCGATGGCCTTGGCGCACAGGACCGAGGTCACCGCGGAATCGACGCCTCCGCTGAGACCTATCACCACCCCCTTGGCCTTGCTCTCCCTGACCTTCTCGGTGATGAATTCCAATATCGCTTCCTCGGTGAGCTCGCGCAGGGGGGCCATGGTTCGGTGTATGTTGCTGCCCTGTCTTATCTTTTCTCCGCGGCTTCAAATAGATGGCAGGGGCTAGCGTTCTCGAGCGTGCCTGAATGAGGGTGGCCATCGCGCAGACGCCGAACGAGCTCGGGGACAAGCAGGAGAACCTTCGACGCATGGAAAAGTGCCTGGACGAGCAGGAGGCCGACGTCTATGTCTTTGGCGAGCTGTTCGTGACCGGGTACATGTGCCGCGACCTGCTGCCAAGGTTGGCAGAGAACATGGACGGCAAGAGCGTCAGCAGGGTCCAGGGTATGGCCGAGGAGCGCTCCTGCTCCATCGTATTCGGAATGCCGCTCTGGAGCGAAGAGGTGCCTGGCTTGCTCCACAACTGCGCCTTGGCCGTGGGTCCGGACGGCTCGGTACAGAAGTATGAGAAGGTCAACCTGGCCAACTTCGGGCCCTTCGAAGAGAGGTTCTACTTCACCCCTGGCCAGACCCCGGTGATGTTCGACGTCCAGGGCTCACAGTTCGGTGTTTGCATTTGCTATGATGTCTTCTTCCCGGAGCTGATCAAGAGCTATGCGGTCCAGGGAGCCAAAGGGCTGATCTGCATATCCGCCTCTCCCTCGACCTCCCGGGAGCAGTTCGAACGCGTCCTACCAGCAAGGGCGACGGAGAACACCATATACACCATCTACTCCAACCTGGTCGGGGCTCAGCTGAACATGGTCTTCTTCGGAGGGGGGCAGGCCTACGGGCCCCGCGGGAACCTCTTGGCTCGCAACCCGTACTTCAAGCACCATGTACAGGTGATCGAGTTCGACCCCAGGGAGATCGAGATCGCCAGGCGGATGAGGCCGACCTTGCGGGACACGTTGGGCGGGGCCTGAGCGCTTTGGCTTAGCCAAGGACAGGGCAACTTTTAAGTCCCATCAGGCGGTAGGGGCGAGAGAAGCCGAGGTGGCCCAGACCGGTAAGGCGCAAGCCTGGAAAATTCTGGTATCTCCAGCAAGCTTGTGTCCGCAAGGACTCGGGAGTTCAAATCTCCCCCTCGGCGCTCATCAACCTCCATTCATCGGCATCGGCGCGAAGCGCTCATCTACCGCACTGTGCTTCCCTGGTGATGTTTTATCCTCTTTAGGATAATAATACCCTACAATGGATAAAGGATTAAATAGCGAAAGGTGCACTCGATAGGACGGGGATGAAAATGCCTTGGAGCAGTTGGGTGGGGACCAGATCGGAACCAAGGTGCGATAAGTGCGGATGGCACGGCGAGAAGGGCCAGCTGGTTAAGAAAAAGGTCGGTCTGGAGACGAGGGACAGCTTCGCCTACCCCATGCAGGTCTTGCTCGCGTCGCCACCATCGCATCGGATCGAGTACCATTGCCCTATCTGCAAGGAGCTGCTGGCCAGCGATCTGAAGTTCATGCAGTCCTACTACGACCAGGAAACGTTCCCCGATTGATGACCGGGGGTCTCCCTCGCTAGTTCGGGCATGTAAGTGAGGGGCCTGCCTTCCCGATTACCTAGGGACTTGACTTAACCGTCAGCCCATATGACCACGGCTTTCTTTGAGCGCATGGCTAAGGCGAGTCATTTAGATTATATCCGGGTTGGTGCATTACACAACGTCCCCCGATCTAAGGGGCATTATGAGGATTGGATATGCGAGTTCATGCTGACCTCCGGCTCAAGGACGTCCCAGGGCAGCTGGTGCGGGCGCTCGAGCCCATATCCACCAGCGAAGGCAACATCGTGGGTGTCGTGCACCATCACGACGCGGTGATAGGAGGGCGCATCACCGTAAACGTGACCTTCGAGGTGAAATCACAGAAGCAGCTGGAGCGCATCCTCGCTGACTGGAAGGAGAGGGACGTAGACGTCGCCCGCCTCTCCTCCATGTTCGAGACCTTCGAGTTCGAATACCTCATCGTCGGGGACATCCCCCCGGCGGAGCTGCGGGAGCTCACGGACGGCATCGAGTCCATGGAGGACCTGGACGCAGTGGACATACGCTATTCCGTCTCACCGGCCACCGGGGAGAAGGCGGCCATGATCTTCGGCAAGGTGAAGCAGAAGAGCGCCATGGGCAGGGTGGAGGACTTCCTCCGTCAGAGGTCGATGCAGGCGGGCTTCCTGCTCATCAGCGGCCTGGGGGACTGAGCATGGACATCGTAATCGTCGGCTTCGGGACCGTGGGGCAGGGAGTGGCCGAGGCCCTCTCCAGGAAGGCGCCCACGTTGCAGTCGGCGTTCAAGGAGAAGCTCCGGGTCGTAGGGGTGTTCGACAGCAAGTCTTACGACGTCTCGCCCAAAGGCCTGGACCCTCGAGAGGTCGCCGGTAGGAAGCAGAAGCTGGGCAGGGTCGGCCCCGAACTCAACGGGAAGGGTGTGCTGGAGATCCTGGAGGAGGTCGATTACGACGTCATGGTGGAGGTCACGCCCACCAACATAAAGGACTCCGAGCCTGGGTTCAGCAACATGATGTTCGCCCTGTCCTCGGGAAGGGACGTGGTCACGGCGAACAAGGGTCCATTGGCCCTCAAGTTCAAGGAGCTCTCCAGGACCGCGGAGAAGAACGGGGGAAGGCTGCGCTTCGAGGCCTCGGTTGGCGGCGCCACCCCGGTGATCAATCTCTCCCGCGAGATCCTGATGGGAGAGCGCATCCTCTCCATACGAGGGATAGTGAACGGCACCTGCAACTTCATCCTGAACCGCATGAAGGACGAGGGGCTGCCCTTCGACCAGGCGCTCAGGGAGGCGCAGGAGATGGGCTATGCGGAGCGGGACCCCTCCTACGACATCGATGGCATAGACTCCGCGGCCAAGGCGGCGATCCTGGCCAATGCCATCTTCCGGCGCGATGTGACCTTCCACGACGTCCGGCGCACCGGCATCAGGGGGGTCTCCCTGGAGGCTGTGGAGCTGGCGGCGGAGGAGAGGAAGGTGGTGAGGCTCATCGCCGAGGTTTCGGAGTCGAGGCTGGAGGTCTCGCCCCGCCTGGTGCCGATCGGGCATCCTTTGGCCATCGGGGGGACACTGAACATCTTCCAGCTCATGACCGACCTGGCAGGGGACATCACCGTCGCAGGCCACGGCGCGGGAAAGATGGAGACGGCCTCGGCCATACTCAGCGACATTGTCGCCCTCTTGAAGGAGGATTGCGCCTCCCGGAAGAAGGAAGCCTGAGGAAACAGCCTTTAAATAGAAGCCTATTGCTACGCCATGCCACGGCAGGTTGTGACCATGTCAAATAAATCGTCAAGAAGGGATTTATTTATTGGTCGATCGAGTTAGCTTGTACGATACGACCTTGAGGGATGGGGCACAGACCGAGGGCGTCTCCTTCTCCCCCGAGGACAAGTTGGATGTTCTGGTGCGCTTGGATTCCTTCGGCATCGATTTCGTCGAGGGGGGCTTCCCTTCATCGAATCCGAAAGACAAGGCCTTCTTCAAGGCGGCGCAGAAGATTGAGCTGACCAACGCCAAGCTCGTGCCTTTCGGTAGCACGCGCAAGGCCTCGGTGAGGGCGGGGCAGGACCACACCATGCGCTCCCTAATCGAATCCGAGACCGATTACGTGTGCGTGTTCGGCAAGACCTGGGACCTGCATGCGGAACGTGCCCTGGGGATCTCGTTGCACGAGAACCTGGAGGTCATCGAGGACTCCGTCTCCTTCCTGGCGTCCAAGGGGCGAAGGGTCATCTTCGACGCCGAGCACTTCTTCGACGGCTGGAAGGCCAATCATGATTATGCCATGGAGGCGCTCGCCGTCGCCGAGAGGGCGGGCGCTGAGTACCTCGTCCTCTGCGACACCAACGGGGGGCGGCTCCCGACGGAGGTGGCCAAGGCCGTCCGCGAGGTACGAAGGTCATGCAAGGCCCAGGTAGGAGTGCATGCCCATAACGACGCCGAGCTGGCGGTGGCCAACTCCCTCGCGGCGGTGGAGGCGGGCGCGAGCATGGTCCAGGGCACGATCAACGGGCTGGGGGAGAGGTGCGGCAACGCCAACCTCTGCTCCATCATCCCCGCGCTGATGCTGAAGATGGGCAGAAGGACCAGCGTGCGCGACCTATCAGCCCTCACCGCCACGGCGAGCTTCGTCGGCGAGGTGGCCAACATCCTCCTGGACCAGAGGCTCCCCTACGTGGGGAAGAGCGCGTTCGCGCACAAGGGGGGCGTGCACGTGAGCGCGGTGCTCAAGGACCCGCGCACCTACGAGCACATACCGCCCGAGAGCGTTGGCAACTCCCGTCGAATACTGGTCTCCGAGCTAGCTGGCACCTCCAACATCCTGGCCAAGGCCAAGGAGCTGGGCATCGAGGAGGAGCGGGACCAGGGCAGGTCCATCCTGGAGAAGCTGAAGGAGATGGAGTCCAAGGGCTACCAGTTCGAGGCCGCCGAGGCGTCCTTCGAGCTTCTGGTCCGGCGGTTGAGGGGGGAGAACTTCGAGCCGTTCAAGCTGGAGGGCTTCCGCATATTCGTGGACGCCTCCGGCGACCTGATGCGCTCCGAGGCCTCGGTGAAGGTGGTCGACCCCAATGGCCTGGTGGAGCACACCGCCTCCGACGGGAACGGCCCGGTCAACGCCTTGGATAAAGCGCTGAGGAAAGCGCTGGAACGATTCTACCCCGAGATCAAGCACATCCGCCTCATCGACTACAAGGTCCGGGTGATCGACGCCAAGGAGGCCACCGCGGCCGTCGTCCGGGTGCTGATCCGGTCCACGGACGGGGTCATGACCTGGACCACGGTCGGCGTCTCCGAGAACATCATCGAGGCCAGCCTTCTGGCGCTGATCGACTCCCTGGAGTACAAGCTGCTGAAGTCCCTCAACGGCAAGGGCAAGTAGCCGGGAGGCGTTACATGGCCGTGGTCGCGAACATGTACTCGGTGAGGCTGATATCCCCGGAAGAGAAAGATCAGCTGGCTGGAAGGTACTCCACCAGGATCCTGTTCACCCGCAAGTCGGAGATCTACGGTTGCTGCATCAAGCTCCTCACCGACCAGGACCTGCTCAGGAGGACCTGGGAGGACAACTTCTTCGCCATGGCCGAGAACGTGCGCTCGCACGGGCGCCTGATCGTTCTGGACGACGCCTCGATGCCGCCCGGGGTCCTCTACGACCCGTCGTCGCGGACCGCCTTCATGTTCAACGTCCACTACTACGGCTACGTGAAGAGCGTGGCCCTGGCCATCGCCGGCGATGTGCTGGAGGACGCGCATGGCATATATTCCGTGCACGGGGCGGCCATCGACATCGCCGGGAAGGGCGTCGCCCTCATAGCCCCCTCCAAGACCGGGAAGACCACGCACTCCTGGGGGCTGCTACGGCATCCCGAGGCGCGCCTCGTGACCGACGACTGGTTCTTCGTGCGCCTATCGGAGAAGAGGCATCTGGCCTTCGCATCGGAAAAGAACTGCTATGTCGAGGGGGACATCGGGGGCATCTGGAAGGAGTTCCAGCCTTTGGTGGATAGGGCGACCTTCGACGGCAACGAGAGGGCCATCATGAACGTGAGATGGATCGTCGGCACCACTGGAGTTGTTCCCATGACCTCCTTGCACCACATCCTCCTCCTCAAACGGGAACAGGAGGATAAAAGGGTGGTCCGGGACATCGGCGCGGAGGAAGCCTTGCAGTACCTGGAGTCGCACGGCTTCTGCAACCCCCATCAGCTGGTGCGGGGGGAGAGGAAGCTTGCCCTGAGGTCCGAGTTCTTCCGTCAGCTCCTGGCCCGCACGGAGGCGCACATGGTCAACACGATCCTTTCTCCCCAGGACACGCAGCGTGAGATACAGAAGGCCATAGGGATCTTGTGAGATGCCAAAAAACCGGCTCGAAGAATTCGTTAGATAAAGGCGAGGAGCCCCCGTAAAACTCGTAAATGGTGGGGAAGTTGGAGAAGGTCCACGGGGACTCCCCGAATTCACAATAGGGTAAGGGTTTAAAATACCTTTTCAAATTCTCTTAACCCTTCTAAATTCTAGAGAAACTGTTGATTACTAACGGAATCCTTTCAGTACGATAAGAATTGCTCAATCGTGAATTGTCAGAGTATACCGCTTCGGAAGACTCCATTCTGAGGTCAGGAATCGACCGCCTTCGAAGCAATAAATGATATAGATAGGCTAGGACCATATAGCGGTGGGAAAGCATTTGGAAAATTCCGAACCTAAGCCGGCCGAATCGAAGCCGCCAGAAGGCAAGAAACGTAAAGGTAAGAGGCGGACGCTTCTAACGGTCGCAGTCGTACTTGTCATCGTCATTATAGTATTAGCCTTCCTTTTAGGGGGCCAGGGAAATTCCACCCCCAAGCCTCAATTCGCGATCGTGAGCCATAGCGCATACGCCGAGGCCAATACGACGGTCAGCTTCAACGCCACGGTCACATTCAGGGTGAACAACACTGGGAGCGTTGCAGGAAACGTCACTGTCATCTTCAAGGTGATCGCCAAGGGATACACTTGGGCTGGAGGGCAGATCTTCTATCTTCTTCCTGGCCAATCCGTATACTCATACAAGTTGCACATACCTGTTAATGGCGATGCCGACAGCGATTGGGTCTACCAATGTTTTGTGAACGGACAGAAGGCCGTAAGCTATCCGCACGATTAAGAACCCTCATATGTGAACGATAGATGCGAACCGCTCCATTCACAATAGCGATTAAAGCTAAATTCTGCCATGTTTCAGATGTGAAGCAACAACATCGGGTCTATTTTTTCGACCTTTCTTCATCATAAGTTGCCATGTCATGCAACAAGGCAGGGCCTTTTACTTCCTCTGTTGGATAATCATGGAGGCGTATCGCGTCTGAAAGCGATACATGGCATTTTAAAGACAGGAAAATAAAGTGGGGGCACTGGGATTTGCGCCCACCAAACTTACTGGCTAGAGGGTGATTTTGCCCGACTTTGGTACACTCCTCTTGTTCGAGGGTATGAGAGATAAGTAAACCCCTTACCTTCTTTTTATTGTGATGCTCTTTAAGAGCACCAATGCCAATCATTATCGGGGAAAGATGGGGCAGAATCCGCATATAGGTCTAGCCGTGGAAGAGCAAGGAGAAAGGGCCTTTCAGCTCCTCTTCGATTGGTACACGAATGCCCTCAAGGCCCTGGTGGATGCG
>JAJRAN010000096.1 GCA_028682915.1 Methanomassiliicoccales archaeon | reverse complement strand
CGGTCGATCCTGGTGAGCTGGTTCTCCGGGATGTGCGCGAGCAGGTCCCACATCAGGTTGAGCGTGGTCTCGATGTCGCGGTCCTCCTCCTTGCCCTGGCGGACCAGGCGCTTCTCGAAGAGGTCGGCGAACTCCAGGAACTTGCGGTCCCTCTCGGACAGCGCGTCCTTGCCGACGATGGCCACCAGGCCGCGGAGGTCGCGCCCCTCGGCGTAGGCGGCGTAGCATTGGTCGGACACGGACTTGTGGTCCTCTCTCGTTCGGCCCTTACCGATCCCGGAGTCCATGAGCCTCGATAGCGAGGAGCCGACGTCGATGGGCGGGTAGATGCCCGCGCGGTGCAGGTCCCTCTTGGCCACGATCTGGCCCTCGGTGATATAGCCTGTGAGGTCGGCGATGGGGTGGGTGATGTCGTCCCCTGGCATCGAGAGAATGGGGATCTGGGTGATGGAGCCTTTTCTTCCTTTGATTCGCCCGGCCCTCTCGTACAGGGTGGCAAGGTCGGTGTACATGTACCCAGGATATCCGCGCCTTCCGGGCACCTCCTCACGCGCGGCGCCGATCTGCCTCAGAGCCTCGCAGTAGTTGGTTATGTCCGTGAGGATTACCAGCACGTTCATGTCCAGGGTGTAGGCGAGGTACTCGGCGGTGGTGAGCGCGAGCCTGGGGGTGATGATGCGCTCGATGGCCGGGTCGTCGGCCAGGTTCATGAAGACGACCGCGCGCTTCAGGGCGCCCGTCCTCTCGAAGTCCTTCATGAAGTACTGCGCCTCCTCGTTGGTTATGCCCATGGCGCCGAACACCACGGCGAACTCCTCCTCCTTCCCCAGCACCTTGGCCTGTCGTGCGATCTGAAGGGCGATGTCGTTGTGCGGCAGCCCGCTCCCGGAGAAGATGGGCAGCTTCTGCCCTCGCACCAGGGTGTTCATGCCGTCGATGGTCGATATGCCCGTTTGAATGAACTCGCGCGGGTTGTCGCGCGCCCAGGGGTTGATGGCCGCCCCCACGATGTCCAGGCGGTCCTCGGGTATGATCTTCGGTCCTCCGTCGAGGGGCTCCCCACTGCCAGACAGGATACGGCCCAACATGTCCTGGGAAACAGGCATCTTCAGAGCCTCTCCCAAAAAGCGAGCCCCGGCGGCCCTCTCTATGCCGGAGGTGCCTTCGAACATCTGGATGACGACGATGTCATGGGACGAGTCCAGCACCTGCCCGCGGCGCTCCTCGCCGTTGGGCAGGGTCACGATTGCGAGCTCGTTGTATCCCACCGGCTCGGTCTTCTCCACGAAGACCAGCGGTCCAGCTATCTGCGAGATGGTCTTGTACTCCTTGGTGGTCATCTACTTACCTCCTAGGGCCTCGAAGGCCTTCTCCATCTCGCGGTTGATCTCCTCCAGCTCGTTGTCCACCGTTTCCTCGAACTTGGACTTGCCGAAGCGGGTGCGCAAGGGCATGTTGGCGATGTTCTCGACCAGCACCTCGCGCTCCACCGACCTCTGAGCCAGGTCGGCGAAGTGGCGGATGGTCTTCATCACCGCGTATTGGCGGGACATCGGGCAGTAGGTGTCCACCGGGTGGTAGGCGTTCTGCTGCAGGACGATCTCACGGATCATCCTCGCCACCTCCAGGGTGAGCTTCTGCTCCTCGGGCAGCGCGTCGGAACCGACCAGCTGCACCACCTCCTGGAGCTCGGCTTCCTTCTGCAGGATCTCCATGGCCCATGATCGGAGCTCGGGGAAGTCGGGGCCCACGTTGTTGCGGTACCACGAGTCGAGGGTGTTGGTGTACAGAGAGTAGGAGGTCAGCCAGTTGATGGCCGGGAAGTGCCTCCTCTCGCGGAGCTTGGTGTCGAGGGCCCAGAACACGCGCACGATGCGCAACGTGCCTTGGGTGACTGGCTCCGAAAGGTCCCCGCCCGGCGGGGACACCGCCCCGACCACGGAGACTGAGCCTGTGTTGCCGCTGTGGGTCTCGGCCCGGCCAGCGCGCTCGTAGAACTCGGACAGCCTCGCGGAGAGATAGGCGGGGAAACCCTCCTCGCCTGGCATCTCCTCCAGCCTGGATGATATCTCCCTCATGGCCTCCGCCCACCTTGAGGTGGAGTCGGCCATCAATGAGACGTCGTACCCCATGTCGCGGTAGTACTCCGCCACGGTCATGCCAGAGTAGACGGACGCCTCGCGCGCCGCCACGGGCATGTTGGAGGTGTTGGCGATTAGCACGGTCCTGTTCATCAGGGGCTTCTTGGTCTTGGGGTCCTCCAGCTCGGGGAAGAGCGTGAGCACCTCGGTCATCTCGTTGCCGCGCTCCCCGCAGCCGATGTAGACCACGATGTCCGCGTCGGACCACTTGGCGAGCTGCTGCTGGGTGACGGTCTTGCCCGTCCCGAAGCCTCCGGGGATGGCGGCCGTCCCGCCCTTGGATATCGGGAATAGGGTGTCCAGTATCCTCTGGCCGGTCAAGAGGGGGATGTCCGGCATGAGCTTCCTGTTCACCGGGCGGCCGAACCTGACCGGCCACCTCTGCATCATCATGACCTCCTTCCCGCCGATTACCGCCACGGTCTGGTCGACGGTGAAGTCGCCGCTCTTGATCTCTTCCACCGTGCCGCTCACGTCGTTGGGCACGAGGATGCGATGGGTCATGTTCCTCTCCGGGGCCGTCCCGAGGATCTGGCCTCCGTTGACCTTGTCCCCCTTCTTTACCAAGGGGGTGAAGGCGTACTTGGCCTTGCGGTCCAGGCCTGGAGCGGCCACGCCTCGCTTGATGAAGTCGCCCATGGCGGCCATCAGGTCCGGGAGTGGCCTCAGGATACCATCGTAGACGCTGCCGAGCAGGCCGGGCCCCAGCTCGGCCACCAGCGGCATGCCGGTGGACACGCAGGGCTCACCAGGTCGGATGCCAGAGGTATCCTCGTACACCTGAATGACCGTCTTGTTCCCCACGATCTTGATGACCTCCCCCATGAGCTTCTCGTTGCCCACTTGGATGACATCGTACATCTTCGGGGAGATGCCGATCGCAGTCACGACAGGGCCTGCCACCCTGTTGATTTCACCCATTTTCGCCATTTAAACCCCTCTCAGTTCTTGTACAGATCAACGCCAATAGCCCGCTTCACCTTCTCGCGAAGGTCGGTCCCCTCCCCCTTGCCGACTGGCACGACGACGGGGGCGATGCTCTCCAAGGCCTTCTTCCTCGTGAGGGCCGGTAGCTCCTCAAGGTCGGACGCGCTCACAGCCAGGACCCCGATGGCGGAGTCGCCGAGCAGCTCCAACAGCTTGGGCTCGAACTTCTGTCTGTCCACGGCATATATGCTCTTGATTCCAGCCAGTCGGAACCCGAGCACGAACTCCTGGTTGCCTAGGACCGCTATTTCCATCACATCACCAACAGTTTCTTTATAGTGTCAGGGTCCAGCCCACTCTCCTTGCAGCGGGCTATGATCCTGATGTTGTCAACTTCGATCTTCTTGCGAATCAGATAATCGATTATAGGAAGTACGGATAGTGGATAGAGGTGGGAGAACTTCTCCGCCTGCCTGGCCTGCATTCTCTTGATGGCCAGCGTCACGTCGTTTAGCGAATTCGTGGTCGATATCTTCTCCAGGGCGTCCTTGATGCCCTCGTAGAAGGAGTACTTCTGCAGCTCCTGGACCAGGGGGTCGAAGCCCTCGGTGGCGATCAGCCTCTCCATCTCCTTCTTGGTCAGCTCGTCCCCACCATCGATCAGGTAGGGCACGATCTTCTCGGGGGTGAGGCCCTCGCGCTTGAGCTTCAGGATGGTCAGGAGATTCGTCGCGTCGATCTCCTTCCGGACGTAGTCCATGAGTATCTTCTCCGGCTTCGAGGTGGGATTGATGGACTCGAGCAGGTGCTCGTAGTACGCCTT
>JAJRAN010000022.1 GCA_028682915.1 Methanomassiliicoccales archaeon | reverse complement strand
CCGGACTTCTTGATCTTCTCCACCATGCCCTTCAGCATGCGCTCCTCCTCCTGGAGGAAGGCAGCCATCTGGGACGGGTCGGTGATCTCGATCTTGGCGTCGATCTCGGTCTTCTTGATCTCCAAGGCTGCGTCCAGCAAAAGGATCTTGGCCTTGCTGACCTTCTTGGGCATGGCCGGGTGGACGGGCTCCTTGTCCACGATGATACCCTCGATGAGCTGGGTGTCGTCCATGGAGGCGCCCTGCTTCTTCACGACCTGGATGTTGTCGGTGTCGACGAACCACTTGCCGTTGGTCTTCTCCGCGACCTTCATCACGGCGCCCACGGCCACGTCCGCCATGTGCTCCCTGCTGCCCACGATGGCCTTTGACATCATGGACGTCATGGCGATCTTGCGCAGGTTGCCCTTGTCGCTGATGTCTATGTTCTCCGCCACGGAGTCCAGTACCTCCAAGGCCTTGACGGCGGCCATGCGGTAACCGGCAGTTATGATGGTCGGATGAACGTTGGCGTCGACCAGGTCGATCGCCTTCTTCAACAGCTCGCCAGCCAGGATGACTGCGGTGGTGGTGCCGTCGCCGCACTCCTCGTCCTGCGTCTTAGCAACCTCCACCAGCATCTTGGCGGCGGGGTGCTCGACGTCGATCTCCTTCAGTATGGTGACGCCGTCGTTGGTGATCACGACGTCTCCCAGGCTGTCGACGAGCATCTTGTCCATCCCCCGGGGGCCGAGAGTGCTGCGGACGGCGTCAGCGATGGCGCGTGCCGCTTGGATGTTGTTGTACTGGGCGTCCTTGCCCTTGTCCCTCTTGGTCCCTTCCTTGAGGATGAGTATCGGTGTTTGACCCATTCCCATATTATTACCTCCAGATAGTTTACAAATATGCCATTCTAGCCTCTAGCTAGCGGGCAGTAGGATGTTTGTTCTTCTATATAACAGTTACTCGTTTTTCTGGTCCTTCAGGGGCGTTCCGGACGTCCGGGCTCCTAGCGGCCAATTGACGCCCTCCAATGCTCCCAGCGACCGTGGGGGACATGCATAAGATAGTTCTATAATGACCTGCACGATTCGGTCAACCAGAGACGGAGGTGGCGAATTGGGGGACCTGGAGACCTGCTTGGCCCTGCTGTTCAAGCGCAAGGGCAAGAACATCCTCTCGGAGAGGGAGTTCGTGTTCGCGGCCAGCATGGACTTCAGGTGGTTCTCGCCCAAGGAGGCCCAGGTGCTGCTGGAGATGGGCGTCAAGCGCGGCCTCCTGGAACGAACGGATGGAATGGTCAAGCCCTCCTTCGATTACAGGACCATCGAGATACCAGTCAACTACCGCCCGTGCAAGGACCTGCTCAAGGAGGTCGAGCCGGACGTGTCCCTCTTCTCCCTCATGCTCGATGACATGGCACGTGCCTCGGGGCAGAAGAAACGGGACCTGGTGGCCAAGGTCAACCGGCTCCAGGACCGGCTGGGGGTGGACATCGAGGTGGCCGCCCTGGCGCTGGCGAAGGACATGGGCTTGGACGTCGCGCCTTACGTGGAGAGGGTGAGGAAGGAGATCCTGGCGCGCTAGCTCACTCCTTCTTCTTGGCCTGCTTGATGAAGTGCTCCATGGTGATCCCCCCGCCGTACTTGGCATTCTTGGCATCAGGCTTCACCAGGGGTACCTTCTCGATGAGGACGATGCTCAGCTCCTTCTCCAGCTTGGCCACCAATACGTCGTCGGGCTTGAGGTGCCCGGATTCGACCTTGGAGAGGGTGGAGGCCTTCTCGCTGATCTTGGCGGCGAGCTGCTCCGTCTTCCACCCGCGGGCGTTGCGCGCGTCCCGGATGCGGGCGGCGTAATCGTCCACCAGCTCGAACACCTCCTCCTCCTTGTAGATGTCGCGGGTGCGCATCCTTCGCTCCCTCTGCTCCAGCCTGGAGGCTATGACCACCTTGGTGGGCGACTCCTTCGCCCCCACCTTGGGCTTGTCGCCAAAACGCTGGCAGTCCTTGCAGACCTTCATTTGCGCCCCTTCGATCCATGTCGAGCGGGTCTCAGGCACCTCCTTGCCGCAGAGTTCGCAGATCATACCTATCGCCACACTCAATTCCGCTTCGCTAGATAATATTTGCGAGGTATGCCTAGGTGGTTCCGGCACCGGAACGCAAGGCTCCGGTGGCCGCCATTATTATCCACATTGATAATTTTTAATTAGGAGGGAGGGTGCGAAAAACAGGCAATCCAGACGGTTGCGGAGGAAGTTGGTCGCCCTGCGGGTCAGAATGACAGGAATATGCATGGATTTCGAAGATTTCAAATAGCACTCGCCTTTATATTGAGACGAAACGCGACGGACTGAGGTGAAGTACACGAAAGAGCCCCAGGTTGAGGAACTCGTTAACGAGATGAGAGAGAAGATTGAGGTCCTGGAGCGAAGGAACACCGAGCTACTGGAAGAGATCCGCCGCGTCGAGGGGGAGAAGCGGTACGTGGAGAGCGAGCTTTTCCGCCTGCAGAAGGAGCTCAAGCGCATGCGCTCCGAGATGGAGCGGCTGAAGTCCCCGCCCCTCATCATAGGGTCCATCAAGGACGTCCTGGCTGACGGAAGGGTGATAGTCAAGAGCTCCACCGGGCCGGACTTCATCGTCTCGACCTCCGAGTACGTGCCCACCGAGGACCTCGAGGTCGGCGCGAGAGTGGCCTTGAACAAGCAGACCCTGGCGGTCATGGGGGTGCTCCCTCCATCGCTGGACCCCATCGTCATCGGCGCCGAGATAATCGAGAAGCCCGCCCTCTCCTACAAGGACATAGGCGGCCTGGACGAGCAGATACTCGAGGTGCGCGAGGCTGTGGAGGACCCGCTGCTCAAGCCGGAGCTGTACAAGAAGGTGGGGATCGAGCCGCCCAAGGGCGTGCTCCTGGTCGGGCCCCCGGGGACCGGCAAGACGCTCATCGCCAAGGCGGTGGCGCACCAGACCAACGCCACCTTCATCAGGTTCGTCGGCAGCGAGCTGGTCCAGAAGTACATCGGCGAGGGGGCCAGGCTGGTCCGCGAGCTGTTCGAGCTGGCCAAGGAGAAGGCACCCAGCATCGTGTTCATCGACGAGCTCGATTCCATAGGGGCCAAGCGTCTGGAGGTCGCCACGTCGGGGGACAGGGAGGTGCAGAGGACGCTGATGCAGCTCCTGGCCGAGCTGGATGGCTTCAACCCCATCAGCGACGTCAAGATCATCGGGGCCACCAACCGCCCGGACATCCTGGACGAGGCGCTGCTGCGCCCCGGCCGCTTCGACCGCATAATCGACATCCCCATCCCCAACTACGAGGCGCGCAACGAGATCTTTAAAATCCACATGAGCAGGATGGCCATCGAACAGGCGGTCAATTCCATCGAGCTGGCGCTCAAGACTGAAGGAGCGACGGGCGCGGACATCAAGGCCATCTGCACCGAGGCGGGAATGTTCGCCATCCGTGATAACCGGGACATGGTCCAGATAGGGGACTTCGAGCGGGCCGTCGCCAAGGTCCTTGATATCGAGGAGCCCAAGTGCACCGAGTCGGGCGTGATGTTCGCCTGATCGGTAAACGCCTTCCATTTCCCATTTTTCTCTCAATTCGTTGCTCAGAGCGAAAAGCGGCCGCTATATCCCCAAGGCCTCGGCTATGTACTCCCAAATGGCGAGCACGACCGTTAGGCCGCTAGCTATGGCGAAGATTATCGCGGCCACCTTCACGGCCCGGGGCGAGAAGTTGAGGGTCGTCGTGCCGTCCTCGAGCACCTCGAAGAACTTCTTGCCCAGGTTGAGCTTCGGAGCTTCGTACAGCCTTCGCAGGTGGTTGTAGATGACGGTCTCAGCGTCCTCTTGGATGCCCTGGCCCTTGGCCTTGTGCAGCAGGTAGTCCTTCAACAGGGCAACCAGCCCCAGGATGGCGCAGGCGGTATCCTCGGCGTCGAACCAGTTCCCGTCCACGCCCTGGTTGCGCACGAACCAGGAGACCACCTTATTCACCGACTGCCGGTCCTCCACCGGGAAACGCCCGCCGCTGGCCAACGACCAAAGGATCTGGCCGTTCGACCATCCCTCGCCGGTCCAGAGCTCGTCGTCGTCCATCGTCCGCATGAGGTATTCCGATGCTTTCTTCGCGCTCTCCTGTAGCCTGGCCTCGTCCATGACGCAATAGCCCTTCTGCGTCTGCCTGTGGCATATGGCCCGGACCACGTTTACGAAGTAGGCGGTGTAATGCGGGGCGATGATGGCCCCGCTCGGCTCCTGCATGGCAGCGAGCCACCTGACCGCTTGGCAGGCCTCGTCCAAAGTGTCCGTGTCCCCCGACTCGGTGATGGCGGTGATGGACCAGGAGGTCTCCCATGGCTCGTCCTCCCAATTTGGGCGATTGTGGTAGTAGAACACCCTCTTCAGGAACTTCAGCCCTTTAGCGACGGCCGGGTCGCTGGGAAGAACACCCATGCGCAGAAGAGCGATCAGAGCCATGGCGGAATCGGAAACGCTCTCGTCCCAGGACGCCACACCTTGCTCCAGCTCTGTCTGCTGCGATATCAGCCAGCTCTTGACGGCCTTGATCCATTGGGAGCTCTTTGGCTCTCTAATCGTTAGAGCCATGGCCACCAAGGCGGTGTGATCCACCAGCTTCCAATTACCTTTCCCTTGGCCTTGCTGGAAGAGGTACTCAAAGCCCCGGCTCACCGCGTGATAAATCTCTCTTTCAATCTGGTCGTCTGGAACTTGAGCGACGGCCAACTTCCTCCCCGAAAAAATATTGCAGCGCGGCGCATTTAAATGTTCGCAGACCTCGGAAGCGTAAAAAGACGGAACGAGGCTCAACGCTTCAGTATGCCGCGCCTTTTCGTCTTCTTCTCTTCGATGGGCTCGCCTTTCGCCGCATTCTCCTCCTCCAATGCCCTGACCTCGTCCTCGGTCAGCTCCAGCTCGATCACCACCGGGCCGATGTAGTCGCAATCGTGGCAGTGGTAGACCCTTCCGGTCATTCCCCCGAGGTCGTAGAAGATGTTTGGGGATTTGCACTGGGGACATTGCAGGAGGACGACGGACTTGCTCATGCCGCTGGGATGGCGCTGGGGATAGAAGGACATTGCCCTAATCGTTACGGAGGTCCTCTCCCCCTTCCAACGAGAGCTGGATGTGATTGTAGATGTCCTCTAGCCCGAGCTGGACCTCGGCCGACACCGGGATCAGCTCGCGGTACATCCCCGCGCTCTCCATGGCCTTGAGGAACTCGATGCTCTGGATGTTTCTCGCGTTGAACTCCCCATCGGTGAGGGCGTTGTAGAGGGCATAGGGGTCCTCGGCCCAGGTCTTGAGCTCTTCCAGCTTCCCCTCTTCCAGGGTGTCGGCCTTTGAAAGCACGTTCAAGAAGGGCACGCTGAAGCGGAAATGGGTCAAGGCGCAAAGCATGAGGGTGGACACGAAGCCGTTGGGCGTCTTGGCCAGGGCAGGGTCGGAGAGGAAGACGAGGTAGGACTCTTCCCGGCCCAGGATGTCCATTACAACCTGGCTGGACTGGCGGAACGCGAATAGCTCCATCTGACCGGGGGTGTCGATCAGCACGTAGTTGGTCCTGAATCCCTCGATGACCTCGGCCAGCTCCTTGGCGTTCAAGGCCATCATGTCGGCGCACACCACCTGAGCGCCGTTGGGTCCGAGGGAGTACTCCTTCATGACCTCCTCGACCTTGACCCAGTCTCGGATGTCCACGTCCGGTTCGTAGGGGATGTACTCGGCCCCGGGGTCGAGATTGACGCTGATCGTGTCCAGGCCTTGCAGGGTCATCCACTCCTGGAATGCCCATACCAAGGAGGACTTGCCGCTTCCCGCCGTGCCGACGAAGTAGATGTTCTTGGCCATGCAGCGCACCTTTCGGCTCTGCATCATTAGCGGCTTCCTTAAACTATCGGATGGAGGATGTACCCTCCCTCATTGAATTCCGCCTGACGATGGCCTCGCCATCAGGTACCCACCGAAAAAGACCATCCAATCAATGCAGGATAGGCGATCACCCATTCCACTCGGCCATGACCGATGCTGCCCGAGATGTCGATAGCACCTGAATCCGCTACAATCATCACCACCAGAAATAATATCCCATTGGCGCCGGTGATCTTAGGATGTCGTAATGTCGGCCCGTTCGCAAGGTTAGGTCAATGAGAGCTAACTATTTGTAATATTAGGATAACGTTGTCCTAGTAATACGTAAAATTTAAATAATGTAGATGATGTAATATTGTCTGTAATGAGCAGAGCGAATCTGCCTGCTCAGAACGAGCGTGGGGAACATGGGCAAGGTGTTTTTCATTAGCGGTCCGATCGGACTTGGACACGTAGGAAGGGAATTGGAGATCGTCAATGAAATGAGGAAGCTCGACCCGAACGTGGAGATCATTTGGCATGCTGAGGAACCGGCCGCATCGGTACTGAGGTCCGCGGGAGAGATCAATCCATTCACCTTCAGCGAGGCGAAGAGCACGACCTGCTTCGCAGAGACTGAAGCTAGCGAATATAATCTGAGTTTGTGCGCGATGTTCCTGGAGTGGTTGAAGACCTTCCCTGAACGGGTAGGCTATCTCATGAAGATCGCTGCTGAGCAAGGGGTCGACACCATCGTAGGGGATGAGGCGATGGAGGTCCTTCTCACCATGGCCAATAAGCCGGAGATCAAACAATTCAAGTTCGTCTACCTGAGCGACTTCTTCGGAGCGTACCAAGTCCAGATGAAGCCGAAGGAGATTATCGCAACACATATCTTCAATAAGACATGGACCAAGTTCGTTGAGGACCCCAAACTCTATGAAAAATTCATTTTCATCGGGGAGAAGGAGGACATCGATGAAGGGAGCATGGGGCTCTTCCTGCCAAAGCGGAGGGATTTGGCTTATGATCATGTGGATTTCGTTGGCAATATCCTGTCTTTCCGCCCCGAGGAATATAAAGACAAGGCAGCGTGGAAGCGGAAGCTGGGCTATGATCAAAAGCCCTTGATCGTTTGCACGGCTGGTGGTTCATCCGCTGGGAAGCCTTTATTGAACCTATGCTCGAAGGCCTATGCCCTCCTTAAGAAGAGCATGCCCGATGCCGAGATGAAGATCGTGTGCGGTCCTAGGATGCCTGTAGAGGAGATCGTCAGGGAGGACGGCGTCAAGATCGAAGGGTATGTTCCCAGACTCTACGAGCATTTCGCGGCTGCCGATCTCGTGGTCACCTCTGGAGGAGGCACGACCACTCTCGAACTCATTGCGCTCCAGAAACCGTTCCTGTACTTCCCCATCTTGAAGCATTGGGAGCAGAATAGGGATGTCGCGCGTAAGTGCGAGCGGTACAAGGCCGGCGTGAGAATGGACTACGCCAAGACGACTCCCGAGTCCTTGTGCAAGGCCATTCAGGAGAACATCGGGAAGGAGGTCCATTACGCCAAGATTCCCTTAGATGGGGCGGCCAAGGCAGCCGAACTGATCACTCGGGTGAGGCAGGGAAAATAGTGGACTCCTTGATCGGTCGATGCCGATTCGGCCGTTTGAGCGGCAACTACTAAAAAATAAATAAGCCAGCAAATCATCTTCCGATGGCCATATAATCAAAGTGGATCTTAAGAAGATTAGCGAAGAGGAATGGCTCTCCATCGAGAGGGAGATGACTATCCAAGCCTATCAGGTAGCGATAATGGCCCTGGTGGATATGGGAGATAGCGAGGGAGCGCTCAATTTTCTACGTCCTCACATGCGGATGTCAGGAAATGCCTTTGCCATCAACATGCTGAGATTGTTCGATATCCAAGGCAATGACTTGGAACCAAGTCGGTGGCACAAAGGTGGGAGGTTTTGGCCAAAATTGAGAGAAGCCAATCGGGTAGCTTAAGTGCTTGAAGCTTCCATTCTAACCGGAGATTGCTCAGCGATTTCACTTCGGAGTGTGCCTGTGTTGACCGGTTCATACTTAGTGCCGATCAGAGAGGGCCGAGGGACGGAGGAGTTCGGAAGGAAGGCTGAGAGCCTGCGCTTCCTCATGGAAATGGGGCACCGTGTCCCACCGGGTTTCGTGATCCCCAACAGCGTCCGGGTGGACTATCAAAAAGATGGCGAGGCGGCCTTGGAGCGCCTGCGCCAGGAACTGGCTGTCTCGCTTGTAGAGAATGAGCGATATGCGGTCCGCTCCTCCTCGGACCTGGAGGAAGGAGCGAAGCGCCCCTTCACAGGCCAGCTAAGGACCGTTCTCGACCGGTCGGGAGTCGACCAGGTGTTGGGGGCGGTGAAAGAGGTGTGGCGCTCGGCCTCGACCGGGGGCAGTGAGGGCAACGCCCAAGGGTCTGAGGGCGAAATTGAGATTGAGCGAATTGCGGTCATCGTCCAGAAGATGATCCCTACGGTGTACTCCGGGCTGGCGTTCAGCCAGAACCCCCTTACCGAGGAGGACGAGGAGGTGGTGGAGGCCTTGTCGGGGAAAGACGGGGCCCTGGTCCATGAGGGCGTCACCCCCGAGAGATGGGTGATAAGAGAAGGTGAGGCCTTAAGACCGCCTTTCAGACCGTTGATGGAAGCCCGGACGGCCATTAAGATAGGCACCGAGGCGCGCCAGATCGCCAAGCAGTTCGGTCATCCAGTGGTCCTGGAATGGGTCTTCGACGGGCATCAGGTGCACTGGCTGCAGTTGCGGGAGATCAACACCTTGGGGCAGGTCAACGTTTACAGCAACACCTTCTCCAAAGAAGTGCTGCCTGGACTCATAAAACCCCTTGTCTGGTCCGTGAACATTCCATTAGTCAACGGGGCCTGGGTGCGCTTTCTCTCCGAGATGACCGGTGTGAAAGGGCTGAAGGCCAGCGAGCTGGCTAGGCAGTTCTACTACAGAGCATACTTCAACGTCGGCGCCCTGGGCTTAGTGTGGAAGCGCATGGGCCTGCCACCCGACTCCTTGGAGAGGTTGTTGGGGGCAGGCGGTCAGGAAAGAGGGTTCAAGTTCTCACCGACCCCCAAAATGCTGGCCGTGACCCCGAACCTCATTTCGTTCCTGCTGAGGCACCTCAGCCTGGCTGACCAGATGGATGTGTTCCTCCCAAGGAAGGAGGAGGAACTGAGGGCCTTGGCGAAGGAGGATCTGGGCAAGCTATCAGAGGAGGAATTGCTAGCGAAGGTGGACGAGCTGGGCCATAGGCTTGAGGACATCGCCTATTATAACGTGATCACCCAATTGGCCGCCAACCTGTTCTTCCGCCTCCTCGAATCCCGGTTGCGGAAGGCGGGGGTGAGCACATCCTCGCTTGACATACTCCAGGGCCAGGAAGGTTTCCGGCGGTATTATCCGGACCAGGGCCTCCGCTCGTTGCGCCGGGCCTTCGAATCGCTGGACCAGGGCACTAAAAAAAGGCTGAGGGATGAGGAGGTCGACGGCCTTAATTCCCTCCCCCTGGAGAATGACTTTCGCGCCTCCTTCGAGAGCTTCATCAGAGATTTCGGCTATGTGAGCGAGAGTGGGAATGACTTCTCCGTGAAGCCGTGGCGAGAGGACCCGGGCATGGTGCTCGCCCTAATCGCCGATTATCCCGAGACCGAACGTGACAAGGACCGGACTAGGGTGGAGAATCTCGAGCTGAAATCGGGACGACGGGGCGTTCTGGCTGCTTATAAAAGATCACAGAGGATGGCGTTAATCAAGGAGAGGACGAGCGCTGCTTACACCTTCGGCTACGGCCTCTACCGCATCTATTTCATGGAACTGGCCCGTCGTTTCATCACCATTGGCATCCTGGAAGACCCGAACGACATCTTCTACCTTAATTTGCACGAGCTACGACAGATCATAGCCGGGGGATGCGCTGGCAACAGCTGCAATAACTACAGGCTGCGAGCGACTATCCGCAAGCGAGAGATGCAGGAACTGAAGGACGTCGTCCCACCGAGCGTAATCTATGGGGATCAGGTCCCCCCTTTGATGAAGAAGGCCATGGCCGAACTCCGGGGCACCCCGGCCTCCAGGGGTTACTACAAAGGCCGCGCCAGACTGGTGCGCAGCCCGAGCGAGTTCAAAAAGGTGCAGAAGGGCGATGTGATCGTCATTCCCTATTCGGATGTGGCCTGGACCCCTCTCTTCGCCAAGGCGGGAGCGGTGGTGGCGGAATCCGGCGGAGTGCTGTCCCACTCCTCGATCGTCGCCCGGGAGTATGGCATACCGGCGGTGGTCTCGGTGGAGGGGGCGATGAACATACCCGATGGTGCGGAACTGAGCGTGGACGGCTATCAGGGGGTGGTTTCCCTCAACCCGGGGAATGAGGCCAACGAGGAGGGCCATTAATGAGGTCGTTGGTCATTCCTCAGCAGTGGTGGTGCTCCATCACTGCAGCCCGACGGCTTAATTAACCATAGTAAAAAAACCTGGTACACTGGAAGCCATAAAAGGAAAGAAGAGTTAAGAAAAGAATCCTCTTAGCTGGCCTTATCCAAAGCCTTCTCGATCTTCTCCCTGATGGCGGCGATGACCAAGGGATGGTCGTTCCATGCGCCCAAATCGATGACATCTACCCGCCTGGAAGCCCTGGCCTTCTCGACCAGCTCCGGTATGTCGCTCTGGCTATGTATGCCATCGGCGCTGATGGCCGCGCTGAAGAAGATCATTTTCTTGATCCCGGAAGCGGCAAGGGAGTCGACGGAGTCCGTGGTGTTAGGCTCCTTGAACGCCATCCATGCTAACCGCACATTCTCTGGCCGATATCCTAGTTCGATGAAATCGCCGCGCAGCCGCTCGCGGAAGAGATTCTCCTGCTCTGTCTCGGTCCCGAACTCCTTGTCCCATTCGTCTGGTTGGCCATGGCCGACCAGGAGTACCCCTGTGATGGCCCTCTCCTCGGGTGGGATGACTAAGTTGGCCTTCTCCAGGAAGCTGCGGCGCAGCAGATCGGAATTCCAGAGGGGCTCGGTGTACAGAACCCTTACTCCTCTCCCTTCGAGTTTCAGGTGATCGACCAGCTCGTCCCCCTCCTTGGTGTGATTGGAGGCTGTGAGGAAAACGTTGGCTACCACTATGGTACTCGCCCCCTCGTTGTAGGCCTTGGCGGCGGCGACATCCGGACGTGGCTCCGCGTCCAGGAACGAGAGATAAAACTTGATGTCGTCACGACCGTCCTTCTTGAAGTCTTGCTCGAGCCTCTCCATCATCCGACAGTGCATGGAGCAATGCCGACTGTCCCCCTTCATGTACTTGCTGCGTAGAACTGTGAAGAAGAAGGGCCTCACCAGGCGGGGCATGAACTTAAGCCTCTGCTCGTCAAACTCTCGGAACTGATGCAACCATGCCAGTTGATCATATTCCTCCGATTCGCCATGGGAGAAGTACACCACGGCGAGATGGCCGGGGTTGGATACTGGCCTATTCACCAATCCAGGAAGCTCCCTTGGGCGGTCCTGTCCTAGGAAGAACAGCGTTGCGATTGAGTAGCCTAGGATACCAGCTATCGCCACCAGGATGATGGCTATCCAGCGATCCCCAGGTGGCATCACGTACACAAAGGCCGCGGCAGATGCCAGGAGCACAACACACAGCATCGCCGAAGGAAATATCCACTTGACCTTGCATGTCAGCGCCGATACAAGGACGGTTCCAAATGCGAAACCAGCTAAAAGGGCCAATAACAATAGCAGAACGTCCATCAGGACTGGATTCTAAGCACAATATTATTACCTTTGCCAAGATCCTTCAAGGCCGCCAGATATTATTTTTTTGCGATTTTTATGCCATGTGCGAATTCGTCTCCCTTCCTTGACATCCGTACGGAGTAGATGCAAGCATAGAGCAAAGCCACCAGCACCACCGGCCATCGGCCGTCCACGAAATAGATAACCAAGGGGGCCAGCCAGAAAATTGCGATGGTGTCATGGTAGGTATCCTTGTGCACCAGTAGCAATACACCCAGGATGATGAAGATCACCACGAGGGACCAGGGAGAAATGAGCAGAATCCCCCAGATGGCCAATGTGGTGCCTAGGCCGCCCTTGCCCTTGAGGAAGGGGGAGTAAAAAGTACCGAGCATCGAGGACGCCAGGAGGCCTGTGGAGACGTTCACGTCAAAAGAGAAGAAGGCCCAGCTTATCAGAGGAGGGAGGAAACCCTTGGACGCTTCCCCGAGCCAGGTGAGTGCCCCCGCGGTCCACCCCCCTACCCTGAATGCGTTGGAAAGGGAGATGTTGCTGCTGCCTTGCTCGGCGACGTTCTTATCGGCGAGGAGCCGCACAAAGATGAGAGGGAAGGGCAGGGCGGCATAGAGGAAAAGGACTGGGACTAAGGCTTTGGCCTGCCATGGCTCGAGTATGACAACGATGGTGGACAGGACTACAAGAACGAAGGAATAGGTGATGGTCAGGACGAGCCAGGGCTTGGACCAGATGAACTGGAGCCTGGTGCTCCTCCTGAAGATGTTTTCCTGCACAGCTTCATTCATGGTCTAGCACTACCACTCTAACTTTTTCTGGGGAACCCCTTGATGGTATGAATATCCTGTGGGAGATATTCGATTCTTTTACGACGGACTAAACCGGAACACCGGAGGGGTGACCATCGCCCTTAGGTGATGACCCCCCTGAGGATGCTTCGACCCAGGAGGAGAATTATAATACAGTAGGTCTTGTTCCTAGGTCAATGCGCATCGTCCTGATTCAACCACCTATGTTCCATCAGAAGGTGCATTTGGCACCCAATCTCGGTCTGGCCTATATCGCTGCTGTGCTTGAGAAGGACGGGGCCGAGGTCAAGGTGATCGATGCCGCCGCTGATGACCTTGGATTTGACCAGATATTGGACCGTGTCGCCCGGGCTAGGCCTGATCTAGTAGCTGCCGGTGGCCAGACGCCCGTCAGCTCTCGCTCCAAGACCATATTTCGGCGGATCAAGGCGGAGGTCGGACGTGAGGTGGTGACAGTGGCAGGGGGGCCTCACTTCACCTTCACGGACCTCGATTCCCTCCAGGAGTGCCCAGAGCTGGACGTGGTGGTGCGGGGAGAGGGCGAGGAGACCATGAGACAACTCTGCCAAGCACTATCCTCTGGGAAATCCCTTGAAGAAGTGGAAGGCATCACATATCGTTCAATTGAAGGTGTCGCGTTTCGCAATCCACCCCGCTTGCCCATCGCGAATCTTGATTCCTTACCCTTCCCCGCCTGGCACCTATTCCCTGTGGACAGATATCATTGGGCCGGTAACAAGATGATTGCCATCTCCTCCTCGCGGGGTTGCCAGTTCCGCTGCCGTCATTGCATCACCTGGAAGATGCATACCGGGGTCAGGCGGAGGGACCCACGCAAGATTGTGGAAGAGATGGTCTGGGTCAAGCGGAATTTCAACCACGACACCTTCTTCTTCCAGGACGACTCCTCATTCACTGACCGAGGGCAATTGGTCTCCTTCCTTGAGGAGCTCGAGGCATCCGGGGAAAGGCTCTATTGGTATTATGAGACCCGCGAGGACATCTTCCAGGGATACCGCGACCTATGGCCCCGCATGAAGCACGACGGCCTGTTCAAGATCGTGTTTGGGCTGGAGACCCCTGATCCGGCCAAACGGGAGCTGTACGGCAAGAAGGGCTTCGACCCTCCACAGGTAGAGGCCATGATGGACCAGCTCGAGCGGGAGCTTGACATCCTGGTATCGGTTTACCTTCTGTTCGGACTTCCTGAGGACACCGAGGAGTCGGTGCAGGCCATTCTGGATTACGGGAAGCACATATATCCTGATCACTGCTCCTTCATCGTTGGCTCACTGGCTGTGCCCTTTCCAGGCAGCGATTTTTATACCGAGCTGGTGGATAAGGAGATGCTCACCAGCCATGATTGGGACGATTACGGGTTCGATAAGTCGGTTATCAAGACCTCCATCCCGCCAGAGAAGCTCTCCGAAGTGTTCTCCGCCTTCTGGGCCGGTACCTATGCACGGCCCAAGGTGATGCTAAAGCAAGTGCAATTCCTGCTATCCCGCAACCGTTTTCGTCGGGCCATGGCCAAGCAGTATCTGAAGATGGCACGGGAAATGATTTCAGATGTGCGCAAGATGAGGAAGGAAGAAGAAACCGGCTTCTAAGGCCTTGGCTGGGTTGATTAAGAACATCATTCGGACCTCCCAAAGATACTTTGCCTATATCACATCTACCCCTCAGCCCCTCGTAGGCTGATTGGGGCGAGGGCCAAGCTAATTCTCAACATCGAGCGTCGCCTGTGCAATTGCAAGACAGCACCATGGAACACCATGCGATGCCATAGCCCAAATCGCTGCAAGCCTGGAGACTAATCAAGTCCCTAGGTGAGGCGCTGCGTAGATGGTAGCGCAAATCATCACGCAAGAAGATGACTTGGACACGAAGCTGCTCTGCGGCGAGGGCAGGCGAGAAATAGCTCTTCCGCATATAGCAATGCCATATGGAGAACGTCTTCGTTTATCCGCTGCGCATCCCCTCCGAGCAGCTGGTTACATCAGTGGCCAAAATGGCCAAGGAATATAAGATAGCCTTCAGGGGCAACTCCAAATCCGGCAGCTTCGCCGGAGGGCCGAGGATTCTGGGGTTGAGTTTCAGTTTCCGGGGCAGCTACCAGGTGAAGGGCGACAAGCTCTACATCACCATTATTGAGAAGCCTGCACTGGTGAGCTACTCCCAAACCTTTGATTTTCTACGAAAAATATTGGACCAAGCCTAGACCATTCTAGTTCCAGCTTTATAAGAAGCGCTCTGATCGAAGACCTCCCTCGGCTCCAGATACCAGACGCTAGTCATCTTTAGCCCCATGAGACTCAGCTGTTCATTCATTAGGTCCAGCTCCTTGTCTTCCTTCCTCTGCTCGACAACTTTGGCGCGAATCTCATAAGAGACCATACCTTTAACCACTAGCACCGAAGCCAGCTCTCCCTTGCGGCGCATCTCCCTAAGGTTCTCGCTTGTCTTGTGCATTATTAGAGTTCCGAAGACCAGGGTCTCAGGGTCGGGAGCATGGATGCTGCCAACCACGATGGCGTGCACATCACCATTTGGCGTCTTCGTAGCAACCACCTTGATGGCATCAGGGTGGTTCAGGACATCCAGCACCTCTTTGGGAATCTTAACCATCTATCTCGCCGATAAACTACAGAAGCAGGGCATATTTCATTCTTGCGAGCGTTTTCGTGAGGTTCGTTGTCAGGTACGGATCATGTTCAATACTAAAAGCACGCCGGAATCTCAGAGTGTTTTATCAGATGGGACACTCGAGCACACGGACCACCGAGGCATTCTACGGGCGCGTAAAACAGGACAAGGCCCTTGAGCGCATCCAGCGTGCCTGGCAACAGGCCAGTGCAAAAAACCCTAAAATTGACGAAAAATACGAGGTGACTGGCTATGCTTAGTGGCGGGCCCGGTGGGATTCGAACCCACGGCCCATCGGTTAAGAGCCGATTGCTCTACCTAGCTGAGCTACGGGCCCGTCTTTTCGGGCAAATAAGCTGGGCCTTAATAAAGATATCGTAGTGATGGCAAACCACTCTGCCAGACTTCCCTCCTCGGCTCAGCTATAATTGATCTCGATGGCCTTCCCGCGCTTCACTAGCGCCTTCCCGATCCCCGAAGGCAGGGTCACGACATCCTCCTTTCCGAGGCGGTAGGTCCCGGAGGGGCCCGCGAAAGGAGGGATGTCCTCTAGGATGCGCAGCAATATGATATCGGAGGTTGAGGTGGCTGAGTGCTCCAAGGGAGTTGCGACCTCGACTGGCCCCTTGTCCATCTGTACGTCCGCCCTTTTCGCCGCCTCGCCGATAATCCTCACCTCTTGGGCCGTTTGGGGCTGAGGAGCTCTCTCCTCCAAGACCGGTGCAAGGTCCTCAACCCTCACCCCGGTTTCCTCGTTCCGGGTCTGAGGCATGGGCAGGGCGCTCATGCGCGTGAACTCCATGTTGCCCGGTCGAGGCATATCGAGCAGCGAGTTACGCATCTCCTTGATCCCGGCCAGGGCACTCTCAAGCAGGACCTTCTCCTCATCGGTGAGCCGGGAATGATCCACCTTCCCGCCAGCCGCCACCAGGACGGCCATATGCATGACCTTCTCCGCCCTCATGTCGAATATCTGCAGGACCTTCTCCCGCATCTTGGCCATATGCTGGTTGAGTTGCCTGGCCTTGGTCCCGTACGAATCGGTGGCCGCCTCCTTCTCGAAGTCCCGTTTCAGCTGGTCCATGAAGGCTCTGACCGCCCCGTAGAAATCGTGCCTGATGGCCGTGAGCCCCGCTGACTTCCTCTCCTCGCGGTAGACCTTCGTCACGTCCTCGAAGGTCAGAGGTTCCAAGGGCGGTGCCATCGTAGACAGATTCGGGTGATGATATTTGATTCTTCTTGACTGCTTTTACGATTCGGTCCCTCCTGGGAAGGATATTTCTAGGCTCGGGGCCACTGGGGGTCCGTGGACCTGTCCTCTTTCATCAGGGAGACCCCGCTCGGGACGGAGGTCGACCTCGTGGTGTCGCCCTCTAGCCCGAAGAGCGAGGTGCAAGGCCTCGACCGATGGAGGAAGAGGCTGGTGGTGAAGGTGCGCGCCCCTCCCGAGAAGGGCGAGGCGAACGATGAGGTTGAATCGGTCGTCTCGGGATTTTTCGGAGCCGAGGCCGAGGTGGTCCGGGGCCATACCTCGCGCATGAAGACGGTCCTAGTAAGGACGACCAGGCAATCGGCGCTCGCGACCTTGGAGGGATTGGATGCGCGACCCTGAGGAGGCGCTCGAGGACCTCACGGCCATCCTGGAGGAGCTCAAGGAGCGTAGCAACGAGGAGGTCGTCCTGGTGGAGGGGCAGAAGGACCGCGCCGCCCTGACCGTGCTCGGGATCGACGGGGAGGTCTGGCAGGTGCAGGGCCCCAACACCATCTTCTCCACCGCCGAGAGGCTGGCTACCGAAGGCAGGTCGGCCATCATCCTCACTGATTGGGACCGCAAGGGAGGGCAGCTGGCCAGGTTGTTGAGGCAGGACCTGAGGGCGAACGGTGTGCGATTCGACGACGAGCTCAGGCTGAGGCTCGTGCTCCTGGTGAAAGCCGAGATAAAGGATATCGAATCGCTGCCCGCCTTCTTCACCAGGCTGGTGTCCCTGGCCCAGAGCTCGGAGGCGGAGAGGAGGTCCAAGATCATCCGCGACCGCAAGGCGCGCAAGGAATACCGCCCCAAGCCGTGAGCCGGGGCGCGATGCGTGATATGCAGAGGCACGCCTGGCAGTAAGCTATTAATCTTCATCCGGCGGTAGCGAGGACGGGACCATGAGGCACGCCTCCGAGATGTTGGCAGAACTGGGCCTGGATGACATCGACCAGCTCTTCGAGGACATCCCCAAGGAAGTCCGGACCAACGGGCTGAAGATGCCCAACGGCATCTCCGAGGCCGAGGTGCTGCGCGAGGTCCGGGGGATGCTCTCCCGCAACCTCACCACGGACGACTACCCGTGCTTCTTGGGAGCCGGGGTCTACAACCATTTCGTGCCGGCGGCGGTCAGGTCCATTGTATCCCGGTCCGAGTTCCTCACTTCCTATACTCCATATCAACCTGAGATCAGCCAGGGCATGCTCCAGGCGCTCTTCGAGTACCAGAGCTACATCGCCTCCCTGACCGGCCTGGACGCGGCCAATTCCAGCAATTACGACGCTTCCACCGCCCTGGGGGAGGCGGCGACCATGTGCATGCGCCTCAACGAGCGCCGACGCTTCCTGGTGCCCGAGGCCATGAACTGGGAGAAGAAGAGCGTCCTCCGCAACTACGCCAAGGGCCCGGGCATCGAGGTCGTGGAGTACTCCTACGACCCTTACACCGGCGAGCTGGACCTGGAGAACCTGCGCTCCAAGGTCACGCCCGACACCTCGGGCATCTATGTCGAGGTCCCCAACTTCTTCGGGGTCATCGATTCCCAAGCCCCCACCCTCAAGCAGGAGTTCCCCGACGTGGCTTTGGTGGTTGGCGCCAACCCCATCTCGCTGGGCGTGCTCAAGGCGCCCGGGGACTACGGCGCCGACATCTGCATCGGGGAAGGGCAGGTCCTGGGGGTGCCGATGAGCTTCGGGGGGCCCCTGCTCGGGGTGTTCGCCTGCCGGCAGGAGCACGTGCGCAAGATGCCTGGACGGGTCATCGGCATGACCCGTGACGCCGACGGGGAGAAGGCCTTCTGCATGACGCTGCAGACCAGGGAGCAGCACATCCGCCGGTCCAAGGCCACCTCCAACATCTGCACCAACGAGGCGCTCATGGCCGTGGCCGCCGCCGCCTACCTCAGCATCCTAGGTAAGGAGGGGCTGGAGAACCTGGCCAAGGTGAACATCTCCAGGGCGCGCAAGCTGCAGAAGCTGATCGCCCAGCTGGAGGATTTCGATTCCCCGTTCTTCGACGCCTACCACTTCAACGAGTTCGTCATCCGCACCCCCGTCCGGCC
>JAJRAN010000063.1 GCA_028682915.1 Methanomassiliicoccales archaeon | reverse complement strand
ACAGCTGGCCAATTTCTTCTATTCGTTCATGGATTATTACCTCGTATCTTCCATGCCCCAGCCTTCCCAGGACGATAGCTTCCTATTGAGTGCTTTTGCTTCACTAGGTATGCCAATATTCGCGTTCAGCGTCGCGCTGCTCTTGCTGCTCCTTACAAATACTGAGAAAGGAAAAGCCGCCTGGGCGAGGATGGTATTCTTTGCTGGCGCCCTTATGCTCCTCGCGGGTGGCGTGGTCAACCTCGTGGTAAGTTGGGAGTTCTATCATCTTGATATAAATGATCCATTTGAGAATTATAACTCACTCTTTAATTTGACCTATGCTGGGGGGATGGCGACCACCCTTGGCACAGTGCTCATCTTCATTGCTAGTATCTTGCTGGTTAAGTCCTATCTGAAAGGGGAAATTTCCAGGGATCCGAGAAGGGCTTTGATCTAGCACTATGGCTTGTGACATTTGATGGACCAGTAACCGGGCCTCACGGTATCTTGCCAATCCTTAATATCCTAAGGCCAAATGCGAGATTGGGAGTTGGATGAAGAAGGAGCTGCTGGTCGTTCTAGTCACGCTGATAGCCGCGACCTCTCTGTTGATTGGATTGATGATATTATTCTATTCATCGATGCCATCGGAGGCGGAAAGGACCGTAATAGGGGCTTCCGATCTAGCGGGATATGCTCAAGGCGACAGTGGGGAACAGGGCGCCGACTCCTTGGGAGAAGCGAACTTGACAAGCGGAGCCTACTCGATACTTTCCAACAATGGTTCCTGGGTTCTCGCGCAGCTCTTGATCTTCAATTCGAAGGAAGCTTGCGAAGATTATTTCCAACCTTGGCCTCACTTTGGGATCCAGGTGGGGGACGAGTCCCTGGGTTATTACGACAACTCCTCTGGGACAAGCGAGTATCGCCTAGTTTTCATAAAGAAGAACGTCTTCGTGGATTTCTCCGTCCGTTCCTATGCCTCCGACCCCAGGTCAATAGCTCTCGAACTTGCGCAGGTCCAAATTCAGAAGGTCGATCAGTACTTGGCTAGGCATCCAGGTGCGAGTTGAGTGACGGCGGCCCCGGTCTCCGAAACGACCTGATGAAAAAAGCACTTGCTATTAATATGGCATCGAACCAGAGCACCATCTACGTTCCATCGCGCCCGCCCTTGTAGGCGTCCATCAGCATCCTGGCGAGCTTGACCCCATAACCTGTCTTCTGCAGGAAGGGCCCCATGTCATCGAAGGCGAAGAAGGCGTGGCAGTCCGCCCCCCACCAGGACTTGAGCCATTCCCCCCATGACAGCTCTCCACGGCGATGTAGCTCGACGAAGCTCTGGTAGTCGTTCAGGCTGTCGCACCAGCGGTGGCCCTCCCGTAGCTCGGCGATGGAGGGCAAGGGCAGCCCGGCCAGGTCGCAATACTCGATCAGCGGCAGGTCTATACCCGCCGAGGTCGGCTGCGAGATCTGCGTCCAGGGGCGGGGATTTAGCTCCATGAGCCGAAGGCTGGCGTCCCTGCGGTCCCGCTTGAGCTCCACCTCCCCGATGCCTTGGTAGTTCAGTGCCTTGAAGAAGTCCAGGGAGACCTTCATGGCCTCCTGGTCGACGCTGCTAACGGTCATGCAGCCGACGCCGAAGTCCGGGGGCCACTGCCTGGGCTTGCGGTGCTGGAAGGTGGCGACGGACTCCCCCTCTTTGAAATAGCCGCTGGTGACGAGAAGGTCGCTGGTCGGGCCGGGGACGATCTCCTGCACCATGACTTTGTAGTTGGCGGCGCTCGCCCGCTCGTAACCTTCGATGAGCTCCTTAGGCGTCCTGGCGACCAGCCCCTTCTCCTTGAAGGCGCAGAGCCAGTCCTTCGAGCTGTAGGGCTTGAGGAAGGCGGGGTAGGGGCATCGGTCCGCGACCTGGCGAGCGTCCTGCAACGATTCAGGGTAGAAGGTCAGGGGGAGCTCGATGCTGTGCTCCGCGGCGAACTCGAACTGCCTCCTCTTGTCCAGGATGACGCGGACCATCTCCCTGTCTGGCAAAGCGAAGCGGTAGAGCCTGGAAAGCTCATCGCGATGCTCGGACACGTCGTGCACGAACAGGTCGGTGGTGGGGATGAGGATGGGCTTGTCGTCGAATCCTTCTCCGAGCTCCTTTAGGAAACGGCTCAGACCCTCGCCCCCTTGCTCTTGATAATCGATGGTCGCCTCCCTCACGCAATATTTGGAGTGGAGGGTCTCGTAGCCATCCTTGAAGTTAGTGCCGATCACCCTGACGCCCGCTCTTCCCAGGCTCCTCGCCACCCCTATCCCGATGGCGTTGAGCCGCAGCACCACGGCATATGGCGCATCCGGTGCGACCTTGGACGCCTTCATGATTTCCTCAGGAAGTCAATGTCGTTCATGGCGAGCCTTGCGGACGATTGCCGTTTACCTTGCTAATGATCTCGTCGACCATCCTCTCGTTCGCCTCCCTGGACCGGCTAGTTCTCAGCGGTACCTGCACCTGGAAGCATTCCGCGCCCCTGATG
>JAJRAN010000054.1 GCA_028682915.1 Methanomassiliicoccales archaeon | reverse complement strand
ACCAGGATCGACCGCAAGTGGATCGAGAAGTACCACCCGGCGCACAAGCAGAAGGCGGCCTGAGGACGGCTGTACCATGGTCAAGCAGGACGTAAAGCCAACCCGGTCGGAGCTCCTCGAGATCAAGAGGAAGATTAAGCTCAGCCAGGCCGGCTACAAGATCCTGAAGATGAAGCGGGACGGCCTCATCCTCGAGTTCTTCAAGATACTGGAGGAGGCGAAGGAGATAAGGCAGAGGGTCAACCGCGACCATGAGACGGCCATGACCAAGATCGCCGTGGCCAAGGCCGCGGACGGCGCCATCGCCGTCAAGTCCGCCGCCTTCGCCCTCAAGGTCCACCCCGAGATCCAGCTGCGGTCCAAGAACGTGATGGGCCTGGTCGTACCTGAGATCGAGGCCACCAGCCTGCGCGCGACCTCCGACACCCGGGGCTACGGCGTCATCGGCACCTCCACCTACATCGACGAGGCGGCCGAGGCCTTCGAGAATCTGACCGAGACGATCATCAAGGCCGCGGAGATCGAGACCACGATGAAGCGCTTGCTGGACGAGATCGAGAAGACCAAGCGGCGGGTGAACGCGCTCGAGTACAAGGTCATACCAGAGCTGAAGGAGGCATCTGCCTTCATCCAGCTCCGCCTCGAGGAAATGGAGAGGGAGAACATCTTCCGTCTCAAGCGCATCAAGCAGAAGACGGCCGCCGCGGCGGCCGAGGCCGGCAGATGAGGGACCAGGACGAGGAGTTCGAGAAGAGGGCGGGGCGCAGGGGCGTCATGCTGCGCATCTTTTGGTACGTCGCATTGGGGATGTTGGTGCTGGGATACGTCCTGATATTCTTCCTCTGGTTTATGTGAGCACGGTCGGTAAAAGGCGCCGCATCCCCCGCTCTCGCCTAATTGAAGTCCTTTATCGAGCATTTGCCAGTGCCAAGGTGCACCATCGGTACCTTGGCTGGGTCCGGGACGAAGTTGTGCATCCTCTGGAAGGAGGTCTGGTCCTGCCAGGTGGAGGCGTTGATCAGCCTCACCCCGCGGTAGTCGGAGACGCCGGCGCTGTGCACGTGGCCGGTGACGAAGATGTCCGGCACCTGGTCGATGACCAGGTGGTCCTTCTTCTCCGGCGCGATGGCCGTCTTGCCCCCATAAATCGGGGCGAGGTGCCGTCGCCGCAGCATCTCCCGCATCGCGTCCAGGGGGTGGTTGTACGTCAGCCCCTGGATGGCGTTGACCAAGTCGTCCATGCTCTTGCCATGGTAGGACAGTATCACCCTGCCCTCCACCTCCAGATAGCAGGGGTTGCCCACCAATAGCACCGAGGAGTCGAAGAGGTGGGAGATCTCATCGGTGAAGGCCGGCTGCGGCTCGGCCAGCCTCACGGCGTCATGATTGCCTGGCTGGATGATCAGCTGGATGTGGTCGGGGAGCTCCTTCAGCAGCTCGGCCAGGGAGCGGTACTGCTCGAAGATGTCCTCGATCTCAAGCTCCTCCTCCTGGTCAGGGTAGACGCCGATGCCGTCCACGCAATCCCCCGGGATCAGGATGTATTCGAGGCCCTCCTTCTTGGCTTGGGTCTTGGCCCACTTGACCCAGCGCCCCCACTTCTCTCGCAGGAAGGTGATGCTCCCGACGTGGATGTCGGACAGGAAGGCGATCTGGGCGCTGGAATCAGAGGGCGCCATGCTGCCCGCGATCGGTATGTCGGGGCGGATGATTTCGTTGGCCACGATCATCCCCCCCTTCTTCGCCACCTTGCCCACCACCCCGATCACCTCGTCGTGGATCACCTGCTCGTCGAGCAATGGCGACTCCTTGGTGATGAGCACCAGGCCCTTCCCCTCCTCGTCCTCGAGCTCGATCATCTTGTGTCCGTTCTTGGTGGTCCGGACGTCGTTGACGATGCCGATGCAGCGGACCTCGCGCTCCAGCTGCATGGCCTTGGATATGGGGACGCAGCCTACCAGCTCCCTCCGGCGCACCAGGATGCGCTTGATGCTCTGGAAGCGGTCATTGAAGTAGCGCGCGAAGTCGATGATGTTGCCCTCGCAGGTCGAGTTGCCGGTGATGTCCTTTAGGACCTTGACCTCCCCTCTCCTGACCGGCGAGGTGGGCGAGGACGGCGGGCAGGAGCCTCCGACCGGCGAAGAGCAATAAGCATCCCGGATGTCCTGGATGGTGATTACCAGGGGCATCTGGGGCATGACCTCGACCGCCTTCCGAACGAAGCTCAGGGGGTCGCTCTGCCCCATCACGAAGTCGATAGCCTCCGGTGAGAGGAAGACGCCCTCCTCCATTAATGCCGCAAGAACCTGATCCCTCATGATCAGGCTAGCATCATGCGACGGGTCCTTTTAAATACTTCTTCTCGGATGCGGTGCGCATCATGGCCCTGGTCACGATTTCGGCGAAATGCTATCCCACCGAGGACCCGGCCAAGGTGGAGAGGGCGGTCCTCAACCTCTTCCCTGGCAGCGAGGTGGAGCGGTCAGCCTACGCCATAACGGCCAAGACCAGCAGCCTGGAGCGCTTCAAGGAGCTCATCCGCAACCACCGCATCCTGGACGCCACCCGCAGAGTGATGGTCCAAGGGACCAACGGGAACGGGACCAGGTTCGTGCTGAACAAGCAGGCCGCGCTATCCGGGAAGGTGAGCTTCCTCGATGGCAAGGTCGCCCTGGGAGGGATCCAGGTGGCAATCGAGGACGAGGACCTGTCGACCCTGATCGACCAGGTCGCGCCCATCACCGTCGACGGAGAGGAGGTACCAAGATGATCGCGATTTCCGCGCCCGTGCTATCTATGCTAGACTTCGATGAGGCATTCGGATTCGTGAACAAGGAGTTCGACGCCTGGGAGATCGTCGGCGAGGGTCGGCACTTCCTTCCCAACCTGGTCTACCAGTTCCTTGACGCCAGCTCGTCCTACGATCTCAGCTTCTCCGCCCACGCCCCCCTGAGCGACATCAACATAGGCTCGCTGAACGAGCGGGTCCGGGAGGCGTCCCTCAGGGAGATAGTGAGCTCCATCAAGGCCGCCAGGCGCATGGAGATCGGGCTGCTCACCGTCCACCCCGGGTTCTACTCGCCCGCCGGGCTGCTGGAGAGGCCCAAGGTGCTGCAGACGACCTTAGAGTCGCTCTCCTACATCGAGTCCGTGTCCCGCGATCTTGGGGTAAGAGTGGCCTTGGAGAACATGCCCAACATGGGGCCAATGACCATGGGCCGGACGCCCGAGGAGCTGCTCCAGCTGCTCGGCTCTTTCGACCTGGGCATCTGCTTCGACGTGGGCCACGCCAACACTATGGGCAACATCGATGCCTTCCTGGCGCACAAGAAGCGCTTCATCAACGTCCATCTGCACGACAACGTCGGGGAAAGGGACCAGCACCTGACGGTAGGCGACGGCAACATCGACTTCAAGAAGGCGCTTTCGGTGCTGTCAGATTACCAGGGCCGCTACGTCATCGAGGCGCGCAGCCTGAAGGAGGCGGTCGTGTCCCGCGATCGCCTGAGATCGATTCTGGCCGCCCTCTGATCATTCTCGATGGCCGCACCGGATGCATTCCAACTTGCCATCCACGAACCGAGCCTCGGTGCCGCCGCAATTGGTGCAGCTATAGAAACCCGCATTGACCGATTTGGCGGCCGGCCTCGCTTGGCTGGACCACGTCGACCCCTGCTGGGGCGGAGCGGGCGGGGGGGCCATCGGCGAAGGGCTGGGCATGGGACCGATGGAGCTGGACTTCTGGGGCTTCGCGACCTTTCCGGTCAGGAAATCGATGATGCGCTTGAAGAAGATGGCGAAATAGACACTGCCCAGCAGGTCCCAGAAAAGGATCAGCAGGCCTAGGATCAGGACCACGGCCGTTGAGTCCGGGGCGATGTCCATTGGCACGGAAAGATAGTCGACCATGAAATGGAGCATGATGCAGGCGTACAGGCCCAAGCGCAGGAAGAGGTATCCGAAGGCCAGACCAGCTATCCAGGTCGGAATTATCTTCCAGGTGTCCCAATAGACGATATGGCCGAGGGCGAATATCCCCGCCGAAGCCCATATGAGGGCCAGCTCCTTGCCGCCGAACTCGAACCCTCCTCCGAAGAAATAGCGGCTCAGTTTCTTCCTCTTGTGATAGGCGAGGTCGATAAGCAGCAATGGCACCCCGATGATAAGCACCCGGGTGATCAGCTCCTCCCATACCGAGGCGCTCGCCAGGCCGTGCAGCAGCTGCCACAGGTCCTCGCTGGCGAAGTCGGGCGTGGTGATCTCGACGTTCAGCAGGGTCAGGATGAGGGCGTAGATGAAGTTCATCGCCAGGATGGCGAAGAAGATGGTGCCGATGATCCATAGCGGGCTGTGCCCGCCCTTCGGTCTTTCCAGGCTCAGCTCTTTCTTCAAGGGGTCGACGCTGGTGACCACCATCCAGGCGAACGAGGCGCAAATGGCGAAGACCAACAGCACATGATAGATCCCGAAGGACCAGCCGCTCAGCTCGACCAGGCCTATGAGGGGGTCGGCCCAGGGAACGATGAGGAAGAGGGTGTTGCCATAGGCCCCGTCCGCGGCCTCGGGCAGGATTATCGTCGGGCTCCAAGCAAGGATGACGACGTTGACGACCAGCAGCCCCATCAGCGCCGCGAGGGCGATAAGGGTCACCAGCCGACCGAACTTCATTATGGACTCGACGGTCGAGGGAGGCTGATACGCGTACCTCTGGGAGTAGGCGATGCTGGCCTGGGGGCTCAGCGGGCGTCCGCATAAGGGACAGAACTGGTCCGTCTCTTCGAGAGGCCTGCCGCAACCTGGACAATACCTCGAGGGTTTGGGGGCTAGTGTAGGGCCCCCCAGCTCGGTCATGTCCCGTCCAATTCCCAGTTTCATATATCTAATCTTCTACGGCCCTCGGCCGCTGGGCGACGGTCGAAAGAGCCCGCTGGGACCAACTCATCCAGCATGTGCTCTGGCTGCATGGAAGGCTTAGCATCATGGAAACTTTTAATATCGAACCCACGTCTTCCGAGGTACTTGCTTTAAGGAGGCAAGGAAATGGACGACGAGTCGAACGGCAAGAAGGTAGATTTTATAACCATAAGCGCTGAAAAGATACCCTTCGGGCGTAACAACTTCATCGAGGTCGCCAGGAAGAAGGCGATCACTGGTGACGGGGAGAACGAGTTCATATCGCTCTCCAGGGG
>JAJRAN010000079.1 GCA_028682915.1 Methanomassiliicoccales archaeon | reverse complement strand
ACCCTGGCCACCTTCTCTCCATGGTCCAGCTCCAGCTCTCCCATGGTGGCGGCGTAGACCTTGCCGTCCTCTTCGTAGGTGCCCTCTGCGGGAAGGAACTCTTCAGCCTCCGCTACCTCCTCGCCGGGCAAAACTGATCTTTTCTCTATCATCATTAGTCACCGCGTATCTGGATGCGGAGCAACAATACTTCCACATCCTGCTTAGCCTTCTTATGGAACGCGAAGGTATGAGGGATTTCCAATTTATACCTTTTTAGTACTTCCGCCCTCTTTCCGGCGGAGGAAACCAACTTTAGGAGGAAATCCTGGGTTCCGGCATTGTGCAAGGAATAGCTGACCCCGGAGACCTCCATCGCCTTCTCCAGGAAGGGACGGTCAGCGTGCTTCTTCTGCGAGCCGAAAGGCGGGTTCATGACCACCGTGTCGACCTTCTCCTTGAGCCCACCCACGTCCCCATGGACCAGGCGAATTCCCACCCCAGCCCCCTTGGCGTTCTCCTCAGCCAGGTCGAGCGCCGATCGGTCCTTATCAAGACCTATGACCTCGCTCGCCCCTAACAGTGCCGCCGCGATGCCGAGGACCCCCGTGCCGCATCCCAGGTCCGCGACCTTCAGCCCTGCGATGTCTCCCTGGGAATAAGCCAGAAAGACCATGTCCGCCGCGATGCTCGCCGGGGTGGGATATTGCTCGTCGGTGGGGTTGGGATCTGTAAACGGCCTCACCTTCTGGAGGGCAATCTCCAGGTCTTTCTTTTTAAGGGCGGTCACCAAGGTCTAGACCTCGTAGTCCACAGCGGCGCGCTGCTCCCTCACCCTCATGACCAGGTCCGCCACCTTCTGATGCTCCGGGTTGGCCAGGTAGGAAGCGAGCGCTTCATAGCTATCGAAATCCGCGACGAGGATCAGGTCGAAGTTGGTCCCGTTCTCCAGGCTGTTGATGCCGACCTCCATCCTTTGTATCACCCCTGGCATCCTCAACGGAAGCGCCTCCAGCTCCCCCTTGACCCTCTCCAGGTTGGTCGACCGGTCGTAGCCCTCGGCCTTCTCCTTAAACTTCCAGATCACCACATGTCTGATCATGAATCGACCTCCGGTTCTTTTTCTCTTTATTGGTTCAAGCCAAGATTGAGGAAGTCCGCGCTGGTCAGTATGCCCACTATCTGGCCCTTCCTCGATACCAGCACCGCCTCCTCCCGTTGCAGGTGGACCGAGGCCAGCTCGATGGGCGTGTCCTCGGAAAGTATGGGGAAGGGGTCCATCATTACCTCTTCCACCCGTGTCTGCATCACCATGTCGTAGGTCTTGCGATTGGCCCGGGTCTCCTCGATGGTATAGTCGCGGATACGGTCGTCGGTTATCCCACCGACCACCTTATCCCCAACCATCACTGGCAGTTGGGTGAAGCGGCCCTTCATCATCCTCTCGACGCACTCCCCTACCGTCTGCTCTGGACCGACCAAGACCACGCCGCGTGTGGCCAGGTCCCCTACGCTCAGCTGCGCCCCCAGCTTCATGCCCTCGACCTTCCGCCGCCTGAGGACCTCCTCGAAGGCCATGAGTATCTTGCGGACGTTGCTATAGGATGGGTCGATGGATCCCCTCTCGATCTTGGCGATCAATGACTGGCTCACGCCCGCCATTGATGCCAGCTCTCTCTGCGAGAGATTGAGCCGCTTTCGCATCTGCCTTATCTTGTCCAGGTCCGGCAATTGAGGGACGAGGGCCATCCTCTGAGTCGTCAAGAGATTCACTCCCCGTGATTGATGATGCTGAGAGGAATAAAAAATATTCCTATGCTACTTGTAAGTGCTCCGAAATTCCACGGAACGGCTTTTACTGGTCTTCAATATGACTCAATCGGCATCATTGGAAAACTCCTTGAAGCTATTTGTCTAATAACGACCTATTTTCTCTACGTTTATCGTATTTCAAATGCTAAAAATAGCAATAAATTACTGTTTTCGTAGTAAATGATTCGTTAACGATTCAAAATAGCACAAATGCTTAATAGAAGGGTCGAGGGTCGGACCGGGCATCGTTTGCGAATGGAATGGCCTGATTGCCTGCCAAAACGCGGACGAGTCCGGCCAAGGCGCCGGCATAAGGCAAGGAAGAAACATGCCAGGTTCGATATGTGCCCGAGGCACCTCCCGGCAAGGCGCATTCGAGAATGAGGACAAGGAAAGGCTCCCAGTCCCAGAGAGATACGGTGCCACCAGGCCACCTGGACTAGGATACCAGATGGGGGGTTGCGGCATCGCCGGCTGCATAAACATGTCCGGCGGCAGGATCTCGGGAGACACCATCGGGCAGATGCTCGAGACCATGGGGGAGAGGGAGAACGGCCTCGGCGCTGGCTACGCCTGCTATGGCCTTTTCCCGGAGCACCGCGACGATTACTGCATGCAGTTCTTCCTCGACCACGAAGAGGCCAAAGGAGCGGTGGAGGGGCTGCTGGGATCGATGGGCATCATCACCAAGGACGAGATGGTCCACACCCGCCAGGTCAAGACCATGCGCCCTCCCATCCCCATGATCTGGCGTTACTTCTTCAAGCCGAAGAATAAGGTGGAGTGGCACGGCCGCGCCGACCTGTCCAGCGATGATATCATGGTGCAACTCGCCATGCACATCAACTCCGACGTGCCGGGCGCGCTCTGCGTCTCCAGCGGCAAGGACATGGCGGTGTTCAAGGGCAACGGCTACTCCCACGAGATATCCAAGTTCTACGACCTAGGGCGCTACTCAGGGAAGATGTGGCTGTCCCACTCGCGCTTCCCCACCAATTCACCCGCCTGGTGGGGCGGCGCACATCCCCTAAGCATCCTGGACTGGGCGGTCTGCCATAACGGGGAG
>JAJRAN010000075.1 GCA_028682915.1 Methanomassiliicoccales archaeon | reverse complement strand
AGCGAATTCGTGGTCGATATCTTCTCCAGGGCGTCCTTGATGCCCTCGTAGAAGGAGTACTTCTGCAGCTCCTGGACCAGGGGGTCGAAGCCCTCGGTAGCGATCAGCCTCTCCATCTCCTTTTTGGTCAGCTCGTCCCCACCATCGATCAGATAGGGCACAATCTTCTCGGGTGTGAGACCCTCGCGCTTGAGCTTCAGGATGGTCAGAAGATTCGTCGCGTCGATCTCCTTCCGGACGTAGTCCATGAGTATCTTCTCCGGCTTCGAGGTGGGATTGATGGACTCGAGCAGGTGCTCGTAGTACGCCTTGTCCAGGTAATCCTCGACCGTGGAGAGCTTGCCGGTGGATTGCAGGGCCGATGTGGCCTCCTGCGGGACCACCGCCCAGTCCAGCTTCTTGATGTTATCCAGGACCTCGGTGACCGATTCCATGGCCATGAGGGCGTTGAGGTCGTCCTCGTCGAGCCTTCCTGCCGGGACCAGGTCCTCACGGATGTCCTCTATGCTCGCCCCATAGTACTTGCCGCGCAGGATGGTCTTGATGTTCCATACGTCCCAGCGTTCCAGATAGCCGGCTATCATGTCCCGGAGCTCTCCCTTGGTGAACTCCAGCACCCCGTTGTACATCCTGGCCAGGTTCCTGCTGGTGCCGAGCTCGATGAGGTTGACGCCGTCGTAACGGGACGCCAGCTCGGTCATCTCCACGCTGTACTGGGTCTCGCCCAGGAAGCGACCTATCTCGTTCAGGTCCATCATCAACAGCTTCGGATAGTTCTCCTTCGTGAGGAGAAGGCTCTTCTTGGCCCGAACCCTCGCACAGGCGTATGGATAATTGCCCCTCCTCCCAAAGATCGAAGCCATCATATCACCCGAACAGGATGTTGGAGATGTTCTTCAGCTCCTTCTCCCAGATGCCCTCTAGGATCGTCTTGAAGGTGTAATCGATGCGCACCGTGCCGTCCTTGCTCTCCAGGATCAGGCCGGGGCCCATCTTGACCTCCTCCACCTTCTCGCCGCTCTTGACCGGCAGAAGCTTGGCCTCGCCCAGGGGACAGTAGATCTTCGGTTCCTTGATGGCCTTCCTGCCCTTCTCCAGGATGGACTCGTAGAGGCGGGTCTTGTCCGCCGAGCTCATCTCGGATATCTGTGAATTGGCCTCCTCGAAGGTCCGGTCCAGCATCTCCTTCCTCGCGTTCAGGACGATCCTCTTCTCCTCCAGCTCCGCGCTGGAGATCTCCTGCTGTCTCAAGCGCTTGACCGCGTCCTCCGTCTCCTTCTGCTGCGCCTTCTGCTTGGTAGAGACGGCCTCCGCTGCCTGCTGGAGTATGACTCCTTTCTCCTTCTCTGCTCCTTTGAGAATCTGGTCCGCTTCCTTTCTGGCGCTTTCCAGAATCTCGTCGACCACGTTATCCAACGCCATGAAATGACCTCTGAGGTCGATTCATACGCGCTTAGATCTTGCCCATGAGCAGGAACGCGATGACCAGACCGAAGATAACGATAGTCTCTGGAATGACGGTCATAACCAGTGACCTACCGAAGTTCTTGGGGTTCTCAGCAATGGCACCGACTGCCGCAGAACCGATGTCCTTCTCAGCCCAGCCGGCTGCTAGCCCGGAGAGCCCAATCGCGAGTCCAGCTCCTATGGCAACCAAACCCGATCCAATTTCTACCATTTTTCTTTCACCTCTCGCTTGTATACTTCCTTACGACCCTGAGCGGGCTATACTTAGTCCCGCCTCCAGTATAGAACTTCTGAAAGAGTTCGACATAATGGAGCCTAATTCCGTGAATTCCGGCCGAGATTATGGCGAGCATCAGCACCGCCAAATGGCCGACGATGAATATCACGATCCCGAACACCACGCCTATGCCGCCCATCGGGGCCAGCATCTCGATGGCGATCATGTTGAACGCCAGGGCCAGGCCGGCCTTGGACACGCCGATGGCGGCCAGACGAGTGTAGGACAGGATGTTGCTCAGCAGCCCCGGCAGTTCGAGGATGGAGAGCACGCCCTCGCCCATGATGGAAATCGCCATGCCTATGATGATCAGCACCAGGGGGATGATCACCGCCATGGATGAGAACTGGATGTTCATGATGTTACTCAGGTTGGCGATGATTACCGGCAACAGTATGGCCATGCCCAAGAGGACCAGGACCCAGCCGAACTTCTCCATGATTGCGTGCTTGATCCCGTGCCTCATGGCGATGTTGAACATGCCCAGGAAGAATCCCAGGAACAGATGGAAGATGCCTATCCACACTGTGAGATAGAGCAGCTTGTTGACGTCGGTCAGCTTGTTGTAAATGCCGAACGGCGTGCTGATCCCTCCCAGATCGAACGAGCTGGGCAGCGCAGTTCCCAGCAGGGAGGACCATGTCAGCTCGTCCCCGTGGGGGGCGAATGGCATGCCGAAGGCCTCGCCGAAGAGGAACAGCCCGAAGATGGTCGACCATATGCCCCCGAAGAAGAGCATGGTCGATATCGTCCTCCAATCGTCGGTGGTGACCTTCTTCAGCCCGATATAGCCCAGTGCGATGAATATTGTGCCGTAGCCGACGTCCCCGACCATGAGCCCGAAGAACAGCGGGAAGGTGATGGCGATGACGTTGGTGGGGTCGATCTCGTTGTATTTCGGAGTGGAGATCAGCTCGGTGAAGCCGTTGAACATGGAGATTGGTTTCTTCTCCCCCATCTTGACGGGGGTTTCAGTGCCGACGTCGGCCTCGTGCTCGACCTCCGAGCCCTGGTGCTCGACCTCCTTCCGGGACTTGACCTCCAAGACCTCGAAGTGGAAGCTCTTGCCCAACTTGGAATCCAGCTCCTTCTTGACGTTCTCGACCTGCTTGGTCGGGACCCATGCGTCGACGGCGAACGCGTTCTTGGTGGTGGCGATGCGCAGGGGGAACTCGGCCTTCTCGACCTCGATGCTGAGATGCTCCTCCGACGCCAATATCATGGCCCGGTTCTCCGACCTGAGCCTGGTGATCTTATCCTCGGCGTCGGCCAAGGCCTTCTTGACCTCGCCCTCTTCTAGCTCGATGTTCTTGATCAGCTGCTCCGGGGTCCCCTTTCCCTTGGGGACAACCACCTCGGAATAACCGTTCTGAACGAGGACTCGCTGGGCCTCAGCCGCCTCGGGCTTGGCCACGAAAACGGCGACGAAGTCGGCGTTCTTTGACTTGAATATCTCGAATTTCTTGACGGCGGCGGACAGCGCCGCCTCCGGGTCGCTGCGGACCGCCCCGGTGAATACCGCGATGTTGTCATATCCGGAATAGAGGTCGAGGTCCAACGGGATGCTGGAAAGGGGCACGAGGAGGCGCTTGTCGTTCTCCAGCGCAGCCAATCTTTGCTGGGTCTGGTTCTTGGTCTCCACGACCCCGGACACCTCGGCGTTGAGGTCGTCGATGGTCGAGGTCATCTTCGATTCGACCTCTCCCACCGGCACCTTCTTGGCCAGGTTCGCCTCCTCGATCTCCAGGTCCTTCTCCAGCGCCCTCAGCTTCAACAGCTTCTGTGAAGCGTCGGATGCGGAGGGGAATGGCGAACCGAGCGACAGCCCCTCTTCCTCTGAGAAGTCGATAGGGTGCACCAAGGCAAGGTTGTAGAGGACCTCGGTGGTCTCCTGCAACTTGTCCTTGGACCCTACGATGAGGATCTTGCTCATCTTCTCAGGCAGAAGCATCAATAGTCCTCTCGAAAACCTCTTTGATCTTGGCCTTGGCCTTCGGGACGTTGGCGGAGGCCTTAGACATGAGCTTGGCGGCGTCGTCGCTGCCCTTCCTCAGGAGCTGTTGCCTCTTCTCGGCCATCGCCTGCCTCTCCTTGGCCATCACGGCCTCGTGCTCGGCCTTCATCTTGCTCTCGGCCTCTTGCACGGTGCGGATGGCCTCGCGGCGGGCTCCGGCCAATGTGGCCTTCTGCTTCTCCTCGGCCGCGGCGATGGTCTCCCTCGCCTTGGACTCGGCCTCCTTGATCTTCACAAGTGTATCCGCCCTGCTCATAGGCGTTTCCCCCGAAGGTGATGCGGGAATATCGTAAATGTATTTATAGGCTTTGTAAAGGCGCTGGCTGGAGGGGCTTAAACGATTGAGAAACTGGGTCTTCCAGCGATTTGAACTCGGAATCGGGGACCGACCTATGGTTCCTCTGCTTCCGGTGGAGGCCGATACTGCCGGACACGGACCCCGCTTTCCTTCAGAATGTCCCTGGAGAGGGGGTCGACGTACTCGTCCTTGTAGACTATCTCCGTGATCCCGGCGTTAACGAGTATCTTGGTGCACATGACGCAGGGGAAGTTGGTCGTGTAGATGGTCGAGTCCTTTATGCTGACCCCGAAGTAGGCGGCCTGGATGACGGCGTTCTGCTCCGCGTGGACCCCGCGGCAGAGCTCGTGCCTGGTGCCAGACTCCACGTTCGCCTGCTGGCGCGCGCATCCCACCTCGGCGCAGTGCCTGAGGCCGCGTGGCGCCCCGTTGTAGCCCGTGGACAGCACCCTCTTCTCCTTGACCACCACCGCCCCGACCTGGCGCCTGAGGCAGGTCGACCTGGTGGACACCAGGTCCGCCATCCTCATGAAATAGGTGTCGTTGTCGGGCCTCTGCATGCGTAAGCTCGGACCTCGTCCCAGCCTAAATATTTTTGCACTGCCCGGGCTTGGAATCGAAGTGGGCGGGGGTCGAAGGCATCAAATAATCATAGCTGCTTTGATGCGCTCGTGTCCGGGTCAGAGAAGGCGAAGAAGCTGTGGGGCTCCCTGAAAGGGGTCGTAATCGCCTTTGCCATAGTCTTCCTGATTGTCGGTGGTCTTTGGGCCTACAGCGGCGTCTGGCCGCCCCTGGTGGTCATCGAGTCGGGGAGCATGCAGCATTCGGACACGCGCTCCTACATCGGTGTCATCGACACCGGTGACCTGGTAATCCTCAAACAGCAGGACGCCACGTCGGTCCGCACCTACCTGGAGAGCGTCGACGATGGGTACAGCACCTATGGCGAGCTGGGGGATGTGGTGATCTATCGCCCGTTCGGAAGCTATGACCGCACGCCCATCATCCACAGGGCTTTGTGCCGGGTGGTGTACAACGCCTCCGGCGGAGGCTTCGACGTCCCGGCGCTAGCCTCCCTCCTCCCCGAGCAGCAAAGGTGGGAGGTCAAGGGAGGGGAAAGCGCATGGTACGACATCCATGGGACCCTGGTGCTCTATGACGTAGGATACAACGACGCCGAGGTCCGCATCAACTTCACCGTGATGCTGTCCAACTTCGCCAACGCCCATTTGACCCCGCACGGGGGGTTCATCACGCTGGGCGACAACAACCACGGGATCATTGACCAGAGCTCGATGTCCAGCGTTTGCTGGCGGCCGGTGAAGGACGAATGGCTGAACGGGGTGGCCAGAGGCGAGCTGCCTTGGTTCGGCCTCATCAAGCTATATGTGAGCGGACAGGCCTCGCAGGTCTCAATCCCCCAGAACAGTCAGACCAACCTCATCATTAGCCTGGGACTGATCATCGGGATACCCATCGCCATCGACGCCATCAGCATCGTCCTGGAATCCAAGGGCATAAGCGTCGGCGCCTGGTTCAGGAAGAAGCTGGGGATGCCGCCCAAGCAGCCCAAGAAAGTGGAAGAGCCGGAACCGGACCCGCCACCTAAGAAGGGCTCAGCCAAGGACGAGGGCAAGGGCGCGAGCAAGGGAAGCCAGCCCAAGGAGGGCTCTAAAAAAAGCTCCTCATCCCAGAAGCCCAAGGGAAAGGGCGGGAACAAGGGGAAAGGCTCGAGCTAAGCTCACATCAGGGTGGTCTGGGTCTTCGGCTTGTAGTTCTTCAGCATCTGAAGGATCTCGTCCTCCTCCAAGGTGCGCATGGTCTCGGCCAACGGGACCGCTGCCTCGATCTCCTTGGTGCGCCCCCCGCGACCGAAGGACTTGACCCGGGCATGGATGATGCCCAGCATGTCCAGCTCGGAGATGAGGTCGGTGACCCTCCTCTGGGTCAGGCAGGCGACGCCGACGATCTTGCAGAGGTCCCTGTAGGTCTCGTAGACGTCCCCCGTGGTCATCCTGCCGTTGTTCTTCTCCTCGTTCAACAGGATGCCCAGAAGGACGAGTTTGGATTGGGTGGGCAGGGTCTTCACGGCCTCGGTCACGCAGTCCAGCTCTATCTTGTTCTTCGCCTTGTACACGTGCGCCTCGGTTATGTGGTCGTCGTTGTTGCGCTCCGCGATCTCCGCCGCTATGCGTAGGAGGTCCAAGGCCCGCCTGGCGTCCCCGTGCTCTTGGGCCGCTAGCGCCGAGCATAGGGGGATGACCGCCCCCTCCAATATCCCAGCATCGAAGGCCAGGGTCGCCCTTTGGTGCAGGATGTCCTGCAGTTGCTCCGCGTTGTACGGGGGGAACACCAGCTTCTCCTCCCCCAACCGGCTCTTGACCCTGGGGTCGAGGAACTCGGTGAACTTCAGGTCGTTGGATATGCCGATGACGCTCACCCGGGCGTTCTTGAGGTCGTCGTTGATCTTGGAGAGGTGATAGAGGACGTCGTCTCCGCTCTTGTAAACCAGCTTGTCGATTTCGTCCAGGACGATGATGATCACCCGGCTCTGCTCGTCCACCTTCTCCCGTAGGATGTTGTAGACCCTCTCCGTGGACCAGCCAGTGAAAGGAATCCGGTCCTCGAAATCCTGGATGAACTGGTTTCCGATGTTCTGCAACACCCCGTACTGGGTGTCCACCACCTCACAGTTCATGTAGAGGAAGATGACCCTGTTGAGCTCCGAGTCGGCCTTCTTAATCTCGTTGCCGAGGTACTTCACCACCGCCGTCTTCCCCGTTCCGGTCTTGCCGAAGATGAGGACGTTGGAGGGGCGCTCCCCCTTAAGCGCCGTGACCATAATCTGCGCCAGCTGATGGATCTGCCCCTGCCTGTGGGGCAAGTCCCCCGGGATATAGGATGGCCTGAGGATCTCCCGGTTGTTCCGGAAGATCTGCTTGCCCGTCAGATACTGCTTGAATACGTTCTCTTCCAATCAGCGTCCCCCCAATGCGAAGGCTAACGATGGCGATGCCCCACCCCTTCTTTTCCATTGGAAACAAAGGTCTGCTTTGCAGCAGGTTGCAGTGGAAGAGCAGCTAGGCATTACAAGAACCTTTTTATTATTGGGTGTGTCCAGATGATTTAAAGGCGTTAATCCCGCTCATCGAACCTCGATAGCACCCCCACCCCTTTGTTTCCATTGGAGCTTGATTCGGCCGGCGCCCCTTTCGAATTGTTAAAGCAGCCCTTGGTGTCCGTTTCCTTCCAACACTTTTGACGATTCTTCGCTTGAGAGTGCGCTCAATCAAATCTCGATGCCTTTGTGCTCTCGCACAGCTCGCATATGATGTAAGTAATACACGGTCTCGCATCTAGGGTCGAGGAATGTATCACGCGGGAAAAACGGAAGTGCGCGCTAATAACGTTGAGCGAGCGGGTCGATGAGATCGAGCAGCTCGCAATAAGCGCTGATTATTCGGTGAGCTATGAGGTAATCCAGAGGCGATCGAGACCGGACCCCACGACCTTCCTGGGGAAAGGAAAGATTGAGGAGTTGGGGGCGTTTTTGAGCGATTGGGGCGTTGACACGCTAATCATCAATGGCGATCTGAAACCAACGCAGCACTACATCCTTGAGAGCGCGTTGAAGGTGGAGTGCGTGGATCGGATTCGATTGGTCCTTGAGATATTCACGAGCCGTGCGGCGAGCACCGAGTCGAAGCTGCAAGTGGAGAAGGCGAGGCTGAAGTATGAGATTCCACTGTTGAGGGAGTGGATCCACAGCGCCAAGAAGGGCGAGCATCCAGGTTTCCTCGGCGGGGGCGAGTACGCCGTGGACGTTTACTATGATTTGATTAAGAAGAGGATGGGGAAGATAGATGAAGAGCTGCGAAGGCTCGGCGATTCCAAGGATCAAAAGAGGATTCAAAGGAAGAAGAAAGGGTTCAACCTCATCAGTTTGGCGGGATACACCAATGCGGGCAAATCGTCCTTGATGAGGCGCCTGACCGGGGAGCAGGTCCTGGTGGAGGATAGACTGTTCTCCACCTTGTCCACCACCACGAAGAGATTGCTAGGGAGCCCATTCCAGATATTGGTGACAGACACCATCGGATTCATGAGCAATCTCCCTCCCTTCGTAATAGAGGCGTTCAAGAGCACGATCACAGAGATATTCAACGCTGACCTGATTCTATTGGTGGTAGATGCTTCTGAGGATTGGGATTCGGTTGAGAAGAAGATCACGACTTCCGAGAAGATTCTCTTTCCAGAGGTTGAATTGGACAGGGTCTTCCTCGTCCTGAACAAGATAGATAGATTGGATGAGATGCAGAAGAATGAATTGATGGAACGATTGAGCGATTGGACACATCCATCGGATATCTTCATGGTCTCAGCGATAACGAACGAAGGGCTTGACGCTCTCACCAACGCCCTTCTCGCACGCTTCTCGCATCGAACCTCCTTCGACATCCTCCTCCCGCAGACCGGAGGTACACAGAGCCTCCTGACCTGGTTAAGGCGAAGGGCGTCAATCTCGCAATTGGAGTATTCGAACGAAGTGCATGTAATCGGCACCTGCGACGAAATCGACCTGAATAAGCTGCGACAGAAAGTGGCCGGTCTGAATGGAACGGTGATATCGATCGACAAGAACTAGCCAGATGCTAGGCACTCGCGATCGAAGACGAGGACGGGGCGCATCCGCGGCGAAGCCCCGGCTCTCCACCGGAAATAAAGGGGTCCCCCTCACTTGACCCCGATCTCTTCCTTCTTCTTCCCAAGCCTCTTGGCGTATCTCGAGGGCAGCCTCCAAGCGAGATACTCCACCTCGTCCAGGTCCCTTTTGAACTCCGCCCGGCTGGTGACCTTCATGAAGCGGTCGAACTGAGCTGTGAGTTTGAGGTAGCTAGCCAGAAGATAGATTCCGATGATGAAGACGATAACGCCGATCACGATGATCCAGTAGACCCAGTCGCCCAGGTCGACGATGTGCGCGGCCAGGTCCATCAAGCTCACGACCGATAGCGCGGCACCGACCACGGTCACCAGAATCGCGATTTCCAGCGCGTGCTCGACATGGAACGGCTTTGGCATAAGGGGGCGAATGCCTCTTCGGTTATACAATGATTATTCCGGGGGGTGGGCTAAGAGTAGGGGGGAAAAGGAAAGCAGGACCGGTTATTTCGAATCATGCGCATCGGACCGAAATGGCTGTTCGCTCTTGCCGCCTCCGCCGTTCTCCTCCTTACTTTGTTCTCGGACCCCGTCCCGCCCGCCTCGCAAAGCCTGGCGCAAGCGGCTAGCTCGAATTCGCCGACCGCCGTGGTGTGCCAGGTCGTGGAGGTGCAGGAGAGGACCAACGGGACGACCCTCACCATTATCGACGCCGACCAGGGGCAGGCTAAGGCCTTCATGCCCCGATCGCTAGGTGCGCCGCCGGCCGTGGGCCAGGTCGTCATCGTCATCCTGGCCCCCTCTGATCGCCCCTCGTTCTTCTTCGTAGAGGACCTCTCCTATCCCTGATCCGCCCGCCTCCCGATAGAAAAGGGTTTAGGCGCGCTCGCCCTCCCCGCCCTCGGCATGTACGTCGCCTTCGACGACACCGATTCCATCAGCTCGATGTGCACGACCTTCTTGGCCACCGAGGTGGTCAGGGCCCTGAGCGACCTCGACCTCATAGGCCATCCCAGGCTCGTCCGCCTCAATCCCGCCGTGCCATGGAAGACAAGGGGGAACGGCGCCCTGGCCCTGCGGTTCGGAGTGGGGCGCGGGAGGGCGACGACGATCGGAAGGATCGCTGGAAAGGACGTTCTCTGCTACCCTGAATGCAGGGCGGAGGCCGATCGCGACCATGTGCTGGAGACCTGCTCGCGCCTGATCGACCGCTGGTCAAGGACCCAAGAGGACGCCAGCCCCGGGCTGGTGGTCTCGGAAAGGCGCCCCACCCCCTCGCTCTACTGGCAGGCGGTCAGGGGCATCGTGGCTAGGACCACGGTGGAGGAGGAGCTCAGGCGCCTCGGCGCCGACACCTACCAACTGGCCGGGGGCAGGGGGATCATCGGGGCCGCCGCGGCAATGGCCTGGAGGCCCAGGGACAGGACCTATGAGGCGCTCGTCTACCGCAGGAAGGCGGCCTGGGGCACGCCTAGGAAGGTGAACGTGGAGGACGTCGGCCGGCTGGACGAGCTCTTCCCCTCCACATTCAACAACTTCGACCACCAGGCAGGGCGGACCGCCATTGTCCCCCATTCCACCTGCCCGATATTGTTCGGCGTCCGGGGGGACAACGCAGAAGAGGTGGCCCTGGCCGCCGCCTCGGTGCGCTCGGAGCCCAAGGACCGCTGGCTGGTCTTCCTCAGCAACCAGGGGACCGACGACCACGTCGTCCGCGGGGCGGCGGACCTTCGGCCCTGGAGCTCGTACCTCATCCGAGGTCAGGTGCTCTCCGTCCCCAGGACCATAGCGGGGGGGCACGTGCTCTTCCGATTGAGGACCGAGGGCGGCCAGGAACTGGACTGCGCGGCCTACGAGCCTTCCAAGGGCTTCAGGGCCATCGTGCGGAAGCTGTCCCAGGGGGACGTGGTGGAGGTGATGGGAGAGCTGCGCGAGACCCCACGCACCCTGAACCTGGAGAAGCTCCACGTAATCCAGCTCGCCGTTCGCAAGGCGAAGGCCCCGAACCCTATCTGCCCGGAGTGCGGCAAGAGAATGGGGTCCATGGGCCGGGAGGGCGGTTTCCGCTGCAAGCGCTGCAGGACCAAGGCAGATGTCAGAGGGGAAGGGCAGGCCGTCGAACGGGACATATCCCTCGGCTGGTACGAGCCCCCGGTCCGCTCCCGGCGCCATATCAGCAAGCCATTGAAGCGCATGGGCATGGCCTGACTTCGCTCATGGTCGTAGGCAAGCATCGTCATTTTTTTATAGGGATACCTGCTTCGACGGCGCAAGCGAAGGTAGATCCGCGATGACGAACGAAGCGGTCATATTGAGCGCCACCCGCACGGCCATAGGCAAGTTCGGCGGCACTTTGAAGGACGTGCCCGCGCCCGATCTAGGCGCGGCCGTGATCAGGGAGAGCGTCAAGAGGGCGGGGCTGGAGCCCAAGGACATCCAGGAATGCATGATGGGGATAGTGCTCTCCGCCGGCGTGGGGCAGAACCCGGCGCGCCAGGCCGCGTTGAAGGCTGGCCTGAGGCCGGAGATCGGCTCCCTGAACGTGAACAAGGTCTGCGGCTCCGGGCTCAAGTCGGTGATGCTGGCAGCGAACTCGATCAAGGCCGGGGAGCACGAGGTCATCGTCGCCGGGGGGATGGAGAGCATGAACATGGCCCCCTACCTTCTGCAGCAGGCGCGATACGGCTATCGCCTCAACGACAACAAGATCGTCGACCACATGGTCCACGATGGGCTTTGGGACGCCGCCAACAATATGCACATGGGACTGACCGGAGAAGTGGTGGCGGAGCGCTATCACGTGACGAGGCAAGAGGCCGACCAGCTATCGGCGGACAGCCATGCGAAGGCGCACGAGGCCACGACCTCCGGCAGGTTCGGCAAGGAGATCGTGGCATATAGAATCCCATCCAAGAAGGGGGACATCGAGTTCAAGGTGGACGAGGGCGTTCGGGCCGACACCACGGTCGAAGCACTGTCCAAGCTCCGCCCGGTCTTCAAGGAGGGGGGCGTGGTTACCGCGGGGAATGCCTCTCAGCTGAGCGACGGCGCGTCGGCGCTGGTCATCGCGTCGAGGAAGTTCGCGGAGCAGAGGGGGATGAAGCCCCTGGCCGCTATCGAGGGCTACCACACCGGTGGGGTCGAGCCCAAGCTCATCATGGAGGCGCCCATCCCTACCACCCGGGAGCTCCTGAGCAAGCTCAAGCTCACCATCGACGATGTGGATTTGTTCGAGCACAACGAGGCCTTCGCCACGGCCTCGGTGGCGGTGAAGAGGGAGCTGGGCGTGCCCGACGACATCTTCAACGTCAACGGCGGCGCGGTGGCCCTGGGGCACCCCATCGGCTGCAGCGGGGCCAGGGTCCTGACCACCCTTATCTACGCCATGATGGAGCGGGGCGCGCACCGTGGCTTGGCCACGCTCTGCCTGGGCGGGGGGAACGCCGTCGCCATGACCGTGGTGCGCTGACCTCTGGCGATCGATCCCCCCGGGATCGCTTTTCGTTTTCCGAGCGCCATCGAAAATACATTTTATAATCAGTAGTGCATCCCAAAGCGGGGTTACGATGCCATCCTTGGACGAGGTCATCTCCACGGTGGAGACGTACCGTAACGACATGGTGGACGCGCTCACCGAGCTGCTTAGGGTCCCCGCCATCGGACCGGAGAACGGCGGGGAGGGCGAATTCGAAAGGGCCCGTTTCGTCAGGGAGCTGGCCGAGAGGTGCGGCTTCGAGGACATCGAGATGTACGACGCCTTGGACGAGAGGGTGCGCCTGCGCCTAAGGCCGAACGTGGTGGCGAGGAAGAAGGGCCAGACCGACCAGACGGTGTGGATCGTCTCCCACATGGACACCGTTACCCCGGGGAACCTGGACGCTTGGACGTATCCCCCTTTCTCCCCCAAGGTCGTGGACGGGAAGCTCTATGGTCTGGGGGCCGAGGACAACGGCCAAGCTTTGATCGGCTCGCTCTTCGCCGCCAAGGCCTTGAACGAGCTTGGGCTGGTGCCCGAGAGGGGGATCGGCCTGGCAATGGTCTCCGATGAGGAGACCGGCAACACCAAGGGCATCAAGTTCCTGATCGACAACAACGTCTTCCACAAGAACGACTTCATCTACGTCCCGGACTTCGGGGTGTCGGACGGCTCGGTCATCGAGGTGGCGGAGAAGCACATCCTCTGGCTGAAGGTCAAGGTCATGGGGAAGCAGACGCACGCCTCGACGCCTGGGCGGGGCATCAACGCCATGAAGGTGGGAAGCCAGATGATAGACTTCCTGGCGGACCAGCTCAACGGCAAGTTCGGCGCCCTCGAGACCAGCTTCCTGCCCCCGACCTGCACCTTCGAGCCGACCAAGCGCCTGCAGACGGTGGGCAACGTCAACACCGTCCCGGGCGAGGACACCTTCTGGATCGATTCCAGGATACTCCCGCAGTACAACCCCGACGACGTACTGGAGACGGCCCGGGGCGTGGCCCGCATCTTCGAGGAGCGCAGCGGGGCGCGCATCAGCGTGGACGTCGAGCAGATCAACCGCTCGGGCCCGCCATCGAGCACCGAGAGCATAGCCCTGATGACCCTGGCCTCCGCCATCAAGAAGATAAAGGGCGTGGACGCCGCCCCGCGCGGCATCGGCGGCGGGACCTGCGCCAACCTCTTCCGCCTGGCCGGGTACGACGCCTACGTCTGGCAGACCGTGGACGAGATGGCCCATTCCGTCAACGAGTATTGCCGGGTGGACAACCTGGTGGAGGACGCCAAGGTCTATGCGACCGTCCTCGGCTCCCTCTGCCTATCGATGGGCTAGTGCGCGGCAATCAAAACAAGAGAGAACGGCAATCGTTATTTGGAGCTCTCGCTGAACAGCCGGTCCACCATCCACTTGCTGTCGAACTTGACGATCTCCTCGTACTCCTGGCCCGTGGATACGAAGGCCAGGGGCTTCTTGATGGTGTAGGCGATGGACAGGGCCGCCCCGCCCTTGGCGTCGGCATCGATCTTGGTCAGGATGACGGCGTCGATGCCCACCGCGGCGTCGAATGCCTTGGCCTGCTCGATGGCGTCGTTGCCCGCCAGGGAGTCCCCGACGAAGATGATCAGGTGGGGCTTGACGACCCGCTTTATCTTCTTCATCTCGTCCATGAGGTTGGCGTTGGTCTGCATGCGCCCGGCGGTGTCCACCAGGACCACGTCCTTCTTGCGCGCCTTGGCATGGTCCACGGCGTCGAAGGCCACCGCGGCTGGGTCCCCGCCCGCCGAGTGCTTGACCACCTTGGTGCCCAGGCGCTCCCCGTGGATGCTTATCTGCTCGATGGCGCCCGCCCTGAAGGTGTCCGAGGCCGACAGGACGGTGGTAATACCCATCTTGTGCAAGCGGTTGGCGATCTTGGCGATGGCCGTGGTCTTGCCCGTGCCATTGATCCCCACGAACATTATGACGGTGGGCCTCTCCTGCGTCTTGATGAACTCGTCGAAGTCGAAGGTGCTCTTCTGCAGGACCTTCTCCACGGCGTTGCGGAGGGCGAGCTTGACCGCGTCCTCCACCGTGAAGCGCTTGTCGACCCTCTTCCCCACCAGGTCGGCGCGTACGTCGTTCTTGATCTCCTCCACCACCGGCAGGGCGACGTCCGCCTGCATCAGCCCGACCTCCAGCTCCCAGAGGATCTCATCCAGGTCCTTCTCGTCGATCTTGCGGCCCGAGTCCCCGACCACCTGCTCGGCCCTCTCGGGGAGCCCCTCCTCCGTCTTTTTTCGGCCGAAGAGCTTCTTCAGGGCCTCGAACATGTGTCCCTCAGCCTTGCTTCTGGAGGCGGTCGTACTCTGCTTGGACAACCCGGCTCAGCTGTGAGGACCTCGCCTCGAGCATGGTCAGGCTTTCGGTGATCTTCTTGGCGGCCTCTGCCAGCTCGTTGATCCTGGTCTCCAGGGTCTTGATCGCGTCCTCCAGGGGCCGCTCCACCGTGACCCCCGAACCGATGCCCACCAGGGCCTTCTGGTTGTCCGCCACCTTGGCGAAGACGAACGAGTTCCCCCCGACCGGCACGAGGAGCTCCGCCCCCTCGGCGGCGTCCTTCCATTTGCCTAGGGTGTCCCGCGCCCGGGAGTACTCCTCCAATGAGAAATTGATGATCTGCTGTTGCTCAGCCAGGCTCTCCGCCTGCGCCTTGTACATCTCCAAGGTGGAAAGCGCCTGCCGCAGCTCCTGCTCGTTCACTTGCCACCACCGACCTGGTGTTTGACCACCGGGTCCGTGATGTCCTCTTCCTTGAGCGGCACCAGCTCCTTCAGGATGATGTTCTTGCGTACCACGCGGTGCCGGCTGCCGAAGGTGGAGATTACCTTCTCCCTCGCCTCCTTCTCGTCCTTGGCGGCGACCTCCACCTTGAATTCCTGGAGGTCATTTCGGTATTCGCCCTTCTTGACCCTGTATGCACCGATCGCTCTGAACGCCTTCATGCCTATCGCCTTCGGCACCGAAGCAGAACATACGAATAAAGCTTTTGCCCATTCGC
>JAJRAN010000045.1 GCA_028682915.1 Methanomassiliicoccales archaeon | reverse complement strand
CAAGGGCGGGAGGGGGTTCTTCATCGCCAAGGACTATCCCGAGTTCAAGATGGGGATCGACCTTTCCCAACCCTACACCATCCAGGAGTACATCCTAGGCACTAGGTATTACCTGCACTTCTTCCACTCGCCGATCAAGCAGGAAGGCTACAAGGTGGAAGAAGGGAGCTTAGAGCTGCTGTCCATGGATCGCCGGGACGAGAGCAACATCGATGAGATGTACAAGCTGGGCGCGTCCGAGGAATTGAAGCGCCTGGGCTACTTCCCCTCCTTCGTGGTCACTGGCAACGTGCCGGTGGTGATCCGCGAATCGCTGCTGCCGAAAGTGTTCGAGATGGGCGAGCGCGTGGTCCGCAGGGCCGACCAGCTCTTCGGCGGCATGATCGGCCCCTTCTGCCTAGAGGCGATAGTCACCGATCAGCTGCAGTTCAAGGTCTTCGAGATCTCCTCGAGGATCGTGGCGGGGAGCAATCCCTTCGTCTCCGGGTCCCCCTACTCGGACCTGATCGAGCCAGGTATGTCCACCGGACGCAGGATCGCCAGGGAGATCAAGCTGGGGCTGGAGAAGGGCCTGCTCGAGAAGATCATCTCATGATCTCGTTGATCCTGGCGGACGCTGAGATCGAGCGCGTCCCACCTTCTGGTCCTGAGGGCAGCCCGCTGCCGAGGATATATGGCGCCGAGGACGCCGAGCTCGGAGGAGTCATCGTGCTCGACAGCTACATCCATCGCCACTTACTCGAGGGATTGGAAGGCGCGGCGAGGAGGGGGAGGCCGGACATCGCGCACTCCTTCCTTCTCCTGGCTCAGGGATCCAGGGCGTGCCGGGAGGGCAGGCTCAGGTGTTACATCCATACCAGGGGGGATGAGGTCGTCTTCGTTGGCGGTGCCTATCGGCCGGACCCCAACTACCTCTCCTTCCTGCTGTCCTTCGGCAAGCTCATCGACAGCGGAGCTATCGGGGCCGGCGAGGATGGCCTCAGGCTGGAGAGGGACATGGACCTCAGGACCCTGATCGGGCTCCTTAAGGCCGACAAGATCGTCGCCTTGACGCCGTCAGGGCTCAAGCATGACCTGTCCGAGGTCCTCCTCCCCTCTATCGATGAGCATCTGGCAATCATCATCGGCGGATTCCCTGAGGGGGATTATCAGAGCCCGGTGTATGAAATGGCGGATTACAAGGTCTCCCTGGGGGACGAGCTGCTGACCGTGCCGGACGTGACATCTCGGGTGCTAGCCTCGATGCCTGATTACCAGCCGCGCTCCTGAAGCCGCTGCTCCGGCTTGATGGTGGAGATCTCGATCCCCTTCATCGCCTCGCCCAGTCCCTTGGAGACCTCGGCCAGGACCTGAGGGTCGTCGAAATTGGTGACCGCCTCAACGATGGCCTTGGCCCTCTCCTCGGGATTGTCGGCCTTGAAGATGCCGGACCCGACGAAGACTCCATCGCTTCCCAGCTGCATCATCAGCGCCGCGTCGGCCGGGGTCGCGATCCCGCCCGCTGCGAAGTTGATGACCGGCAGCCTCTGCAGCTCTGCGACCTCCTTGACCAGGTACAGCGGGGCCTCGATCTTGCGCGCTATCGTGGCCATTTCCTCCTGTTCCTTGCCCTTGAGCTCGCGCACTTGGGACATGATCGCCCGCTGGTGCCTCACTGCCTCGATGACGTTCCCGGTCCCTGCCTCGCCCTTGGTCCGGATCATCGCCGCCCCCTCGTCGATGCGGCGGATCGCCTCGCCCAGGTCGCGCGCGCCGCACACGAAGGGGACGCGGAACTTGCGTTTGTCCACGTGGTAGAACGGGTCCGCGGGGGTGAGCACCTCGGACTCGTCGACCATGTCCACGTCCAGCGACTCTAGGATCTGGGCCTCGACGAAATGGCCGATGCGGCATTTCGCCATGACCGGTATGGTGACGTTGTCCATTATCTCCAGGATCTTTACCGGGTCGGCCATCCTGGCCACTCCGCCTTGCGCCCTGATGTCGGCTGGGACGCGCTCGAGCGCCATCACTGCCACGGCGCCGGCGTCCTCGGCGATGCCAGCCTGCTCGGCGTTGGTCACGTCCATGACCACACCACCTTGCTGCATCTTGGCAAAACCTCTCTTAACCAATTCGGTCCCGAAGCGGAGCTTCGTCATGTCGAGCTCGAAAGGCATTAAACTCACCCGTCCACTCTAATACCCAAGGTTTATTTTAACCTTGCATAAAATGCATACTTAAGTACTTTATTGTACATAATTATGCAAATTAATCAACCGCTCCAGTGCTCGGGCGCTTACCCACAAAGCCTAAAATACGCTCGCAATCATTGCCTGGAAGATGGTAGCGGAGCGCATGAATAGGATGCCGGAGTCCGGCACCGTCCGAATATCCAACTTGGTCAGCAAGCTGAGGGGCGAAGGCGCGGACATAATCTCCTTTTCCGTAGGGGAACCGGACTTCCCCACCCCCGACAACATCTGCCAGGCCGCCATCGGGGCGCTCAGAGACCATTTCACTCACTACACGCCTTCCGCCGGCATCCCCGAGCTGCGCAAGGCCGTGGCCGAGAAGTCACGGAAGGAGAACGGCATTCCTTGCGAGGCGCAGCACGTGGTCATCACCCCGACCAAGTTCGCGCTCTTCATGGCCCTCCTCTCCATGGTGGACGAGGGGGACGAGGTCGTCATCCCCGACCCCTCCTGGGGCACCTTCGAAGCCTTGGTCAGGTTCGCCGGGGGGGTCCCGAAGCACGTGACGCTTAAGGCGGAAGAGGACTACCGCATGCTGCCAGAGAGGGTGGCGGAAGCCATAACCCCCAAGACTCGGATGGTCCTGACCAACTCGCCCTCCAACCCCCTGGGCTCGGTGCTGGAGAAGAGCGACGTGGAGGGGATATCGGACCTGGCCAGGGACCACGACCTCATCGTGCTTTCCGATGAGACCTATGAGAAGATCATCTTCGAGGGCAAGCACTATTCCTTCGCCTCGCTCCCAGGCATGTTCGAGCGCACCATCACCATCAACGGATTCTCCAAGACCTACGCCATGACTGGGTGGAGGCTGGGGTGGGTCGTCGCGCCGCCCTCGATCATCACAGAGATCAACAAGCTGCAGACCCAGTCCATCACCAACGCCACGTCCTTCGTCCAGGTCGCGGGCCTCGAGGCGCTGCGCGGCCCCCAGGGATCGGTGCAGGCGATGATAGAGGAGTTCAGGGCGCGCCGGGACCTGATGTGCGAGCTGATGCGGGAGATACCCAAGCTGCACTGCTCCAAGCCCAAGGGCGCCTTCTACATGTTCCCCAGGTACGATGTGGCAATGCCTTCGGAGGATCTTACCATGTACCTTTTGAACGAGGCGCACGTAGCGGTCACGCCCGGCTCCACCTTCGGGCCGGCCGGCGAAGGGCACATCCGGATATCGTACGCCACCAGCAGGAAGGATCTCAAGGAGGGCATGTCAAGGATCCAGGGAGCTTTGGGCAAGCTCCGAGCCTAGCGCCCTTCGGGAATGAGCATGTTGGGTATGCCATCCTCGACCGGGTAGTCGATCTTGCACTTTGGGCAGGTGATAACACCTTCCATGATCTCCCCCTTCTCCTCAATGGAGACCTTGAGTCCGAGGGGATGGTACTTGCACTTGGGGCAGGCGAGGATCTCCATCAGGGCGCGCTTCATCTTGCTCGTACCAGGTAAGTCGAACGTACGAATAACTCTTGCGGACGGGAATGGGTTAATTAGCGACCTATCTGATTGCGGTCCCATGGTAAAGGTAGGGGTCATCGGCGTCGGTTCCATGGGCCAGAACCACGCCCGCATCCATTCCGAGCTGGCCGAGCTCGTCGGCGTCTATGATGTCGACCGCGCCCTCAGCAAGAAGGTGGCGGGACGGTTCGGAGTGAGGTCGTTCGATTCCATCGATGAGCTGCTAACGCAGGTCGAGGCGGTCAGCGTCTGCACCATCACCACCACCCACTTCGACGTCGCCGTCAAAGCCATAAAGGCGGGGAAGCACCTGCTGGTGGAGAAGCCATTCACCGGGACCTCCGAGAAGGCGTCGGAGCTCTGCAGGATGGCAGAGAAGGAGGGCGTCACCCTCTCCGCCGGGTTCGTCGAGCGCTACAATCCCGTGGTGGGCGTGGCCAAGGAAGCCCTCCGCGAAGGTCGCTTCGGCAAGCTGATAACCTTCGCGTCAAGGAGGGTCTCATCCTTTCCCTCCAGAATAAGAGACGTGGGGGTAATCATGGACCTGGGGATCCATGACGTGGACGTTCTCAGGTACATCACCGGGACGGAGGCCAGGAGCGTGTTCGCGCTCGGTGGCCTGTTCAACAACGCGTCCTTCGAGGACCACGCCAACCTGCTTCTGGAGATGGGGGGCGGCGTCGTCGCCTTCGTCGAGGTCAACTGGCTCACACCTATGAAGGTGCGCAAGGTCTCCCTCACATGCAGCGGGGGGTATGTCCAGCTCGACTACATCGATCAGAGCCTGGAGGTATCCTCGTCGACCACCAAGGATTTCGACACAGCGGACGCCTTCCGAATTCCTTTGGAGACTGACGTAAGGCGGATATCGGTGAAGAAGGAGGAGCCTTTGAAGCTGGAGCTTGCGGACTTCCTCAAGGCCTCGACCTCGGGGAAAGCCCCGATGGCCAGTGGCCGCGACGCCCTGGCGGACCTCAAGGTGTGCGAGGCCGCCCTGTCGTCATTGCGCTCCGGCAAGAAGGTGGAAATTCCGAACTGAGGTGAGGCGAATGAGGACCATCGACCTTAGGAGCGATACGGTCACACTTCCGACCGAGGAGATGATGGAGGCGATCGCCCAGGCCGAGCTCGGCGACGACGTCTCTCGCGAGGACCCGACCGTCAATCGTCTGGAGCAGTTGGCGGCCGACCGCTTCGGAAAGGAGGCCGGCCTGCTGGTCACCAGCGGGACGGCGGGGAACCTGATATCGGTCATGACCCACTGCCGCCATGGCGACGAAATCTATTGCGAGGCCGAGGCCCACATCTACTATTACGAGGTAGGGGGCATGTCCGCCATCGCCGGAGTGATCCCGAGGCTCATCAAGGGCCGGAGGGGGGTCTACACCGCCGAGCAGCTCGAGGCCCATTACCGCGGCAGGGAGATGCACTACCCCAATCCCGCCTTGGTGGCCATTGAGAACACGCACAATCGCGCAGGGGGATGCTGTTGGACGATCAAGGAGGTGGAGGAGGTGGGGAAGGCGGCGCACGACCGGGGCATGAAGGTGCACATCGATGGCGCCCGCATATTCAACGCCTGCGTGGCGCTCGGCGCCGATCCCAAGGACTACGCCAACAGCGTGGACAGCGTGACCTTCTGCCTCTCCAAGGGGCTCTCCTGCCCCGTCGGCTCCGTGATCGTCGGCGACAAGGAGTTCATCGACCGTGCCCGGAAGGCCAGGAAGATCCTGGGCGGGGGAATGAGGCAGGCAGGGATCATCGCCGCCCCGGGGATAATCGCCCTGGAGAGGATGATACCCAGGCTAAGGGAGGACCATGACAACGCCAAGCTGCTCGCCAAAGGTCTGGTGGAGCAGGGGTTGAGCATCGATATGGCCACGGTCCAAACCAACATAGTCGTGGCGGAGACCGCTCCCAACAAATCGGCCGACTACATATCCAAGGCCAAGAGGAGCGGGGTCCTCTGCTCCTCCTTCGGCAAGAGCCTGGTTCGCTTCGTGACCCACAACGGCATCGTCAAGGAGGACATCGTGGACGTCCTGGAGAGGCTCGGCCCTAGCTAGCCCTTGCCCACTCCCTTATAGATGAAGCCCAGGTCACGGCATCGTCTCCCATCAAAGATGTTGCGCCCGTCCACGATGACCGGGGTTCGCATCCACTCCTTCAAGGACATCAGGTCAAGCTCCTTGTAGACCGAATGGTCGGTCACGAAGATGGCGCAATCCGAGCCGAGCAAGGCCTTACCCAGGTCCCTCTCGAGAGGGGCCCTATACCCTTCGGGGACGAAGGGATCGTGCACCACCACGTCCGCCCTATCGGCGAAGTGATCGATGATGGCCATGGCGGGCGAGTTCCTGATCTCGTCCGAGTCCCTTAGGAAGGCGAGCCCCATGACGCTGATCCTAGAGTCCTTCAAGGGGCGTTCAGCCTCCACCAGCGCCTCCTCGGCCAACCCCGCGGTGTGCACGGGCATGAGGTCGTTCAGCCGCCTTGCGTCGGCGATCACGCTCGGCCCGGCCCTCTTCACCTGGCTCACGAGCAGCCAGGAGTCCTTGGTGAGGCAGTGTCCGCCAACGCCTGCCCCGGGCGTATGCATGTCCCGAAAGGGGCAGGTGTTCACCAGGCGACGCACCTCGAAGGCGTCCGCCCCTGCCTCCTCGCATATCAGCGCCACCTCATTGGCGAAGGCGATCTGGACATCGCGGTAGGCGTTCTCCGCGGTCTTGCATATCTCGGCTGAAAGGAGATCGGTCTCGAACAGCTCTCCCTTCGTCAGCTTGGAGTAGAAGTGTTTCGCCCTCTCCACCGAGCGCTTGTCGAGACCGCCGATCACCCGGGAATAGTTGCGCATGTTGTACAGCAGCCGGCCAGGCATGACCCGCTCAGGGCAGTGCACCACGCTGAAGTCCTTACCCGCCCTCATCCCGCTGTTCTTCTCTAAAAGAGGAATGACCATGTCCTGCATGGTCCTCGGCGGCAGGGTCGATTCTACCGATACCAGGCAATCTCGGCCCATGACCTTTCCCACGTTGACGCACTCCCCCCTGAGCACATCCAAGATCGGCCGCTTATTCTGGCTGATGGGGGAGTCCAGGCAAAGGAAGTACGCGTCCATGCGTTTGCAGGCGAGGATGTCGCTCGAGGCCTTGAGTCTGCCCTCGGCCACCACCTTGCTCAATAGCTCGCTCAGGCCAGGCTCCTTGCCGACGATGGGGGATCTACCTGCGTTGATAGTCTGGACGCGCGCTATGTCAATGTCCACGCCGATGGTCTCGAACCCAGCCTCCGCCAGGGTGCACGCGACGCTCAGGCCGACGTACCCCACTCCCACTACCGCCACTCTCTCAGAGGGCATCGGCGTTCCAATCGCTCGCATGGATTTAACTTTTCCCTTGCGATCGCCGAGCCGCTATCATCTCCGCCCGATGGCACCAAATCAATAAATCATTCCGATTATGTACAAACCGCAAGCAGGATGGAGGGGAGAGTATCTCAGGCAAGGGAAGGAAGAAGGTCCTGGTGTCGTTGATCAACACCACCTACGTGACCGAGGATGGGACCACCTTCCGCATGAAGCAGATCCTTAGGGTGCTCGTCCCACGCTATCAAACTTACGCCCTGGTCCTCCATTACAACAACGACAAGAAAGCGCTACGGCCATTGGAAGGAGTGACCATCAGGATCCTGCCAGGGAAGTTCTACCTCTACCATTTCCTGCTCTATCCGTACGCCTTCCTCCAGGCCATCAGGATACGGCCGGACATAGTCTACATGATCAACGACGGCGGCTACTTTGATTTCTACCATTTCCTTACTAAGTTCCTCGGCGTCCCTCTGGTCTTCGAGGTGCACTCAATATGCTCCAAGGAGACAGCTGATAGAGGGGGGAGGGAAGACGTAGTACGGGAGACACGAGCCTACGAGAGCGAGGTAATTCCCAATGCGGACCACATCGTCGCCCTATCGGAGGAGGTCGAGGAGTTCTATCGCCCCCTAAATCCGCGCATTACGATAATCCCAGCGATCGTGAAGGAGGAGGAGGTGAAGGCCAGGGGAATGACGCCTTCTAGCGACGGAACGAGGACCCTCGGCCTCATCGGCCCCTTCCAAGGCCGTCGGAACATGGGGGAGCTCAATTTCGTCTATGAGAATCTGGCGAAGTTCGACAGTCGCATCAGGTTCAAGGTCATAGGCGCTTGCCCCGAGAAGCTGGATGACCCAAGAATCGAGTACACTGGCTTCCTGAAAAGCAAGCAGGAGTTCTTGGACGTCGTCGCGGCATTGGACGCGGTGCTAGTCCCATCGAGGATGGCTACCTTCGGCCCATTGACCAAGATTATCGAGCCGATGATGTGCGGCGTCCCGGTCTTCACTACTCCCAAGGGGGCGATCGGCATCTCCCATCTAGTGGATGGCACGAACATCTTCATTACGGAGGAGGACGGCTTCGTGGAAAGGGTGAACCATTCGCTCTTCGATGATGCTTTGATGCGCAGAGCGGGGGAGGAGGCCAAGCGCACGATTCACGAGCACTTCTCGGCCGAGGCGAATTCCAAGAAGTTATACCAGCTGTTGGACGAGCTTATGGCTGGCAAGTGAGATGATCTGGACCAGGTCCTGGCTAAGCAGGACCGGGCTTTCAAAAAGTTTATATGACAATCCTCTTAATACGGGTGCGTCATGCTACTAAATGACATGCCTGGACACTTGCTAGTATCGCACAGATCGGAGGTTCTAACAGGCATGCCTCGCATGGCGGGCAAGGCACCGGGATCGGATTACGTCCAGGCATCCTTGGGAGGATGCGCAGGGCGGGCGCGGATGCTCCCCCTGGTCTCTGGACGGTCCTGGTGATCCTCCTTGATGACTCTGGGGGTGTATCCGTGAGCAACAGGCTGTTTACCGTTGGACCGGTCGAGGTTTTCGAAGATACCATGCAGGCAATGAACAAGCCCATGATGATCCATCGCGGGCAGAAGTACGCAAGCCTGCAGCATGGAATAGTGGAGAAGATGCACAAGGTCTTGGACACCGATCTGCACATCTTCCTGGCCCCGGCCTCGGCCACCGCCTTCCTGGAGGCCTGCGTCCGCTGCGGCGTGCACGAGCACATGATGTCCCTTACCAACGGCTCGTTCGGGGACCGATGGGCGTCCATAGGCACCGCCTGCGGCAAACAGGTGAAGCGCGTCGAAGGGCAATGGGGCAAGGCCATCCGCCCCGCGGACGCGGCGGGCAAGCTCGAGCCCGCCACCGAGGCGGTGACCATCGTGTCCAACGAGAGCAGCACCGGAGTGCTCAATCCGACCATGGAGCTGGCCCGTCTTTTCAAGGCCGAGGCCGATCCGTTGGTCTTCGTGGACGGGGTCACCTCCGTGGGCGCAGTGGACTTCAAGCTCAGGGAGATGGAGATCGACGCCTTGGTCTTCGGCTCGCAGAAGGCCTTCGCCTTGCCTCCTGGGCTAGCGATCATCTGCTGCTCCGACCGCCTGCTGAAGGTGGCGGAGAAGGTTAAGGGGCGAGGCTACTACCTCGACCTGCTGGAGTACAAGAAGTCGGCGGACAAGGATATGCCATTGACCACCCCGCCCATATCGTTGATGTACGGACTCGATTACCAGCTGGACAAGATGCTCAAGGAGGGCATGGCCAACCGCTACGCACGCCACCATGAGATGGCGGAGGCCGCCAGGGCCTGGGCATTTAAGCGCTTCAAGCTGTACGCGGAGAAGGGGTACGAGTCCGAGACCATAACCGTGGTCGACTCGGGGAAGCTGGACTTCGCCCGCCTCGACAAGGAGCTCAAGTCCAGGGGCTTCGAGGTCTCCCCTGGCTACGGCAAGATAAAGGAATCCACCTTCAGGATTGGCCACATGGGCGACCTGACCATGAAGGACATGAACGACCTGTTCAAGGCATTGGACGACTCGCTCGAGGCGATGAAATGAAGCTGCTGGTCACGGACGAGCTCTCCAAGGACGGCTTGGAGATGCTGACGAAGGGCACGGGCCTGCAGGTCGATGTGAAGCCAGGCATCCCTCAGGACGAGCTGATCAAGATAATCGGCGAGTACGAAGGGATAATCATCCGCTCCGGCACCAAGGTGACCAAGGAGGTCATCGAGGCGGGGAGGAGGCTCAAGGTCGTCGGGCGAGCGGGAGTGGGAGTGGACAACGTCGATGTCGAGACCGCCACCCGCAAGGGCGTCCTGGTCATGAACACGCCGATGGGCAACATAGTGTCCGCCGCGGAGCACACCATGGCCATGATGCTCACCTTGGTGCGCAAAATCGTCTGGGCCGACGCATCCATCAAGTCGGGGAAGTGGGAGCGGGGGAAGTTCACTGGCACCGAGCTGAACGGGAAGACGCTCGGCATCGTTGGCATCGGCCGCATCGGCGCCGAGGTGGCCAAGAGGGCCAAGGCCTTCCAGATGAAGATGGTGGGCTATGACCCATTCCTCCCGCCCGAGGTCGCGGTGAAGCTGGGCGTTCGATTGCTACCTCTGGAGAAGGTCATCGAGGAGGCGGATATGATCACCATCCACGCCCCCCTGACCCCCTCAACCAAGCACCTGGTGGGCAAGGACCAGTTCAAGCTGATGAAGCCACATGCCATGGTGGTAAACTGCGCCCGTGGCGGGATAGTGGACGAGGAGGCCCTGTACGAGGCGCTCAAGAGCAAGCGCATCGCCGGAGCCGCTCTGGACGTGTTCGAGCAAGAGCCGCCCAAGGGCTCCAAGCTATTGGAGCTGGACAACATCGTCCTGACCCCCCATCTAGGCGCTAGCACCAAGGAGGCCCAAGAGAAGGTCTCCCTGGAGATGGCCGAGTGTGTCAAAGCCTTCCTGGTAGAGGGCAAGATCTCCAACGCCGTCAACGCGCCATTGAGCAAGATCGATCCCAAGCTCATGGCATTCATGCCTTTGACCGAGTTGCTGGCGTCGTTCGCCTTCCAGCTCGTGGACGGGCCGGTCAAGAAGATCGAGACGGCGTTCTTCGGCGAGCTGGCCAGCGCCGACACCAAGACTCTGACCACCTCCGCCATCATTGGGGTGCTCAGCAACATCATCGGTGATAACCAGGTAAACATCATCAATGCTGCCTCCATCGCCAAGGAGAAGGGCATCCAGGTCTCCGAGACCAAGAGCGAGGAATCGCCCCGCTACGTAAACATGGTCGCGGTCAGGCTGCATTCCGACGGGATCAAGCGCGAGGTGCGGGGAACGGTGTTCCCTGGAACACAGGCCAGGCTCCTGGGGATCGACGAGTACGACATCGACATGCCGGTCGAGGGCGATTTCCTGATGACCAAGCACAACGACGTCCCCGGCATCATCGGTCGCGTGGGCACCGTACTGGGCGACAACCACATCAACATCGCCAGGATGGGCGTGGGACGCGAGAGCCGGGGCGGCATGGCGGTCATGCTGGTGGCCGTGGACGATGTGGTGTCCAAGGAGGTCCTCGACTACATGCTGAAGCTGAAGGACTTCAAGGAAGCGCGCTTCATCCGGCTCACGCAGATGAGGTGGAAGACATACATCCAGTGAGCAAGGGTGAGAGGGCCGCCCGGTCGTAGGCTTGGCGCTAGCAGGAAATTTAGACCTGGCTATCTCGGTGTGAGCCTCTTCTGGACGCTCTTTACCTTCTGCTCCATGGCGTCGGTCCTGCCCTCGCGGTCATCGATCTCGATGGTGGTGACGACCCGATGGGACATGGAACGCACCTTCGAGTGGCACTTCCCTACGACATCCATGACGCCGTCCCAATCCCCCTCCAGGATCGTGGCCATGGGAGTGAGCTGGTACTTCAATCCGCTTGCCTGGACTATCTTGACGCACTCTGCCACATACAAGCTCAAGCTCTCGCCTTTGCCTATGGGCACCACCTTGAATTGAGCGATCATGCCTATCCCTCCCGACTTTGTGGCCCCCTGTAAAAAAAGATTTCCTATCATATAGGGTCGCTCCCGGAAATGATATGCCAGATATGTGTAAAGTTTTAACAATCATTACTGGCTCTGGTAGGAATCTTTAAATAGAACTTGTTGAATGGTGTACGTCTAATCTGCCTTGTAGTTGATAATTATCATCTAAAGGGGGGCTTTATTTAGATGATTCCGAAGAGTGTCGTTGCGAAAGGGAATGGTTTTGCTAAGGGGCAAAAGGGAAACGCGAAGGCTTCCGCGCGATTGGAGGTCGCGGAAGGGAACGGAGGGAACGGCCATGCGGAGACGATGGTTCTGAAGGAGGATGGAAGGGTCCTGACCCTGACGGTCGATGACCTGACCAACGCCATCCGAACCAGCATTGACCACACCGGCATGCCTGAGGATCAGGCGAGGGCCATGGCCCAACACGTTATGAATTTCTTCGGTTATTCTGAGCGCATCATCGACAACATCCTTGAGCCCGAGGATCGGGACGCCTTCTATATGCTCGAGGACACTGGCATTCTCACCACCGAGCGCGAGGAGACCACCTTGTATGATGGGCGGGAATGGCGTATCCATTACTGGCTTTTCAAGAAGGAAAGGATATTCGAGCTCATCTCTGGCGGCAATGGCCACAGAAGCGACCTGAACGGGGTCGACAGCTGTTACGAGGACGTCCCTGAGGAAGTCTGGCAGCGTAACACCTGATCCGATTTCGATCCCACCAGGAAAAGCCCAGTTTCGGGTACCCCCGCGAAACTGTATTCCCGTCCTAACCATTCGCGATTGCGGATGGACCTGTTCCCCTACGAGCCAAGGGAGTATCAGGAGGATTTCGTCTCCGCTGCTTCCGCTACCCTGAAGGACCAGGGTCACATCGTTATCGAGAGCGGCACCGGCACCGGCAAGACGGTTTGCGCTCTTACCGCGGCCCTGCAGGTGGCCTTGGCACATGGCAAGAAAGTGGCCTATCTGACCCGTACCAATTCTCAACAACGCCAGGTGCTGCTGGAGCTGCGCCGAATCAACACCAAGAAGCAGGTGTTCGGGATGGGGGTCCAGGGCAGGCAATCCACCTGCCCTCTGTTCGCAAGGGACCCTGACCTAAAGCAAGGCAACGCCGAGGAGCTCTCCCGTCTCTGCGGAGAGAGGAAGAAAAGGTCGTTGGCGGGAAAGGAGGGGGGGTGCCGCTTCTATGACGCAGTGCTTGCGACGGACTTCGATCAGATCTTGGATCATTGCAGGAAGGAGCTACCTACGGTCGAGGAGTTCTCACAATACTGCGATTCCCTGGGACTGTGCCCTTATGAGCTGGGGAAGGAGCTGCTGGCCAACGCGACGGTCGTGACCGCCCCCTACGCATACTTCTTCGCTCCCTTCGTGAGGGATGCCTTCGTTGAGAGGTTGAACGTGTCGTTGGCCGAGCTCATCATCGTGGTGGATGAGGCGCACAACCTCCCGGACTATGCCAGGGAATCGCGAACCATCCAGCTGTCCAGGGTCGCTTTGGACCTGGTGCTCAAGGAATTGGACGAGTATGGCGACCCTGAGGTGGTCGATGGAGCCAGCGTGAGAGACGTGGTGGACAGGATAGGCGCCCTGCTGGACGAGGCTGTAAAGGAGTACGTCATCGATGAGGACGGGCTTATCCCACCGGATTTCCTGCAGGCGGGACTGATGGAGGCCTTCACCATCACCTCCAGGCAGATGGCCATCGCATGCAAGGCCATGATGACGCACGGCGAGATAGTGAGGGAGAGCAAGAAGGAGCAGGGGAGGCTCCCGCGCTCCTACATCTTCTCCCTAGGCGCATTCCTGAGCTTCTGGCTGAAGATGGACGAGGAGTATTATGTGAAGCTGGTGGTGGGCGGTGAGAACCCGCGGTTCGAGGGCTTCTGCCTGGATCCGTCCGTGGCATGCTCCTTCCTAATGGAATCGGCAGGTTCCCTACACATGTCAGGCACCCTCGCTCCCCTCTACGAGTACCGGGACTCTATCGGAATGGGGGAGGATTGCGTTCTCAGGAGCTTCCCCTCCCCCTTCCCGGCGGAGAACCGGAGGGTGCTCTACTCGACAGAGGTGACCACCAAGTACGATGATATGGCCCAGGACGACACCATCGTGCCTAGGATGGAGGATCTGGTGGTGGCCAGCTGCAACGCCTTGGACCGTAACACTGTGGTCTTCTTCCCGTCCTACGTGCTCATGGACCGGTTCCTGTCCGATGGGATGCTGGCGCGCATACGAAAAAAGGTCCACGTGGAGGAGAGGGGCATGCCGCAGGCAGAGCTGATGAGCACGGTCCAGAGCTTCAAGAAAGCCACCCTATTCGGCCAGGTCCTGTTCGCGGTCATGGGCGGCAGGGTGAGCGAGGGGATCGACTTCCCCGATAGGGAGCTGCAGGTGGCGATCCTGGCCGGGATACCCTTCCCCAAGCCCACGGCCAAGCAGCGCGCCCTGTTGCACTATTACGAGATGAAGTTCGGCAAAGGATGGGAGTACACGGTCAAGGTCCCCGCCTCCCGGAAGATGCTCCAGTCCATCGGAAGGCTGATCAGGACGGAGAAGGACGTCGGGGCCGCCCTCATCCTGGACAAAAGGGCGAAGCAGTTCTCTGACCGCATGGAGCTGGTCGCGGCGGAGTCCATACCCAACGATTTGCTGGCCTTCTTCAAGGAAAGAGGGGTCTAGCGAAAGTTTCTATATCACCCTCCGGAATCCTCAGAGGCGATGGACGCGCTCTCCTCGATAGCGGTGGGAATTTGGGTGTTCCTGCCAGCCCTCATACCCAACTCCGCCGCGGTGCTCTTCGGAGGCGGCGCGCCGATCGACCGCGGGCGCACCTGGAGAGGGAGGCGGATCCTCGGGGACGGGAAGACCTGGAACGGCCTGGTAGGAGGCGTGCTCAGCGGGATTCTGGTAGGGTTCGTGCAACTGCTGGTCACCACGCCGGTCGATGGGATTGATTACCTCGGGTACGGCCCCTTCCCTCAGGCGGCGGGAATAATCATGGCCATGGCCTTTGGGTCATTGCTCGGGGACATGGGAGGGGCGTTCGTCAAGAGGAGGATGGGCATGGAGAGGGGAGCGAAGGCGACCGGCCTCGACCAATACGATTTCGTCATCGGGGCCTTGCTGCTCACAGCCTTGTTCTTCCCCACCTGGTTCTCGGACATATACATAGAAGGGAATGGGCTGCTAGCGCTGTTGGCGCTGATCATCATAGTGCCAGTGATCCATCGCCTGGTCAATATCATCGGTTACAGGAGAGGTTTGAAGAAGGAGCCTTGGTGAAATGAGCAAGATGCGGATCAAGGAGGCGCTGAGCGAGTGTGGAGCCCTGATGTACGGCGACTTCACCCTGGCCTCGGGGAAGAGGAGCAAGTACTACATCGACATCAAGAAAGCATCCACCGACCCTCAGGTACTGGCGGAGATCGCGGAGGAGATGGCGTGCACGATGGTCGCCAAGGGCCTCGTCGTGGACCGGATCGCGGGCGTGGTGCTCGGGTCCATACCCCTCGCGGTGGCCCTGTCCCTGAGGACCGGCACGCCCTTTGTGATGGTGCGAAAGGAGAGGAAGGACCACGGCACGGGCAAGCTGATCGAGGGTGCGATGATGCAGAACGATCGGATACTGGTGGTAGAGGACGTGGTGACGTCGGCGGGCTCATCGTCGGAGGCGATCTCCATATTGAGGAGTGCCGGCGCCAAGGTTACCACGGTACTGACCGTCATCGACCGCCAGGAAGGCGGGAAGGAGAGGCTGGCAGAGACGGGGGTCGAGCTCCTGGCCCTCCTGACGGCCGAGGACGTGCTGAGGGATTGAGATGTTCCTTGACCTGGATTGCGAGCTCTGTCGCCTATGCCATGAAAGGACCAAGGTGGTGGCGCCGAGCGGCGACCTTGCCTCCCCCGTGGTCTTCGTGGGCGAGGCTCCCGGCGAGAAGGAGGACCTGTCGGGGAAGCCCTTCGTCGGCCGAGCCGGGAGGATGCTCGATCGGCTGCTGGAGGAGGAAGGCCTGCCCCGGGACAGCATCATGATAACCAACACCGTGAAATGCCGCCCTCCAGGCAACAGGAGGCCGAAGGCCGACGAGGTCCTGGCCTGCCGACTCTACCTAGAGGACGACCTGAGGGGAAAGCAGCTGATAGTATGCATGGGGCGCACGGCCTGCGAGGGCCTGCTCAACAACCAGGTGGTCATGAGGGATTGCGCCAACCAGACCTTCACCATAGCCCTGGGCAGGGAGAGGATCGACCTGGTTCCGACCTATCATCCCTCGGCCGCCCTGCGCAACCTGGAGGCCAGGGAAGGCTTGAGGCGGACGATAAGATTGGTAAAAGAAAGATTCCCCGAGCTCTAGAACCTCTTCTTCCACAGGAACTTGAAGTTCTTCCAGCCGTCCTTCCATGAGGACAGCTTCACCTCGCCCACCCGCTTGCGGTAGACGATGGGCACCTCCTTGGCGCGTAGCTTCCTGAACGCCTCGATCTTGATCTCCTCGGAGAAGGGCATGCCATCATCGATGAGCTCAAGCTCGGAAAGGACCTCCTTCCTGAAGACCCACATCCCGCTCTGGGAGTCGTGGAACTTGACATTGAACAGCACTCTGGAGGTGAGCGTCAGCACCTTGTTGCCGAAGCGGTGCATGCCGCTCATCGCCCCTTCCTCCATGGCCGCGAAGCGGTCGGTGGTGATGAAGTCGAGCCCCTCGGACTGGAGCATGTCCGCCAGCTTGGGGATGTCCTCGGCAGGGTAGGTGCAATCCGCGTCCAAGGTGGCGATGATCTCGCCAGTGGCCGCTTCGAAGCCGGACTTGTAGGCCCGGCCATAGCCCCTTCGGGGCTCGTCGATCACCTTCGCTCCCTTGGAGGCGGCGATCTCCCTCGTCCTGTCCTTGGAGAGGTCGACGATGAGCACCTCGAAATCGTACCTGGTGGCGCGCATGGTAGAATTGATCATGTCCATTACCGCGCCGATGGACCTCTCCTCGTTCATGGTGGGGATGACGATGCTTATCCTCAGGGTGGCACCAGCCCTACCGGTAGATGCTGACCCGATATAATATCTCCTGACGGCGCCTCACTTGGCCTTCAGCATCTTCTTGCCGTAGAGCCCTTTGGCGTCGAAGAGCTTGAAGCCGACGTAGCCCAGGACGGCCGCGAGCAGCCTGGTGAAGGACCAGAAGGTCATCTTCTGCTGGATCATGCGCATGGGGTCGTAATTCCCCCACAGGCGGCCGTGCTTCAGGGTGAGCTGCTTGCGGCCGGCCCCGTTCCAGAAGGCCTGCTTATAGAAACGGTACAAAGTGGCCTTGGTGCGGTGGTAGATGACGGCGTTGGGGTTGTAGACGATCTCAAAGCCAGCGTCCACCGATCGATAGTTCAGGTCGATGTCCTCGGCAGTGATGAACCAGGTGTCGAACCCGCCCACCTTCTCCAGCACCTCCCGCTTGAAGGCCTCGTTGCAGCTCGGGTAGGACAGGTCGACGCCCCGGTAGAAGAGCTCCACCCGGTCCAGCTCCTCCCAGGCCTTCAGCCCCATGTTGATGGTCTTGCCTGCCACCACGGCGCTGCCCTCCATGATGCTCTTGCGCAGCTCCTTGATCCAGAAGGGGTTGGCGATGCAGTCGCCGCCGGTGAAGGCGATGACGTCCCCCTTTGCCTGGGAGATGCCATAGTTGGTGCTGAGCCCCCGGGAACCCGGTTTTATGTACATCCTGACCAGGCCAGGATACTGCTGGACATACCTCTCCACGATCTCCCTTGTCCGGTCGCGGGAGTTGGCGTCCACCACCACGATCTCGATCGGGCCTTCCTGCGTGACGAGCGAGTCGAGGAGGTCGGCTATGTTCTTCTCCTCGTTCATGACGTTCAGGACGACGCTGACCAACATTATGCGCCCGCCAACATCGTCGCACAATTAATAGGTATTGATATGTGCGGTCGCGCGACGGCGCCGAGCCAATCTCACGATCTGGACCACCCAGCCATTTAAAGGGATCGATGTCCTGATTCTATTTTGAGCCCTCCGGGCGCGGCGAACCGGAAACAAACTTTTAATCCCTTCATCGCTATCGCGCGCCAGATGAGCGCGGAACCGGGCGGCCTCAAGTACAAGCTGTATGCCAAGTATTCCTCCATCAACGATTGCGAAATAGGCGAGGGCACGGTGGTCCGTGACTTCGTGAACCTTTATGGATGCAAGATTGGCCGGGACTGCAAGATCGCGGCTTTCGTGGAGATCCAGCGCGGGGTGGTCATCGGGGACCGCTGCAAGATCGAGGCTTACGCCTTCATCCCCTCGGGTGTAGCTATCGAGGACGAGGTCTTCGTCGGCCCGCATGCGACGTTCACCAACGACCTCCACCCGCATGCCACCGGTGACTGGAGCATCACGCCCACCAAGGTCAAGAAAGGCGCTTCGATAGGCGCCAACGCCACTATCGTCTGCGGCGTGACCATCGGGGAGAGGGCGATGGTCGGGGCGGGCGCGGTTGTCACCAAGGACGTTCCCGCTGGAGCCTTGGTCGTGGGCAACCCAGCCAAGGTCAAGAAGAAGATGGAGTGAGAGCATGGCAAAGATACCATTGGGCAGACCAGAGATGAGCGACGAGATGATCGAGGCCGCGGCCAGCGCTCTTAGGAACGAGCGACTGGTCATGGGCGAGAGCGTCAAGAAGTTCGAGGAGGAGTTCGCGAGATACACTGGCACCAAGTATGCGATCTCCTGTTCCTCCGGGACCAACGCTCTGCAGTTGGCCATGATCGCCGCCAAGGTCTGCGGGAAGGAGGTCCTGACCACGCCTTTCTCGTTCATCGCCACCGCCAATGCCGTCATCGAGGCGGGCGCCAAGCCCACCTTCGCGGATTCCAGCGAGCGGGACTACAACATCGATCCTATCAAGGTCGTCAAGGCCATCCAGGAGAAGACCGCAGGCGTTCTGCCGGTCCATCTCTACGGCAACCCGACAGACATGGATCCCCTGGTAGAGGTATGCCGCAAGAAGAAGCTCCTCTTGGTCGAGGACGCCTGCCAGGCGCACGGTGCCTCGTACAAGGGGAAGAAGGCCGGCTCGATCGGGGACGTGGGCTGCTTCTCCTTCTACCCCACCAAGAACATGACCGTGGGCGGGGACGGAGGGATGATCACCACCAACGACGATAAGTTGGTCAAGGAGGTCACCAAGCTACGGGACTGCGGCCGCGTTTCTCGATACGTCCACGACGTCGTCGGCTACACCTCGAGGCTCAACACCTGCAATGCCGCCATCGGCCGAGTGCAGCTGCGCAATCTGGAAAAGTACAACGAGCGCAGGAGGGAGCTGGCCAAGCTCTATTCCCACGAGCTCAAGGGGATGGAGCAGGTGGTGGTCCCGTCCATGGGCGACAAGGATGTCACCCCGGTGTTCCATCTCTACGTCATCCGTTGCCAGCACAGGGACGAGCTGGCCAAGCACATGGAGGCCAAGGGCATCGAGGTCGGCGTGCACTATCCGGTGCCGATCCACCTCCAGCCCATATACAAGCAGATGTATGGTTACAAGGAGGGGGACTTCCCGGTGAGCGAAGCGCTCTCGAACCAGCTCATGTCCCTGCCTATCTTCCCGGCCTTGAAGGAGGCGGAAGTCAAGGAGGTCTGCGGGGCCATCAAGGAGTTCTATTGGGGGAAGTAGGAAATGAAGATCCAGGTGGGCGTGCTCGGGGTTGGATACTGGGGCAGGAAGATAGTGGAGGAATGGTCCGCCATACCCAACGTCAAGGTCAGGGCGGTCTCGGACCTTTCCGACAAGAACCTGGAGCAGGCCAAGGACCGCTACGGGGTCGAAGGGCTCTTCCACGACTATCGGGAAGTTCTGGCGATACCTGATATCAAGGCCGTGAACGTCTGTCTCCCGAACGCCCTCCACTTCCCCGCATGCAAAGAGGCCCTGGAAAAAGGGAAGCACGTGCTGGTCGAGAAGCCTATGACGCTAACGACCGAGGAAGGGATGCAGCTGGTGGAGCTGGCGGAAAGGAAGAATCTCACCCTCAGCGTCGGGCACATCTACCGTTTCAACAATGCGCTGGCCGAGATACGGCGCCTCATCAAGGAGAGGTTCTTCGGCCGTGTCTTCCTTTTGGAGATGGAATGGACCAACCTGGAGCAGCCTTTCTCCGACCGGGACGTGATCGTCGATCTGGCTCCTCATTATTTTGATATTATAAACTACCTGATGGACGAGTGGCCGGTCAGGGTCACCTGCGTTGCCAAGCCCTTCAGGCGCAAGGAGCTGGAGGAGACGGCCTACATCGTTTCGGAGATGGCCTCGGGGGCGGTCTCTCATGCCACATTGAGCTGGCTCTCGCCGAGGAAGGTCAGGCAGATCAGCGTCATCGGTGAGAACCGCTCCGCTTACATCGACGCCGTTGCTCAGGAGATCATGATATACGAGTCGGGATACACCTATCGGCTGGGAGTCGAGCGCAACAACACTATTCGCACCGAGCTAGTGCACTTCCTGCAGAGCATCGGGGACCCGATGACCGAGACGCGCAACTCTGGGAACGTGGGGCTGAAGACCGTGGAAATGATTGAGAAGACGAAGCAATCCCTGGCTAAGGGATGTTCCGT
>JAJRAN010000127.1 GCA_028682915.1 Methanomassiliicoccales archaeon | reverse complement strand
TCCTCATCGGGCCCATGACGTTGCGCGTGATGATGCGCCCCTTGTCGCGGCCCTCGAGGACGCGCACCTTGACCTGGGTGGCCTCGCCGGTCATTCCTGTGCGACCGATGATCTCGACCACTTCGCAGGGTATGCTATCGTCTCCCTCAGCCATTCAATCCACCCTTTCACTTCTTCAGCTTCTTGACCTGCTCGGCCAATGAGTCGATCAGGGGCTTGGCCTTGCCGGCCTCGACGACCGCCACGGAGGCGGTCGGCTTGGAAAGCCCGCAGGCGTTCCCGAGCTCCGCCTTGGACGCCACGTACGCGTAGGGGATGTTCCTCTCCTCGCAGAGGAGCGGCATGTGGGCCAATATCTCTGGAGGCTGGACGTCCTCGGCCATGACCACGAACGAGGTCTCGCCCCGCTCGATGAGCTTGGTGACCTCGTTGGTCCCCTTCTTCACGCGGCCGGTGTCGCGAGCGGTCTCGATGATCTCGTAAGCCTTATCTTGAAGCTCCTTCGGCATTTCGAAGCGCACGAATATTGCCTTTGCCAAATCTATACCTCCTTCAGATGTTCGATGAACATCGTCATCATTCATCGGCTCAGAAGAGCATCGGTCCCAAAGGTATGGTCATATAAAAGGTTTATCAAGCGAGGAAGGGCACTTTTGAGGTCATGAGAGGGCCACGAACTCCTGCTGCGCCATCGGCGCCTGGCCTTCCTCACTGTACAGGGAGGCGGACTCGCGTATCATGGCATTGGTCTTCTCCAAGGTCGCCATCGCAATCTTCTTCGTCGCCGAGCTTCCCAGCGCCAAGGCCTTGTCCGTGAGAACCAAATGATCGCCCTCGTCCCTCACCAAGCCGAGGAGCCTCATCAAGTGCACGTACCGCGAGATCTTGGCGTCCTCTTCGCCAAGCCCCCTGACCTCGGCCTTCGATATCTTCCCCCGGTATAAGCAGCGGGCGAAGCTACCGGTGGCGTGCGCCCGGATCGAAGAGTACGCGTATAAGGGAAGGAACCCCTCTTCCAGCCGGGCGAGGTAGTCGAAGACGTTGCTGGTGTTGAGGGTGAGGCAGTTCCCGACCATGCCCCAGGCCCGGGGCCCGATGCCGACGAACTGCGAGTGCTCGTAAGGTCCCTCATAGGCCTCCGGCCTCTTGGAGAATGACCATATGGCGCGCATCTTGTAGCCATGGGGGCGCAGCGAATCCAATATCTGCTGGTACTGCTCCCTCTCCTGGCCAGGGTCCTGTATGGACGCGTCGTTCCCCTTGACAGCGACCTCGCGCCTTACCCTCTTGGTCATCTGCGTGTACTCCAAGAGCATCAGTGGATAGGTGGAGATCCCGTGCACGCCCAGGTCGGCGGCGATCTCCAGGTCCCTTGCCAAGGACTCCTTGGTCTGTCCGGGCAAGGAGAACATCAGGTCAATGTTCACGTAGTCGAAGCCAGACGACATCACTTGACGTAGGGTCTCGACCATCCTCTCTTTGGTGATGTTGCGGCCCAGCTGCTTCCTCAGGACCGCCTCATCGAAGGTCTGCACCCCGATGCTGATCTGCGATATGCCGGCCTTGCGCAGGTTCTCCAGGACCTCTGGTGTGAGGTCGGCCGGGGACGCCTCCATGGCGATGGTGGGCGGCTTGTTGAATTGCTCCTCCACCAAGGACGCCAGGATTTCCAGCTTATCGTGCATCAGCGACGGCGTCCCGCCGGATATGTACAGCCTCTCTATCTTCGGCTTGTGCAGGTATTGCGCGTACAAGCGCAGCTCCTCCTGGACCGCCACCAGGAAGATGTTGGCCTGCCTCTCGTCATATGATTGGCCAGGGAGCGCGCAATAGCTGCACTTGAAGGCGCAGAAGGGGATGCGGACGTTGATGGCCGTGCGCTCGATTCTCTCAGGGATGACGTCCTCGATGCGCGCCACCTTCTCGAAGGAGACGCTGTCCGCGACGCGCTGGGCGAGCTTGTTGACGTAGCGTTGCGTTAGATCGAGGGGCAATGAGGCACCTCTTACCTGAACGTTGGCGCATTATTTTAAGGGTTACAATCAGGGAAGCATCGCCCTGACCACCCTCACCGACTCCTTCAGCGACTCGAGGGTCTTGGTCTCGATCAGGACGCTGGCCCCGCGGTCCTTGGCGAAGCGAAGATGGCCAGCGATGTCCAGGTTGCCGGTCCCGGGTATCTGATGGTCGGAGGTTCCGTTGTAGTCATGCAGGTGCATGTGCCTGATCCTGTCGGAATGGCGCAGCAGCACGTCCTTCTCCTTGTAACCAGTCCGGGCGTCGTGGCCCACATCCCATGTCAAGTAGAATCCGTCCATGGCGCACAGGTCGTCGATGGCCTTTCCTACGAAGGGCATGTTGAAGTTGGTCACGTTCTCCGTGCAGACGATGACCCCGAAATCGCGGGCGTAGCCGATGACTTTACCGTACGCCTCCCGGAGGTTGCCGATGAACCGGTCATAGTAGCTCTCGTAGATCCAGACCCTCCTGTCCGGTAGCGTGAAGTAGATGCCAGGGCTTAGGTGCAGGTTGATGAGCCTGGCGCCGGCCTCGGCGGCCCAGCGCGCCGTCTCCCCGAATCTGGCCATGTGCCCTTCCCTTATGGGGTCATGGAAGGACGCCAGGTCCGAGTCGTCGGGCATGTGGATGGTGAAGTCCAGGCCGGTCCTCCTCCGGCACTCCCTAATTTCCTTGGCGGGAAGGGACTCGGGACAGAACTCCGGCATGTTCATGTTGAGCTCGATGAAGTCGACCTTGAGCTCGAGGGCCAGCTCGACCGTCCTCTGGAAGTCAGGTAGCTCGATCAAGGTGGGGATGCCGAGGAGCGGACGCTCGCTCATAGAGGCCTCGCCACTCTGGCCCTTGGGAGATCCCTACTTATGAGTGTAGAACGCCTGTACGTTGCCATAGACGTCCCTCTTGCTCAGCGATGCGAAGCCGAAACGCTCGAACTGGACGACGGAGGGCAACGGCATTTCCCTCAGGTTTGGCTCGCCCATTCCCGAGACCAGCTCCCCGTCCTCCATCATCACCTTGACGCCGACGAGCCTATCATCGAGGGCGTTGAGCCAGGTGATGCGTGGCAGGTCCTTGTTCCCCACGGACGAGAAGCTCGCTTTCTTTCCCTCGAGGATGACATTGCAGAAGTCCTTGAGACGGACCTCCTTTCCCTGCAAGGTCTCGAAGTCCCTCTTGGCCAGGAGGACATGGTCGGAAGCGCTAAGCGTCCTCGTGCCCATCTCCGGATGCTCAGGGTGCACGGGCATCCTGACCTCCGTCAGGCCGGCAGGCAATCCCTCGATGATGACCTCGACCGGATCGGGCAGGAAGGTTGAGCGCGGCGACTTCGGGTCGATTATGGAGCGGTTGTAGGCGTACATGTTCTCCGCCGGGGTGGTTATGTCCGATAGGGACATGCCCATGTCGATGATGAAGTGGCGTATGGCCTCGGGGACGAAGCCCCTCGCCCTGAGGGACTGAACGCTCCACGTCCTCGGATCGTCCCAACCGATGTACTCTCCCGAGGTCACCTCCTTGTACGCCTTGGACTTGGAGATCTTGGCGTCCTCCACGCGCAGCATGCCGAAGTGCAGGAACTGGGTGATGGGGGTTAGGCCGAGCTTCTGCCAGATCAGGTTCTCCATCTCGTCCTCCATCATCAGGTCCTTGCCTCGGATGACGTGCGTCATGCCCAGCAGGTAATCGTCCGCGGCCCAGGTCATCTCTAGGAGGGGCCAGACGTGGTACTTGTTGCCGACCCGGGGATGGGCCTTCTCCGAAATCCGGAACAGGACGCGATCGCGGAAGGCGGGGTTCTTGTGCCTCATGTCCGTCTTGACGCGAATGACGACGTCGCCCTCGCGGTAATCGCCCTTGAGCATACCTTTCCAGACGCGCAACTGCTCCTCCACCGGCATGGAGCGGTGCTCGCACTCGATCCCTTGCTCGCGGTTCTTCCTCAGAGTCTCGGAATCGCAGAAGCATGCGTAGGCGGAGCCGGCCTCGATCAGCCTCAGGCCCCACTCGTAGTAGTGCTCCATGCGCTCCGACTTGTAGTAGGTCCCGTGGAACCTTATCCCTAGCCAGGTCATGGCGTCCTTGATGAGGTCGTAGGACTCGACCAGAACCGCCTTCTCATCGCTGCCGATGGTGTCGTCGTAGATGAGGAACAGTCTCCCATCGTAGCGCTTGACGTATTCGTCGTTGAGGATGAATGAGCGGAGGTTGCCGATGTGCGGCGCCCCGGAGGGGAAGGGGGCGAGGCGCATCACCACCTTCTGGCCTTCCTCGACGTCCAAGGGGCGCAGCTTCGGTTCGGAGGATGATTCCTTCTTGACCAGGAGCTCGGGCGCCGTGGCCTCCAATTCGGAACGTTGGGCGGACGGGTCGAGGGAATTGACTGCGGCCACGATCTGGTTAATGACCGGCACCCACTTGCCCATCTCCTTCTTGATCTCGGGGTGCTTGCCTATGACCTTGTTGATGACGTTCTTGGCCTCCGCCTTGCCATCGTGCAGGATGGCGTTCTGCAGGGCGAATTGGCGGATGCTCTGCTCGATCTCGCTCATTCGCCCCTTCCAAGTGAATGGGGTTATTTGAAATCTGCGAGTCGTGCCCAACCTCTAGATCGCGCGCCATCCGGGAAACAAATCGATGCCTCCGACCGATAATGAGATAAGGTCACTGAACGAATTTGACATCGTCAAGAATTTCATGGTGGGGATTGGGGGAAGAAGCGGGTTGAACGAGTACGACAGATTGAACGACGTCCTGAATCATGTACCAGTCGATCGACCTCCAGTGATCTGCCCGATGCACGCGGCCACGGCTGCCTTGATGAGGTGCGCCGGTTGCCATGAATCCGAGGTTCTGGACAATCCTGTCAAGATGGCGAGAATGGCGATCGCCGTACATGATAAGGCCGGATTCGAGAACGTTCGTGTTCCGTTCGATGAATCGGTCGAGGTGTCGGCCTTCGGCGTTATCACTGGTCACAAGAGCGCCCAACGTCTGCCAATTGTGCTTCAGCGTATAATCTCCTCGCCATCGGATGTCGACGATCTTCGAGTTCCCGACCCAAGAACGGAGGGCAGGGTCCCTCACGTCCTCGAGGCGGTCCGAAGGCTCGAGACGGAATGGCAAGGGTCGGAGGAGGTCCCGATTTTCATCGGGATCACCTCGCCATTAATGCTGGCCATGCAGCTGCGGGGCGACCATGAGGTCCTATTGGACATGGACAATGAGCCTGAGCTTCTCCGGGCTCTGCTAGGTAAGACGACCAACTTCATTGTGGAATACCTGCGAGCCGCGGTTGAGGTGGGAGTGGACCAGATAGTCGTTGATGACTCGCTATCAAACAGCGAGGTTCTCACCTTCAACCATTTCCACGAATTCGCTGAGCCATACGAGGACCGAATCGCCAATGAGATGAGGAGGTTGGACATCGAATCGATCATGCACCTCTGCGGCAGGATCTCGGGGGAGCAGCTGGAGAGGATGGTGGAGATCGACGTCGATGCACTGAGCATCGATGAGGAGGTGCCAATCCCCATCTTAAGAGGCATGGCCGAAAGCAGGGGTATGGCGATCATTGGGAACGTAAGCCCGACCACGACACTGCTGATGGGCAGTGCCAGCAACGTCGAGAAGGAGACGAGGAGATGCATAGACGAAGGCATTGACGCGGTCGCACCAGGTGGTAGCCTGGAGATGTACACACCGATGGAGAACATCGTGATGATGACCCGGACAGCCAAGCGCTATGGTGCAGAGCATCATCGCCAGACAATGAGGTGATGGCGCTGAAGCTTTCATCCACTAATGAATCGGCCTTGGGGACTCTTACGACCAACTCACCGACGCCCAAAGAAAGGGTATTGGGGATAATCGGTTGCCAGGTCCTAGAGGATGAGATGGCCTACGTCGTCGCGCGCGATCCCGATGTCAAGCAGGTCGTCGTTATCGACTCTACCTCGGAGGGGACCGTTGCCAGCAAGATCCAGAGGATGGCTCCGGAGAAGAGGTTGAGTTTGTTCGATGAGAACTTCGACCTCAGGCAGTTCCAGATGTCGAACGGCGTCAATGTCATCATCTGGGTCAAGCCGCTTGAGCTGCATCAGAGCCCTCCTTTATTGCGGGAAACCGTGGTGAAGGCTATTGGTCAGATCGAGAGCCTGACGCAGTCCGTCCTCATCTTCTATGGGCAATGCGGGAACGCCTTCAACAATATGGAGATCATTACTAGGAATATCCATGTGCCAGTGACCATCCTTAAGGATAGGGAGGGGGGGCCGGTCGATGATTGTTATGGTATCGCACTTGGGGGAAGGAAGGAATACCGGGATTTCCTGATCAACCAGCCCAGCCCTGCATATATCCTCAATACCATGTGGGTGGCGAACTGGCGCCACTTCATGCTTGATATCCAGATGATGCGCGACCCGAACGATATCGAGGAGGCCAAGGAGGTCTTCGAGTACATGGACTATAAGAAGGCGGTCGGCCTCAATACCGGCCTGACGGACCAGTCGGCATTCAGCGAGCAGCTGATCGAGTTCGCGAATATCTTCGGGCTGGTGCCAGAGAGCCATAGGTGTTCTCTTCATGTGGTGGAGGATTCCTACAAGGAAGCTAAGAAGTTCCTGATGGGCTCTGTCTGATCCTCATAATCATAGTATAGAACAAGTTTTCACGGGATAATCGAAGAAGTGTGCCTGAGCGGAGCCCTTGCGCCCCGACTCAGGCTGGTTTGTCCCCGTGGTCTCCCCCAATTATGGTAAAACCAAGAGGTATCAACTCCCGATATAATACTTGTCATGCTTTGGCAGGGCATTCCTCATCCTAGCGATCACACCCCATGCAGCGGGTCCCCATCATGCGCGACCGGCCTTTCCGTCTCGTACAGCTTGCAGGGCGGTGCCTCCACCTGGTCCTTGTAGTGCACCCACCACTTCATGCACAGCCACCTCTGGAGCGCGTTGACGTCGTCCACGGTCATGTGGGCGAACCTCCCCTGCAGCTTGAGGTAGTCGGTGACCGGCAGCATGGTCGAGGGCTTGTAGGTCAGGCTCGACTCGCCTTTGACCGCCTCGAACAGCGTCCACATCCCGGTCTCGACCGCCAGCTTGGCTATCTCCATGGTCCTGGAGGACTCGGACCTCCATCCAGGGACGCAAGGGGTGAGCACGTGCAGGAAGCGGAACCCCTCGATGGACTTCGCCCTCTCCACCTTGCGCACGAAATCGTTGAAATGCGCGATCGACAGCGTCGCCATGTAAGGAGGCTCGTGCGCCGCCATGATGTGGTCCACGTCCTTCTTGAAGCGCCGCTTGCCTTTGATCACCTTGCCCACCGGCGACGTCGTGGTCCAAGCCCCGAAGGGCGTCGCCCCCGACATCTGGATGCCGGTGTTCATGTAGGCCTCGTTGTCCAAGCATACGTACAGAATGTCCTCGTTGCGGTCCGCCGCGCCCGAAAGAGCCTGCAGGCCGATGTCAAACGTGCCCCCGTCCCCGGCAAAGCCCACGACCGCGGCCTTCTTGCCCTTGCGCCTCATGGCCGCCTTTATGCCGGTGGCCACGGCGCCGGTGTTCTCGAACGCGGTGAAGAAGTACGGCACATCGAAGGCCGATGTGGGGTATTGCGCCGCGAAGACCACCAGGCAGGAGGCCGGGACGTATACGATCGTATCAGGGCCGAGGATGCGCATGATGTTCTTGACGGCGATGGCCACGCCGCAACCAGGGCATGCTCCGTGCCCCCAGAGGAAGTAATCCTTGTTGGGCACGTCCCTCAACGTCAGCTTGGTTATGTCCTTCGCCTCGCTCATCGCTGCTCCCCCCTCAGGCTGTGCCAGAAAACGCATCTTTCCGGCCTGCTCTCCGCGCTCCGCCCGATGATGGAATAGATCGCGCGCATGTCCTCCAGGGTCAGGTCCCTGCCTCCGAGGCCGCCGATGTGGTCGGTGAGGGGAAGGTCCGTGCTCGCCAACGCGCCCCGGACCTCGGTGAACACCGGCCCGTAGCGGTTCATGGCGATGGAGCGGTCGAACACCCCCAAGGCCCTGAGTCCCTCGGTGGCCTCCACCAGCTCCTTCTCGGGGAATGGTCTCATGAAGCGCAGCTTGATTAGGCCGGCCTTCTTTCCTTGGGCCCTGAGCTCGTCCACGGCCGCCCTGGCGGTGGTGGTAGCGGTACCAAGGGTGATCAGGGCGTACTCCGCGTCCTCCATCCTGTACCGTTCGAACAGGCCCCCGTACGACCTTCCGAACCGCGCGCCGAACTCCTTGTCCACCTTCTCGATGACCTCGCGGGCCGAGTCCATGGCCCAGTCCAGCTGGTAGCGCATCTCCACGACGTAGTCTGGGGGTACGATGGGGTTGAAGACCTTGGGGCTCTCGGTGTCCAGGACGTTCATGGGCTTGAACTTGGGAAGGAAGGCGTCGACATCCTCCTGCCCAGGTATCTCCACCCTCTCCACGGTGTGGGAGAGCACGAAGCCGTCCAGGCATACCATCGTCGGCAGCATCACCTGGATGTCCTCCGCGATCCGATAGGCCTGAAGGACCATGTCCAGTGACTCCTGATTATCCTCCACGTAACATTGAAGCCAACCCGACTCGCGCTCCGGCATGGAGTCGTTGTGCTCCAGCCAGATGCCCGCGGCCGCGCCCAGGGAGCGGTTCACGTTTACCATGACCACGGGCAAACGGTTCTGCGGGGCCGCGTACAGCATCTCGTGCATGAGGGCCAGTCCCTGAGAGGCGGAGGCGGTGAAGGTGCGCACCCCCCCGGCCGAAGCGCCTACGGCCACGCTCATCACCGAATGCTCGCTCTCCGCCGGGATCAGCTCGGCGTCCATCTCACCGTCGTTTATGAACTCCGAGATCAACTCCATTATCAGCGTCTGCGGGGTGATGGGGAAAGCTGGAACGACCTCGGCCCTGGCCAGGCGGACCGCCCAGGCCACGGCGTGGTCCGCGGATATCACCTTAGTCACCATTCCCTCGCCCCCTTCTTCATCTCGATGGCCGAGGCTGGGCAGATGTTGGCGCAAACGCCGCAACCCTTGCAATAACGGTAGTCCCAGCGCATGTAGTCGTCCTCCTGGCGCTTGATCGTGCCCTCGGGGCAGGACCACCAGCAGCGCAGGCAGCGCACACACTTGTCCTTCTTGTACATCGGGCTCTGGATGCGCCAAGTCCCCGTAAGGTTCTGCCAGGAGCTTCCCGGACCGACGACCACCTCGCCCATGTTGGCGACGGGCAGCGCGGTCCCGGGCGGTATCTCCTCCCAGGGAGGAAGCCAAGTGGCCTTTTGGACCAACGGGCGCTCACCTTTGCAGCGGCCTTCGATGCAGGTATCATACGCGGTCTTGGCCGCCTCGGCGTTCAGGACGCCCGCCCGCTCTCCCAGCTTCTCCCCGAACTTGTCCTTGATCGCCTGCAAAACATGGTCCAAGGAAACGATGTCGTCAGCCTTGGCGATCGCTCCGAGAATGGCGGTGTTGACGATCGGCGCCTTGAGCTTCTCATAGGCGATGGTGGTGGCGTCGACGGTCACGCAGTCCACCGAGATGCCCAGGTCGTACTCCTCTGGCCTGAGGGTTGTGTTCACCACCGCCTTGCCCTCTGGCCTAAGGCCGTCGGCGATGGGCTCGATGTCCGGCAATCCCCCGTCCAGAATGACGAGCATGTCAGGCTTGTATATCTGGCTCTTGAGGCTGATGCGCTTCTCGTCGATCCGGGTGAAGGCCTTGACCGGGGCGCCCCTTCTTTCCGCGCCGAAGTAGGGGAAGGCCTGGGCGTGGAAGCCCTGAAGCACCGCCGCCTCGGCGAGAGTCTGCGCCGCCATCACCGCGCCTTGCCCCCCGCGACCGTGGAACCTGATCTCGTACATATGGCCACCAGTGCCCTCTCATATGTGATGCTTGGGCTATTTAACCCCTACAAGGTCCCTTGGTTTGTATCGAAACATGACCGCGCCAGAACGTGAATCAGCGTGGAAGCAAATGTTTTTCAACCATCGCCTCTAACTTCTATTTCCGGTCGATCGATATGAAGGTGGAGATCAGATACCTGGTGGACAAGGCGGACGGTGGGCCGAGGGGGTTCGAATCCTACCTCAAGAACGTGGAGGAGATGGTCACGCCCGTGGGCGTCGAGAAGGCGTTCAAGGCCTGGCTCGATGAGAAGGTCAAGGGCAGGAACATCATCATCTCCGACCTGGAGATCATCGTGAACGGCGTCTTCTACATCCTGGAGCGCGAGGAGGAGAACAAGCTATTCCAGAGGATTGGTACAGCAGCGGGCAGATGATCGTCCCAGGGAGCGAACGCCCTTTTACCAGGCCTATGTGCCGATCTCCCATATATGCACGACATGCCCTCCTTCCCAGAGCTCCTTCACTGTCGCCGTGCTATTGTCCATGCAGTAGAGCTGGATACTGATGTAAGGCGCTGCGTCCTTCGCAGGCCCCAAGGTGACCGGCAAGGTACAGTTGAATGGCATGCCTAGGATCGAGACGCTCACCTTGACGCCGAAGGCGTCGTTCAGTCGGTAGCTGCCTTCTGGCGCATTGGATATGGATGTTTGCCCACTGGCCTCTGGACGTATCGTATCTTCGATCTGGGTTTCGCTTGGTGTGAGATAATCGGGCATGTCAAATAGAAAATGGTTATTCCCCACCCCCATCCAACCTCTTACGTAGCAGTTCTCGCACTGGCCTGGTGTCTCACCATAGACGCCGGAGATGGTGACTTTGGTCATTTCAATGAAACTGGTTGCGTGATAGGGGACATAATAATACCAAAGGTCCATCGATGAGCTAGAGCTACCATATTCGCCGAAGTGGATGCGGCAATCCTTATCACTTCCAGGCGCGAAATCGTCGATCTGGATCCAGCGCTCGCTTTCAAGGGCGTTACTAAGTATTGTCAAGGTGCCATTCAGCTTGGTGCCCTCCCTGAGGTCTAGGAAGATCACACCTATCGGGACATAGCTCACGATGTCCTCTATGAGGGTGAAACTGGCGACGAATCTACCTTCCTCGTTCTTCGCCTCCTTCTTCTGCGTCCAGTGTCCATCCGCCTCCGCTCTCAGGGCCACCTTGCCGACATCGATTGCCTTGAGAGAGTACATTCCATTCTCGTCGGATATCGCAGAACCTCTCCAGGTTGACACCGTCGCACCGGAGATAGGATCGCCATTGGAGTCCACCACTTGGCCAGTGACCTCAACTTCCATGCTGGTAAGGATCAATGGTACCGCCAAGCCGCCTGCAATCACGACAGCCACAGCCAGTATAACCAAGAATCTGTAAGACCAGGAGGTCTTTCCAGATGACCCTTCTCCACTTCCTTTCCCCATGAGACCGTCTGCTCGGATTGATTTATCATTATTTGATATAGTGCGAGGATCTCGATCCAAGGTAAAAGGGAGAGATGGAAGAGGTTTTAAATGTGGGTCAAACGAAGTCCAGCCAGTGCCAGTATTTCGGGTCTTTGCCTCGGGCCGCCTCGCAGAAGGCCTTCTGCAGCTTCAGGGTCATGGGCCCTGGCTTCCCTTGGCCGATGACCAATCCATCGATGGAGTAGATGGGCTGAACCTCGGCGGCGCTCCCGGTCATGAAGACCTCGTCGGCGATGTAGAGCTCCCCGCGGGTTATGTCCCGCTCGGTCACGGGCATGCCCAGGTCGTCGGCGATGACCATGACCGAGTCCCTTGTGATGCCCTCTAGAATGCCGGCGGAGATGGGAGTGGTGTAAAGCTTACCCTTTCGCACCATGAAGATGTTCTCGCCCGTGCCCTCGGCCACGTTGCCCTCGGAGTTGAGCATGAGCGCCTCGTCCGCGCCCTTGTTCACCGCCTCGAGGCGAGCGAGCACCGAGTTGACGTAATGGCCGCAGACCTTGGCGTTGACCGGCAGAGCCCGGTTGGAGGGCTTCTCCCAGCTCGAGGTTATCAGCTTGGCGCCCTTCTGCATCTGCTCCTCCCCTAGGTACACGCCCATGTACACGACCGCTATGGCGATGCTCGTGGGCAGCTTGATGGGGTTGAGGCCATAGGTGCCGGTTCCGTAGTAGGCGATGGGCCTGATATAGTCCACCTTGACGCCCTTGTTGGCTCGGACCGCTTCCCTGGTCGCCTCGCATATCTCGTCCAGCGAGTAGGGGATCTTGAGCGAGATGATCTTCGCCGAGTCCAGGAATCTCTGCATGTGCTCCCTGAGGCGGAATATCGCCCTTCCCTTCTCGGTCTCGTAAAGTCGAATGCCCTCGAAGACCCCTCCGCCGTAGTGGAGGCAGTGGGTCATGATGTGAATGTTCGCCTTATCGTAATCCACCAGCTTTCCGTCCATCCAGACCTTCTGCGTCGCCATGATGAGCCCCTTCCATGCCTTGAATCTAGATCGTCAGAATTGATACTTTCCCTCAGAGCGCGTTTACCGCCCGGATAAATATCTCCGGCTTGGAGGCCTCGATTATCTTGTCCACCTCGGCCAAGGAGCCGACCAATCGCGCCTTTCCATGAGAGTTCTCAACCAGCGCATACGCTTCGTGCCTGGTGATGTCCACTACTTCCACATGGACGACGTCGTGCAGCCGCTGCAGGTCGGCCACGGCCACATTGGCCATCTCAATGTCCTTGACGGTCAGCACGATCCGCGACTTTCCAGCGATCTCGCATCGCCCGACGACGATTGTGTCCACGTTGATCTTCTTGCGCGTGAACACGCCCATCACCCTCTGCATGACACCGAACTCGTCGTTGACGACCATCGAAATGACTTCCATCAATTCTCCCTCCGACCCTTTCCTCGGATGGACCTCCAGAGGTCCATGGCCGCGCCTGGGAACGAGGAACGATGCGCCGCCAAGACCCTATGCTGGTTCATCTTACAACACTCCGGGGGGACTTCTTTCCAAAGGAAAGTGTCCCCTGCTCAAATAACCAAAACCTGCAAGCTAACAACGCCAGAAGAGACCTGGTAGGCTGCAGGGCTTGACATGGCATGGCGTATCCCCGCGAGCCTATTTATATGTTGTTAAGTGGTGGGGAAGGTAGCCAGATCGCCCTCATGGTGCCTGACCTTCGTACTTGGGCTTGAGCGGGTCCAACTCCTCTATCTCGGCCAATATGCGCTTCAGGAACAACTTCGTTCTCTCGTTGTTCGGCCTGACGAATATCTCCTCGGGTGGTCCTTGCTCCACGATGAGGCCGTCGTCCATGAAGAACACCCAGTCGGCCATGTCCCGGGCGAACCCCATCTCATGGGTCACCACTACCATGGTCATTCCTTCCCTGGCCAGCCTCTTCATGACATCCAAGACCTCGCCGATGAGCTCCGGGTCCAATGCTGACGTCGGCTCATCGAAGAGGATGACCTTGGGCTCCATGGCCAAGGCTCGGGCGATGGCCACGCGTTGCTGCTGCCCCCCGGACAGCTGGCCAGGGAAGGCGTCGGCCTTGTCCGCCAAGCCCACTTTCTTAAGGGCTTCCATGGCCCTTGCATCGGCGTCCGCCGCGGACATCTTCTTGACCTTGCGCAAGGCCAGTGACACGTTCTTCCGCGCCGTCAGGTGCATGAAGAGGTTGAAGCTCTGGAACACCATGTTCATCTGGGTTCGGATCAGGTTGATGTCGATGTTCGGGTCCGTTACATCGTAGCCTTCGAAATAGATCTTGCCCGAGGTCGGCTCGTTCAGGCGGTTGAAGCACCGCAGAAGCGTGCTCTTCCCGCTCCCGCTGGGGCCGATGATGGTCACAACATTCTGAGGCATGATCTTGATGGAGATGCCCTTGAGGACCAAGTGCTCCTCGGATGACTTCT
>JAJRAN010000125.1 GCA_028682915.1 Methanomassiliicoccales archaeon | reverse complement strand
GGCATCCCGATAACCAGCTACAACGTCTACCGTGGCGAGGACCTGGGAAGCATGGTGATGATCGCAAATGTCAACACGACAACATATCTTGATCAGGGGCTCGTCAACGGCATCCACTATTGCTATGCGGTCTCGGCGCTGAACGCCGCTGGCGAGGGGGTGAGGTCCTCCGTCGCCTCGGCCAAGCCCCTCACCACCCCGGCAGCGCCGTTAGGCCTCACTGCAGTAGGCGGCAACTCCGAGGTCACCCTTACCTGGTCCAGCCCATCCGACGATGGCGGGGATGCCATAGTCGGATACGACATCTACCGCACTGGGTCGCAGGGCGGCTGGTTCCTCATCGCGCAAGTGAACGTCACCTTCGAGTACCTGGACTCAGGATTGGAGAATGGAGCCACTTATCGTTACCTGGTCTCGGCGGTGAACGGGGCAGGGGAAGGACCCTACTCGAACGAGGCGACGGCGACCACCACTACGCTTCCACCGTCCTCGCCCAGCGCACTCATAGTGACCTCTGGCCAGAACTCAGCGCTCTTGCAGTGGCTGCCTCCGAGCGAGGCTGGAAGCGCGCCTGTGGAGGCATATTGCGTATACCGTGGCACCGACCCCTCCGACCTTCAGCGCATCGCCACGGTCAACGACTCTCTATCCTTCGAGGACGAGGGCCTCGTCAACGGCATCACATATTGGTATGCGGTCTCCGCGGTCAATCGCTTCATGGAGGGCTCCATGATCAGGGCGGACCCGGTGACGCCCATGTGGCTGCCTGGCGCACCGGAGCTCATCGGGGCCTCCGTGGAGGGGCCGGTCGCGCTCATCTCCTGGACGCCCCCGACGGAGGACAACGGCTCAGCCATAATCTGGTATGATCTTTACGAGCTGGTCGATGGGCAATGGGCCAAGGTGGTCCGCTTGGACGCCTCGACCCAGGATTACGTGGTCCGCAACCTCGCTCCCGCCTCCTCTCACCGCTACCAGGTCCGGGCGGTAAACTCAGTCGGGGAAGGGCCTGGAAAGGAAGTGGGGATCTCGGTCGCCGATGTGCCCGGCCAGCCCGAGATATCGCTGATCAAGGAAGGGGTGCGAAACATCACATTTGCCTGGTCGACCCCCGCAACGGATGGTGGCGCCTCGATCTCCACCTATGTCGTCTATCGCTCCGAGGGTGGTGCGGCGTTCAGGATCGTGGCCATCGTCCCTGCCTCGGTGCATGCACTGCTCGATGAGGGCCTTACCGCCAACGTCACCTATCGTTACTATGTGGCGGCCATGAACGTCATGGGCAACGGCGCCAGCTCCAACATGGCCCAGGCCACGCCCCTGCCGATCCCGGCCTCCGACGGAGGACACTCCACGGTCGCCAAGAATTGGGCAAGCACCTACCAGGGCGCCTTGGTCATGAGCGGGTTGGCGGCGGTGGGCATAGTCGGCTCTATTATGATCATCTATCTCTACCGGCGCAAGAACGATACCGAGCTCATCGAATGGTTCAGGCGCAGGCTTCGGTGATTCATCGCCATCCCAGAATGGCGCCGTACACCTCGAACGCGGCTCCCATCCAGATCAGCGGGCGAGGGATCGCGACACCCGATTCCTTCCCCTTAGACTGCGGTCCGGTGGCGACGCGCTTCCCCACCGCCATTGATGCCTGGTGAGCGAGATATCCGCCCAGACTCACTTTGCCGGGGAAGTTCTTCCTTACGAGGTGAGCGTTGTTCCGACCCCACATGAATCGCAGCTTGAGGTACCATTTCAACCTGTCCTTCCTGTAGGATCCTTCGCACCACTCGTGCCTGACCGAGGCCGTTTCCATGTAACGGATATCATGCCCCGAAAGGAACACGCGAAGGCAGGCGTCCGTCTCGTCCTGATGGTAGCGGAAGTAAGGGTCAAAGCCGCCCACCTCCCTTAGGACGGAGGTGCGGAAGGACATGTTGCACCCCACCATGACCGGATACAATCCTACTGTGCTCTGACCTTTCGACTCGTCCGACCAATCCCCATAGATGGAGACGGCGTTCTTCCCCATAGCCAGCTCCCCTGACATGTATTGGACCGGCCCTCCAGCCCCTCCCACCTTCTCGTCGTCGTAGGCGGAGAGGATTCCGGCCAGCCAGCCCTTTTCAGGGATGGTGTCGTCGTCGAGGAAGCAGACCACGTCCCCTTTGGCGGCCTGCAGTCCGAGGTTCCTGGCGGCGGATATGCCGTCCAAAGAGGGCTGGGGGACGACTATCACCGAGCCCTTGCCAGATAAATCGTCAAGGAGCTCGCGCGTTCCGTCAGTGGAGGGACCGTCCACCACGATGACCTCCATGGGGGCGGGTACCAGAGCCTGAACCCCGGCGAGGCAGCGCTCCAACCATTCCTTGCGGTTGTAGGTGCATACCACCACAGAAACGGTCCTGAATTCGGTCAAGTGGCTTCCTCCCATCAGGCCTTACTTGATTCCTGAATGAACATAAAAAGGGTTCCTTCGTGATGGGGGATCCGCGGCGAGCGCTATCAAGACTGATAACGGCGGGCAACGCCATCGGCCGATGGCCTCGCGGCTCCTATCTGGTATGGCTGCGATATGCCATAATTAATTCTTTTCGTTTATTATATTCCATTATCACACTTGATTCCTAGGAAATAGCCTATATAAACGCTCGAACCGGGTAAGGTTATAGATGCTGACGGTAAGATGGCGAGCTATCGAACCGCTTACTGGTCCATGTCATCTTCGCCCATGAGGGGCGAGTAAGATAAGGAACGTGGGAGTGGAATGAGCAAGTCCGAACGAGAAATGGTCATCGACGTCGGCGTATCTTCCTCGGACGTCTTCAATGGACAGGACGGATTCACGCCAGTGAAGGAGGAGGAAAACGAGGGCCCAACCCCTCCCTATGACCCCTCGCCGCTCTCCCAGTTCCGACAGGCCCTGGCAAGAGGCGCGAGGCTCCTAAGCAGGACCGAACCCGATAAGGTCAAGCTGTTCAAGCGAGGCCTCTCGCTGATCAACAGGTCGATCGAGCGGAAGGCGGTAAGGCCGGTCTCGGTCTTCCTCACCATCGTGTTCCTTCTGGGGGCTTTCGCGCCAATCCTAATGTCGACCGGACAGGCTCAGGACGCCCTTCCCCCCTCGGATATCGTAGCGCCTTCGGCGGACGCCCCAACTGGCGCGCCAGATGACTTCCAGGTAGGCGCAGCCTCGGCCAACCTCACCACCACGACCTCCACCTCCAAGATCAATGTCTGGGCGGAGGAGTATGTTATCAAAGTGGATTATTCCACAGCGTTTGTCGATTATAAGATAAGTCCTTACTTTTGCACTGATTTCATCCGTTACCGGCGCGTGAACCCTCAGTACTCCGGGGGCGGCACCTTTGACGAGAATGGTAATGAGGTCTCCCCGACCATGACCATATCATCGTGGGGGCGCTCCGGGAACCGGGTATGGTTCATCGAGTCCTGTCCTGAGTTCAGGCTTAACCAGACCTTCACCATCTACCGGGACTACTTCGAGCTCAACGTGACGTACATGCCCGGGACCAAGAAGGTCACCACCACGTACTTCATTGGCCTGTATAGCGCCACGGGCTCCCTCTACAGCTTGGTAGACACGAGCACCGGTCGCTACAACCGCTACATCCCGGGGATACCGGAGAACACTCCCGACGGATACGGCTTTGGCGGATGGTACCCTTCGCTCAATCTGTTCGCGCCGGCCTGCGACCTTAGGGCCTCGGGCAAGAACATAGGCGTGGAGTGGGGGTACAACGAGACCGTGGCCTATCTCTACTCTCCCGTATGGATGAAGGACTGCGGCACCGGGGGAGCCTCGGTGATGTCAGTTAGGTACTCCTCCAAGAACTCCGTGGTGCTGAACCCTCCCCTGGGAACGTCAGAGACCTTCCACATGTTCTGCAGGCCCTACAAGTACACCGACGGCAAGGACCGTGGATATGACGTGGGCTACGCCCAGTGGGTCGTCCCCCTGATCGCCAAGGCCTATGGCTCCCACGACACCGCCATCTTCCCCCTGGCAGCGATGGGGCTGTACAGCTACGGCACCACCTTCAGGACCTGGCTGGAGTCGAGCCAGATCAAGCTGGCGACGTACTCCAACAACCCGGACCAGATCAATTGGAACTACAAATCCTCACAGGTCACGGGCTACAGCCCCAGCGACCCGAGCCATGTGCCGACGTCCTGGCAGCTGTACAGCGCGCCAAACACTCCCATGTTGACTTCGGACGGCAAGGCCATTTGCAACCCCATGAGCGGGCCGTACAGTCTTACTGGAACCTATCGGTGGCATCTCATCAACAACGACACCTACATGAGCTGGTGGACGGGGAGCCGCGGCGTGTTCTGGGACGAGATCAACCTCTGGACATCGAGCAATGGGCTGAAGAACGATTATCAGTACCGTGAGGATTATCTGTACGAGGGCTACCTCAAGCTGATAAAGGAGTCGTACGCCTCGGGCTACTGGGACTACGTCATCGCCAACCCCTTCTCCGGCCTTCTGCACTTGGC
>JAJRAN010000108.1 GCA_028682915.1 Methanomassiliicoccales archaeon | reverse complement strand
CGCATCTTCTGGGCTCGCTTGCGGCGGCGCATTTTCTTCTTGCGCCACTTCCAGCGCTGCTTGCCCCTCTTCTTCCAGGCGCGTGAGCTTCTCTTCATTCGGATAGTCTCCTCGTGTGTTGTTCCGGGATTTCGTAGGCGTTTAAAAGCCTTTGCTTCAATGGGAGGCGGGCCCGCCGGGATGTTCGCCCTAGTGGATAGGGTTTCGAACCCGGGACCTCTGGCTTCCCTCGTCCCGTCCAGAGGCCGGGATTAGAAGGCCAGCGCTATATCCAGTCTAAGCTACGAGCCCGCTGGGCAAGCCATGCTGCTCTCTTACTTAATACTTTACGCTCGCGGGTTACTGGCCGAGCAGAGCCCTTGGTGATATTCAGGACTCGTGCGTGTCCTTCGCGTATGACCGACCCCAGGCTCACAGACCTGTGAAGGTGGTGAGCGAGCTGTCCATGAAAAGCAGGGCGGCCTCGATCATCCCCAGAATTCCCAGGACGAAGAGGACCGGCCTGAGCCCCAGTATCCTACCCACCAGGTCGGCTATAAACTCCACGAATCGCGTGAGCACGAACACCAGCACCAGCACAATCAAGGCCACTACGGCCACGATGGTGGTGCTGATGCCCGCCTCGTATAGGAAGAAGGCGGCGATCGCAGCCAGCATAAAGGCCAGCATCAGCGCCACGGGCACCTTCTTGAAGATCTTGAAGAAGAGGGCGATTCCCAGGAGGAACCCGATGAGCCACGTGGACATCGCACCTATCCCGTCCCAAAGCATCACGGCGGACATGGCCATCAACAGAGCACCCACGAAGAGCCCGAGGACCCTGGCGATGTTGTCCACGGTCGTCCTGCGGTCGTTGCCAAGCAATGCGATGGCCACGCCTAACAGACCGCCGAGCAGTAATAGTAGCTCTGGCATCGGCGACTCGGTCAAGAACTCCAGCATTAGGACATGTATCGCTTGATGAATATATTAGGATGGACCAGACGAAGGCAGCAATGGCCATAAAGAAATGAATTATCAATAGGGCCTCACATTCTCATCATTGGTGCGGAGCATGGAAGTACACGAGGCGATCCTATCACGAAGGGCAAGAAGGGCTTTGGGGCCGAAGCCAGTGGAGCCAGAGAAGGTTTCAGCTCTGGTCGAGGCGATGCGGCTCTCGGCGTCCTGCAACAACAATCAGCCATGGAGGGTGGTGATATGCAGGACTCCCGAGGCTCTCGCCAAGGCCAGGATGGCGCTCACCAGGGGCAACGTCTGGGCCACTCGCGCCCCGCTCATCATGGTGGTCTCCGCCAAGCAGCCGGACGATTGCCACGACCTCTCGGACCAGCGGAACTACTTTCTCTTCAGCTCTGGACTTTCCGTCGGCCAGATGCTGCTCAGGGCCATCGACCTCGGGATGATCGCGCACCCCATTGCAGGCTACGACCCCCTGGCCTTGAAACGGGAGTTGGCGATACCCAACGAGTACGTGGTCATCACCATGGTGATCGTCGGCTACCTGGACGACGATGCCACGCTGCTTTCGGACAAGCAGAAGGTCATCGAGCTTGCCCGACCAGAGCGGAAGCCCATCGGCGAGAACTTCTTCGATGGCGGCTGGGGGGCCCCTTTCCAAGGCTGAGCGCTCAAAGGCGCAGGAGCTTGCCCATGGTCCCGCCCAGCAGCTGCTCCTTCACGCTTTCACTGGCCCACGACTGCTCCTTGATGAAGCGCACCCAGAAGGTATAGGGATAGGCCATGTCGAACAAGGGCCAGTCCGAACCGAAGATGACCCGGCCAGGCATATTGGACACTGCCTCCTGCAGCCTGCCCTTGCAGATCTCCGGATCGGAGGGCAGCCAACCCTGGAGGGCGGAGCAGTCCGCATGGACATTGGGGAAGCGCTTGGCCAGCTCGTAGGTCTCGGCCCTGAACTTCCCACCCAGGTGCGCGATGATTAGCCTCATATCCGGATGCCTCTCGAGGACCGGACGGAAGTGCTTGGGGTGAGAGAACTCCTCGTCCAGCGGCCCCCAGGACGCGCCTGCATGGGTGACCACTATTAGGCCGTACTCCTCCATCAGTCTCCAGAAGTAGTCGACCCTTTCTTCGTAGGGGAAGTAGCCGGTCGGTGGATAGATCTTCACTCCCTTGGCATCGCAGTGGTTGACGTACTTGCGGACCAGCTCCTCCGCCTGCTTTCCCCGCATGGGGTCGATGCCTATGAAAGGGATTAGTCTTCCCTCCATAGACTTGCAGGACTCGAACACCCAGTCGTTATATGCTTCGACCCCTAGCTCCGGGCTCTCCACCATGCCGAAGTCGAGGGGAAGGACCACGGACCGGTCCACGCCCGCGTCGTCCATGGAGCGCAGCAGCCATTCCGTGTCCACCTGGGACATGGGCCAATCTTGCTCCCTGTCCAGCTTCATGTCGAAGGCTATGCCGTCCAGGGCTAGCAATGGCTCGAGATACGCCCGCAGCAGCGAGCCAGGGAGCATCTTCCTCTTCCACACGTGGGTATGACCGTCGATGATCATGACGACGAGGGAATCGGGTTCGCTCGATAACTAACTTGGCAAAATGACAAATGAGAAATAGAGGGGGGGCCGCTGCTCTGTGATAGGTGACGAGATGCCCAAGGTCAAGGTGGCGAAGATGGCCGATGTCCAGCCAGGAAAGATGATCGGCCTGGATGTCATGGGGAAGAGGATGCTGCTCGCCAATGTGGGCGGGAAGATGTTCGCGATGGACGGTGTGTGCTCTCACGCAGGCGGGCACCTGTGGGAAGGACAGCTCCTGGGGATGACCGTAAAGTGCCCGAGGCATGGATCAGAATTCGATCTGGCCACCGGTAAGAACACCAAGAAGCCATTTCTGCCCTTCGCGAAGGCCCCGGACCTAAGAGTCTATCCGGTCTCGGTGGAAGGGGACGACGTCGTCTTGGACATCTAATTCAAGCAAGGATTGATGGAGAAGAGGTGGACCGGGCGAGATTTGAACTCGCGGCCTCTACCATGCCAAGATAGCGATCTTCCAGCTGATCTACCGGCCCGTGCAGCATCGCAAAAGGGATTGTTCTAGTTATCCTTTTCGGTCCGTCTTCATCTGCTTGGGTGGGGGAGAGGAGACTATGCGTCTTTCCACGCTTTTGATCATCCTAGTGTCTTGAATGACGATGGACCAGTCGCCCCAGTAAAAGCGCTCGAGAAAAAGTATCAGACGTCGAGCCTCTGCTGGAAGCGCGTCTTCTCTCCTGGTACGTTCGTCGGGTACTCTCCGGTGAGGCAGGCCATGCACAGCTCCGACTCCGGGAACCCGAGGGCCTTCACCAGGCCTGGTAACGAAGTGTAGCCCACGGAGTCAGCGGTTATGAGCTTGGCTATCTCTGGCACCGTCCGGTTGGTGGCAGCGAACTGCTCCCTCGTCTTCATGTCTATGCCGTAGTAGCAGGGCGCCCGGACCGGAGGGCAGCCAATCCTGACGTGGACCTCCTTGGCGCCGGCCCTCCGGGTCATCTGCACGATGCGCCTCATGGTGGTGCCGCGCACGATGGAATCGTCGACCAGGATCACCCTCTTTCCAGCGATCATGGATTTGATGGGGTTGAGCTTTAGTGCCACGCTCTCGTCCCTGGCGTTCTGCTCTGGCATGATGAAGGTGCGCTCCACGTACCTGTTCTTCATGAACCCTTCCTCGTAGGGTATGCCAGATACCTCGGCGTAGCCCATGGCGTGCGCCCTGCCCGAATCCGGGACAGGCACCACCACGTCGCCCTCGGCCGGTTGCTCCTCTGCCAGTATCCTTCCCAGCCTCTTCCTGGCCTCGTAGACCTCGAGGCCATCGATGACGGAATCCGGCCGGGCGAAATAGACCCACTCGAACATGCAGTGTGCCTTGTTGGGCATCGCCGGGATGGAATGTGATTGGTAACCCTGGGGCGTGATCTCCACGATCTCTCCCGGGGCGACGTCCCTGATGAACTCGCCCATGAGCACTTCGAACATGCAGCTCTCTGACGCCAGGGCATAGCCGTCATGCAACCTTCCCATGGCCAGCGGCCTGAAGCCGTATGGGTCGCGCACCCCGAAGATGCGGTTGTTGACCTGGACGGTCATCGAGTAGGCGCCGTCGATCATCCTCATGGTGTTCTTGATCGCCCTTATGGGATCTGGGTTCTGCGAGAGGTCGTTGGCCATTAGCCTGACGATAATCTCGGAATCGGTGGTGGTCAGGAAAGCCCAGCCCTCGGACTGCAGCTTGAGCCTCAGCTTGTCTGCATTTACTATGTCCCCGTTATGCGCCAGTGACAGATCGCCATGCAGGGTGGTGACAGAAATGGGCGCGCAGTTCTCGGCGCAGGAGGAACCGGTGGTGGAATAGCGGACGTGCCCGATCCCGGAATTGCCGCGGATGTTGGCCAAGGAACGGTGGCTCAGGACCTCGTGAACCAGGCCCATGCCCCGGACCGTTTTGATACGGCCGTCGAAAACCGATATGCCCGCGCTCTCCTGACCGCGATGCTGGATGACGCGAAGTCCTTTGCGCAGCTGAGAAACGCAGTCCACTGTCAGGGCCATTCCGGCAACGCCGCAGAAGTGTTTGGGCTTGTCGGACACGCCATCCCCTCTGAGATTAGTGCGTCTTGGCCCAGTTGTACGATCTCCACTTGGCGGTCTTGCCATAGCCGCAGGATGCGCAGGCTCCCTTCCTGATGTTGTACGCATGCTTTCCGCAACGGCGGCAAGGGACGTGGGTCTTCTTGCTGCCCATCTTACCCATGGCGGGTGTGCCCTTTCCCATAATAACAACTCCTTAAGGTGAGATGTAGATGACATTGTCCCCGCGGACAATGGTGACGTTTAGCTTCCTCTTGACCTCGTTGTTCACCAGCTCCTCGGCGTTCTTGAGCACAAGGTTCATGTGAGGGTCATAGCCGTCCAGCACTCCACGGTATTCACGGTTGCCCTTCAGCTCTACGATGACCTGGCTGTTGATGGCCTGGTTGAGTACCATGAGAGGCTTCTGCATTCTCAATATCACCGTTCTGCCCGATTAATGCCACGGTATTAAAAGCTTTTGCAATCTGGCGTTGGCTTAAGCGTAGTCGCAGTGAGAGGCTGGCCTTAGAGGAATGTGTGCCCAAGCCTACCATTTCCTGTCGACCTTTTCACAATTACGATAAAAATATGGAGGAAAAGATGAAAAATAACATATAACTCAGGGATTATGGGAAGGGACGTTCGCTTTTATGAACCCAGAGAGAAAAAGGGCCGCGGTGGTCCTCGACATGGGGGCCAATGGCCTAGGCGTCGCTAGGAGCCTCGGTCCTCAAGGCATCCCCGTGCTCGGCATGGACTTTACGCCAAGACCAGCAGGGTTCCATTCTAAGTACGTAAAGGCCATCCGATGCCCCGATCCAACGAAGAACCCTGATGATTTGCTGGACCACATGGTTCTGGAGGGCAAGAAGCTCGATGATAGGGGTGTGCTCTATCCTTGTACAGACGCCTTCCTGCAGTTCGTCTCACGGAACAGGAAGGAACTCGCCGAATGGTATCTGATCACACTGCCAAAGGAAGAGGTGGTGGAAGGACTCGTGAAGAAGATCGTCCAGTACCAATGGGCAACCAGATTGGGCGTTCCCATCCCTCAGACCTTCTTCCCAAAGGATTTGAAAGAGGGGCGAGAGATCGGAAACGAACTCCGCTTTCCTGCAATCATCAAGGGGCAGGAGTCGCATCTCTGGGCTCGTAAGTTCAACAACAAGGGCTTCATCGTCAGAGGAGCAGAAGAGCTTGAAAAGGGGCTGGCAAAGGCTTTCGAGGCCAACCTCGAGGTCGTGGTGCAGAAGATAATCACCCCTCCGGGGGAGAACTATGCGGCGGTAGGTGCTTTCGTCGCGGGAAATGGCCAATCGACCCCGATGCTGAGCTGGCGAAAGGCCAGGCAATCACCGCCCAATTTCGGGATCGGCAGCTTCCTTGTCAGCGAGAAGATCCCCGAGATCATGGAGATAGCCGCGAAATTCATGAAGGGCATCGGCTTCATTGGCCCAGGGGTCATCGGCTTCAAGCTCGACCTGGATGATCGAGAATGGAAGTTGATAGAGATGAACGGCCGGCTCTGGTTCCAGAATCACTTCCTGTCGAAATGCGGATACAACCTCCCCTTCATGCAATACCTTGACGCGCTGGGCGAGCCCCTCCCCCAAATGGGCGAATATAGGGAGGGGATGCGTTGGTGGGACTCGTTGGCGGATTTCGATACCTTCATGCGATTGAGAAGGGCGGGAAGGATCAGTTCCACGGAGTGGATACGGTCCTGGTTCCTCCCAGATATGTTTCCTTATTATGAGAGGGGAGACATCCGACCTGCCCTGGTCCAAGGTGGGTACGGAGTGTCTTATGCCAAAGAAATCGGCTCCCTGCTGAAGATGAGGATCGACGAGGACGCTGCATGGAAGTAAAACGATCGAATCGATCGGAGATCACATGAACGCCCCGATGGTCGGCGCGTCCAGCCGGTCCATATCGTAGAAGATTATGCCCTCCCTGACACCTGCTTCGTCGAGCTCTCCGCCGTTGAGATAGGCGACCAAGGACGCCCTCCAAAGCAGGTCGAGCCCCGAGGAAGCCAGGACCCCATAATAGACGTTCGGCAGATCATCCTCATACCCATAGTCGTCCAAAAGGTAGTAGGCGTACCCAAGGACCGAGTCGCGGCGGTTGAGGATGCTGAGATAATCTGTGAACAATTTGGAGCCTGGACCCTGGGGGGCTAGCAAGGGAACCTTCTTAGGGTCGACCCCGCGCTTTCGCTCCATCCCGCCTTCTTCGAGCAACTGATACATGTCCAGCTCCCCATCGGAAGAGATGAAGACGTTCCATTTTCCATTGGGGTCGCAATAGACCGGCGAGGACATCGGGTCCTCGGATGAAAGGGACTCAAGTGAGACTTCCATGGCCGCCTGGCGCAGTTCCTCGGCGCGGATATCGTCCAAAGCGAGGTCCGCGGGATGCTTCCCAAGGTCCAATCGCTCATCTTCCACGGACTGATCCAGCATCCAGCCGAGGAAGGGGAGCTCGGCGGTGCGACGCGAGACCGCCTCGAACCTTGCCCTCAGGTCCCTAGGAGCGACCTCGATACCCGCCTCTCGGCAATTCGACAGGAACTGACGGTGGACTTCCCTGGCCTCCTCCAGTCCGACGCGAAGCTGGCGCTCGTTCTCCTTTACCAGGCTCAGACCGATGGGGGTGGCGTCCTCCCCCTTGCCCACCCAGACCCCGCGGCAGGAGAGGTCCAGGGAGACCTGCACCCGGTCCATGAGGTGCACGTGGAAGGGGAATTGGCGGCAGTAGTGCGGACGATTGGGGTAGATGGAGCACCGCCTGCCGTCCAAGAAGGTGCAGGGACCGCTTCCCTGCTTGAGTGCCAGGGCGGTATGGCGATGAGGTATGCGACGGGTGA
>JAJRAN010000069.1 GCA_028682915.1 Methanomassiliicoccales archaeon | reverse complement strand
TCAACTTCCTCATCCTGGACGAGATATTCGGCTCCCAGGACCAGGAGCGCAAGCGCAACATCATGGAGGCGTTCGGTCAGCTGTCCAAGCAGTTCTCCCAGATACTGCTCATCACCCACATCGAGGACGTCAAAGACCTGGTGGGCGGCGCGATCGTGGTCCAGGAGAACGAGGACGGCTCGAGCTCGGTAAGCGTCGTCGGCTGACCCGGCCCGGCTACTCCGTCAATGCATCGCGCAATAGACGATACTCGTCCAGGGACAGCTCGCCCTTGGCCAGACGTAGCTTGAGCAGAGACAGCGGATCCAGTTCAGGGGGCACTTCCTTCAAATTCGATGGGCGCTCCTTGAGCTTCGAGGATCCCTTTTGGACCGTCCAGACGCATCTATCATCGCCTCTCGTCCTCATGGTAAGATATCGGAATTCATAATCCGGGTTGATGGACTTGCAGATGCTGTCGTTTATGGCTTCGATGAGCTGGCAATGCTCGGGCGTGGAATAATCATGGCCGCACCAGATGCATCCATCCACCTCAACCTCAATCTTATCCGGCTCATTGGTCAGCACGGTATGTTTCTGCAACACCGCCCGGCTGAACAGTTCCAATGCGTCAAGCATCGAAGTGGATTCGCTTCCTTCTATGCCAAGGTCTCTCTTGATCCTAAGACCTAGGGCGAATCCATTCCTCCTCATTTGACTGGACAGAATATTGAGCATCCTTTCGGGACCTAGGCTGTTCACCATGGCATAGGTGAGCATCATCCAGACCCCACCTGAGAATTCGTGGGACCTCCACCGCATTTCATCTTCGGATATCTGGCCCAGTATGGTTCCGACATCGTATTCCCGGTTGGAGAACCCTGACAGCAACGTTCTGGTCGGATGATGATTCCGGACTATGCATCTAGGATCGTGCTTCACCGAACCAGGAATCGATTCCAATTCCATATCCGTGTCTATCTCCTTGACTGCTGCGCTCCTGGCTATGTTACAGTAGCACTCACATATCATCGGCAGCGTCCCTTGGAATACGCATTTCTCTGACTCGACCACCAGCTCGCCATCGATCAATCTTATGCTCTTGGGCTCCGCGCCCCAAAAGTATGACATCATAGCTGCGAGCTTCGCCAGTTTGGTATAGACATCGTCGTCTTTCATCCAATCTTGTAGATTCAAGGCGATTGCCTTGCCTGATAGTTCGCAGAATGGCCCCCATATTCTGATGGCTTCCTCTGACCCCACGGCATCAATGAATCCATGGAATGTCGAGATGAGGCACTCCCTCTCTGATTCGACGCCAAAGCGATCGTAATCGTCCATTTAGCTGCCCTAGCCTTTTAGCTTCTTTATTTGATTACTAAGGTATAATTCCACCCCCAGTCCCTAAGCCTTATTTTCTTACGGGGAGCGTTTTGGCTCTTGAATCGTGAGTCCTATCCTTGCTATCGTACCAATTTATAGGGTCGTGACTTGATTCGCTTTGACGGAGTCGACATTTCCAGAGGGATACAAGATGCGCGTGGCGATCGGCGGGGCTGGCATTTCAGGGGCGTATGCGTACAGGTGCCTTGCCGAGCAGGGGATCGAAGCGGACCTCTTTGACAAAGTCAAGAATGTGCGCTGCAGGCTCAGGCCTTGCGCTTGGGGCTTCGCCCCCTCCTCGGAGTATGAGCACCTGGTCTCAAAGTTCCTCGAGCCAGGCGAATATATCTTGGAGCATTTCGATAGCATCGTTGTCAATGGCGTGACCGTGCGATCGGACATGGTCACCGTGGACAAGCCCAAGCTGGTGCACGATCTGATCGGCGAAGGCAAGGTGACAAGAGAGCCCCTACCGACCGCCAGCTATGATAGGGTGATCGATGCCACTGGCATCGAGCGCGCCTTCCTTCCGCCGGTGGTCGGGCCGGAATTCCTGGTCGACTGCTACCAGCGCCGCGTCCGCAGCGAGAAGAGGATGCCGCTCTCCTTCACCTCCTCGAAGTACGGCTACGAATGGTGCTTCCCGGTGGGCGGTGACGAGTACCATCTAGGCTACGGCAGTCTCGAGGAACAGGTCAATGGATTTTCCCGGCTCCCAAAGGATGGCGACGGGATATCGACCATCTGCGCCTGTGCCAGCAAGATCAGGCTCACCTCCCCGCATTATTCGACCCCCTTGATCTCCGAGGGCAAGTTCGTCGGGATTGGGGAATCTGTCGGAGCGGTCGGACCCCTCGCAGGTGACGGCAACATCTACGCCATGCAATGCGGGGAGATGCTGATGGCCTCCTGGGACGACCTGGAGGGATACCAGGCGAAGGTGCTCGATACCTACGACTGGATGAGGAAGGAGCGCAAGGCCCTGGAGAAGCTGTGGGCTGGGAAGGGGCTATCCTTAAGGGACGCCAGGACCTTCCTCCAGCACAGCAAGAGGGTGGGGATGGAGATCAGCGTGGCGCAGGTCATCGACCTCTTCCGTCGCGCCTTCTAGGAGGAATATCGCTCGCCATTCCTGCCAGCGTGCCGCCTACTCCCAGATCGCCTTCAGGTCGACGTTGTCCGCCACCAGCTGCCGCACCTTCTCGATCTTCTTCTTGTTGTCCGGGTCGATGCGGGCGATGAGGTGATCGATCATCTCCGCGGCGCGCAGCGTGTCATGCGAGGTCAGGAGTATCGGCACCCGGACCTCGTAGGCCTTGGCTATCACCTGCTTCTCCGGGTACAGCCCTCCGGTGAGAACGAGGCAGGAAGTGTCGGTGGCGAGCGCCGCCATCTGGATGTCGGTGCGGTCCCCGCCGGTGATCAGGGCCTTCCTGGACACCCGGCGCATGAACTTGACCGCCGCCTCGGGCTGCATGGCCCCGATCATCACCTCCTCCACGTTGTTGAAGAAGCCCTCCTCCACTACCACTCTGGCGTTGAGCGCGTCCGCCACCTCGCGCACGGTGAAGTGCTTCAGCTCCGGCGCGGTCGGGATGCTACCCAGCACCTTGATCCCCCGCTCCTCGAGCAATGCCCTCGCCTCCGGCTTGAAGCTCATGTTCAGGATGACGCCCTTGAAGTTGATCTTGTAGTTGGACATGAGCTGGGTGAGCATCACCAGCTTGTCCATCGAGCCTGGCTGCCTGGAGGACACCAGTACCACGTCGGCGCCGATGGCCTCGGCGATGGCCATGCCCGATACATTGTGCAGGAAGCCTATGAGCACGTCCCTGGTCCCCTCCACCAGCATGTCCCGGGCCGTCTCCTTCACCGAGTCGTAGGAATTCACGATCTGATCCATCGATATCGGCTTGTAGAGGTCGTAGGTGAAGGGGGAGAGATGCTCCACGTCCGCCTTGAGGCCCAGGGCGTTCTTCATTAGATAGGCGTCCTGGTCGATCAGCTTGTCCCCCTCTGTCCGCAGCGTTTCCCGGAACGGCTTGAAATAGCCGACCTTCCTAGGATGGTTGAGGGCCAGGCCCAGCGCCACCATGCTCTTG
>JAJRAN010000064.1 GCA_028682915.1 Methanomassiliicoccales archaeon | reverse complement strand
TCATTGGGGTTTTCGAACTGAGATTTAGCAAGGAGGGTTAAGTCGTAACAAGGTATCTGTAGGGGAACCTGCAGATGGATCACCTCCTACGCAATGACATATATAGCAAGGGGAAAGGCCTCGTGCCAATCCTCACCAATTCCGAAGGCAGGACACCAAGCACTAAAATGCATCGAGCGTCATCAGCGTTTTTTTCTAATTCGATGGATAGCGTGAGCGCTGCCGTCCGCAAAGTCTAAGATTGGCGACCGCCAATCCTATCCTGGGGAAGACATGGCGAGGCCGAGCTTGGATAAGGTGGTGGGGTCGTGCGCGGTCGCAGCCCTGGTCATCGTGTCCGTGGCGTTGGCGCTCGCGCTCGCCCCGTCCCCGCAGGGGGCCGTGGACCAAGCTGAGCAAGCACAGGACACCGGGAATTCGGACTACGAGCCCTGGTCCGAGCCGACCCTCCTGCCGCCCCCCAGCTACTTCGAGGACGATGACGAGCACAGCTTCATGGGCGACTATCACAAGATGGCGGTCGGTGGAACCCGCATCCACTTCCAGAACCTGACCGTGAGCAACGGGACGGTGAACACCACCTTCGATGTGGATGCCAGATGGTTCTGCATCAACATCTACATGTACAAGATCCCCCTCGATAGCTCGACCGAATGGATGTACGAGGAGTACTGGCTCAAGTCCCCGGAGGTGGCGGGTTCCTCGGGCGGCACGGGCTATTCCTATGGGGAGGGCGGCAGCGGGGAAACGACCTTCCTCTACAACGATGGTCCTTACGGGACTTGGAGCTTCGAGTACAGCATCACCAATGGGAGCGCCATCATCTGGATCGAGGGCTACCACGGGGTCCCGTCCGACTTCGGTGCCTAAACGGCCTTTAGGGAGGAGGACGTCCTGATCACATTCACATTCCAATCATGATACGCCATGGGAAAGGCTAAAATATGAACCAGCCAATCTGTCAATCCCGTGGCGCAGATGAAGTTTATTTTTGTCACGGGCGGAGTGATATCCGGGCTGGGTAAGGGAATAACCTCCTCGTCCATCGGCCGCCTGCTGAAATCGCGGGGCCTGAAGGTCACGGCGATCAAGATCGACCCCTATCTCAATGTGGACGCGGGCACTATGAACCCGTTCGAGCACGGGGAGGTCTTCGTCTTGGACGATGGAGGAGAGGTGGACCTGGACCTGGGCAACTACGAGCGCTTCCTGGACATCTCTGTGACGAGCTCGCACAACATCACCACCGGCAAGGTGTATCGCTCGGTCATCGAGAAGGAGCGCCTGGGCGAGTACCTGGGGAAGACCGTCCAGATCATCCCGCACATCACCAACGAGATCAAGTGCGTCATAAAGAGCGTCTCCGACGCCACCGGGGCGGACGTTTGCATCGTGGAGCTCGGAGGTACCGTAGGGGACATCGAGTCCATGCCCTTCCTGGAGGCGGTTCGCCAAATGAACACCGAGCTGGGCAAGGGCGAGAACTGCATGTTCGTGCACACCACCCTGGTACCTGTACTTGGAACGGTGGGCGAGCAGAAGACCAAGCCGACGCAGCACTCGGTGAAGGAGCTGAGGGCCATAGGCATCCAGCCGGACGTCATAGTGGCGAGGGCCAAGGAGCCGCTGGAGTACAGCATCAAACGGAAGATCTCGTTGTTCTGCGACGTGCCGCTGGAGGCGGTGGTCTCATGCCCCGACGCCCGTTCGATCTACGAGGTGCCGCTGGTCCTGGAGGAGCAGGGCCTGACGGACTTCATCATCAGGCACCTCAAGCTCGCGGACGCGGGCCAGGACCTCACGGAGTGGAAGTCCTTCCTCTCCAAGGTCGTCAACCCCACCAGGACGGTGAAGATCGCCTGCGTGGGCAAGTACACCCACCTCGCCGACTCGTACATCTCGCACCTGGAGGCGTTCCACCACGCCGGCGCCGAGCTGGAGACCAAGGTGGAGATGGCCTTCATCGACTCCGAGGTCATCCAGGAGAAGGGGATAATCCCGGAGCTGGCCCAGGTCGATGGCATCCTCATACCTGGTGGCTTCGGGAGCCGCGGGATCGAGGGCAAGATCATGGCCTGCCGCCATGCGCGGGAGGACAAGGTGCCCTTCCTGGGCGTGTGCTTGGGATTCCAGATGGCGACGATAGAGGTCGCCCGCCACCTCCTGGACATGGAGGGGGCGAACACCACCGAGATAGACCCGGAGACCAAGTTCCCGGTCATCGACCTGCTTCCGGAGCAGAGGGACGTGAAGAAGAAGGGCGCCACCATGCGCCTGGGGGCGCAGCCGGTGGTGGTGGCGGAGGACAGCCGGGCCTTCGAGCTCTACGGCAACAAGAACCTGGTGATGGAGCGCCACCGCCATCGCTACGAAGTGAACCCGAAATACATCGAGGAGTTCGAGAAGGCGGGCTGGCGCTTCAGCGGGAAGGCCCCGGACGGGGTCAAGATGGAGATAGGGGAGCTGGTCGGCCACCCGTACTACATGGCCTCGCAGTTCCACCCCGAGTTCAAGTCCAGGCCGGGCAAGCCGTCCCCATTGCACTTCGGCTTGGTGCGCGCCGCCTTGCAGCGCAAGTACCAGTCATGAGACGAGCATCCGACCGAAAGCAAATTTTATTAATGAGGTCACGCTACCAAGGTCGAGCGCGATGCACATGGCCGAGGAAGACTACCTTTCATTACTGGAGCGGGCGAAGGACAAGCTGCCGGAGAAGATCGAGAAGCACGAGCGGTTCACCGTGCCCGAGCCCGACATCTTCATGGAGGGCAAGACCACCGTCATCCGCAACTTCGGGGACATCGTGGACACGCTCAGGCGGGACGAGGAGCACCTGGTCCAGTACCTGCTCAGGGAGCTAGGTACCCCGGGCCATGTGGAGGGCAGGAGGCTCATCCTCAAGGCCAAGCTCAACCCACAGCAGATCGCCGACCGTATCATGTCTTACACGGAGACATTCGTGCTCTGCTCGGAGTGCGGCAGGCCGGACACCCGCATCAACAAGGAAGGCCGCATCCTGATACTCGAGTGCGAGGCCTGCGGCGCCCACCGCCCCGTGAACGTCCGCAAGACCGCCGTCAAGAAGGAGGAGCTGGACGCGGTGGTGGAGGGACAGATCTACGAGGTCATGATCGAGGACGTGGGGAAGAAGGGCGATGGCGTGGCCCGGAGGGGGAACGTCATCATCTACGTCCCCGGAGCTGGCAAGGGCTCCCGTGTCCATGTCAAGATCACCAAGAGGTCCGGCAACGTGTCGTTCGCCACGGTGACGCAGGAACCGGCCACGGCGCGATGAGCCGCGGCTAGCTCCAACATCTCATCCTTTGATAAGAGCGGCGGCCACCATCGGCCATTTGTGCTCGCTGCCGATATATGCGCTGACCATCGCTAGACCGGGTCATGGAATCGTTCGGGAAGATGCGAACGGACATCGCTCAAATATCACAGAACCGTTCTCCAAGGGAGGAAGGCTGATTGGCGCTCGACATCACCAGGACATCGAAGCTGCTCGTCATCTATCTGCTCGTCTCCAACCTGTCCACCATGGTGTTCATGGGCTTCTACATCTTCTTCCTCCAGGCGAACGGGCTGAGCTACCTGGAGATGACCATCGTCTTCGCCGCCAACTTCCTCGCGCTGGCGTTGTTCGACCTGCCCACAGGCAACCTGGCGGACAAGTTCGGCCGGAAGAAAAGCATCGTGGTGGGCACGTTCATCTTCGCTCTTGGCCTTCTCGTCTACGCGCTCACCTCCTCCTTCCTGCTCTTCGCCACCGCGGAGATCGTCCTGGGGATAGCATCGGCGCTGCTGAGCGGGAGCACCGAGGCCTGGTACGTGGACGAGCTCAAGTCCCAGGGCAAGGCCTCGGAGGCGGAGAGGGTATACGGGCTGGCCACCGGCGCCGTGAGCGTCATCGGCGTCGCGGGGGGGCTGATCGGTTCCGTCCTGGCCGCCTACGCCCTCAACCTCCCGCTGCTGTTCGGCTCCATCATATGTTTCTTCGCGGGGGTCTTCGCGCTGCTGACCTTCCGCGAGAACTACGGCGACAAGCATGCCAGCTACATGACCACCGTCCGCCGGACGCTCAAGTACTTCAAGGGGTCACCCGCGCTCAAGCTCCTGACCCTCGCCGACGTCCTGCGCTTCTGCGCCTTCATCGTCTACATCTTCCTGTACCAGCCGTTCCTGGTGGACATGGGCCTGCCCCCAAGCGCCTTGGGGATCGTCTTCGCCGGCCTGATGGTCTCGACGGCCATCGGCTCCGTTCTCGCGACCAGGCTGATGGTCCGGGCGCGCAAGAGCTCCATCGTCATCGCCAGCGTGGTCTTCCTCTTGGCCCCGCTGGCCCTGCTCCCCTTCACCGAGAACGCCTGGCTCGCCGGCGCGCTCTTCATGGTCTGCTCGTTCGCGCATGGTCTCGCCCTCCCCGCCTCCATGATCTGGAGGAACGCCCTGGTCCCGTCGGAGATCCGGGCCTCCGGGCTTTCGGTGATGTCGACCTTCATCAACGCCGCCAACGCCGCGCTGTCGTTGGCCATGGGCCTGGTCATCGCCTCCTTCGGGGTGGAGGCGGCCTTCCTGTTCGGGGTGGTGGCCGGATCGATCAGCCTTCCGCTCTACGTCCTGGCCGACCGGGAGAGCAGGAAGGTGCCCAACCAGATGGAGTCGCCCCTGCCGACGTAGGATGATCTATGCGAGATAGGCGTCGACCGCTCCGAAACCTGAGACCTGGGTCCCTTCGGGAAGGCACATCCTGGGCGAATATGTGACGCAAGGCAGCTCGCGTCGGAGGTCCTCCGCCATCCTGGTCACCGGATGGTCCGCTCCGAAAAGGGGGAGGGAGATCTCCAGCGCCCTGCCTTTCACGCCCGGCTCGGCCACCAGGCCGATGGTCTGCAGGTATTCGTAGAGGAGGGAGTGGAAGAGGAACGCCCTCATCAGCTCTGGCCTTTCCCTCCTGACCAGCTCCACCGCCCTGCGGTTGATGATGATGTAGTTGCATCTCAGCGGATGGAGGGCGCCGGGCGCCTTGCCTTCATGGTCCTCGAGTTCCGCCAGTCCCAGGTCCAACCCGGTGCGCACCACGCCCACCAGCTCCTTGACCGCGTCCCTGACCAGCTCGAATATCTCCTCGACCGTCCCGCAGGAATCGAGGCGGAGGGCGTACCGCTCGGGGAAGAACCCCTGTAGGCTTTTGGCGCGCATGTCGTCCCGACGGTCAGAACCCGAGGTGGATATGAAGCTATCCGACCTTGGATTGGAGGCCTACGAAAGAAGCTGGCCGCATAAGGTTATTTAGCACGGGACTAATCCCCGCTGCCATGAGGGACCGCTCGCCGCTCATTTGGGTCTTCGCGCTCTTCATAGCAGTCCAGCTGGCGGCGTTGGTCCTCGCTCCCTTCTATCCCTCCGACTACGGCGCCTTCCCCGACCAGAACGACCCGGTGAACCCGCTGCTGTACGTGGGCATCCTGATCCTCATGACCGGCCTGATACTCCTCCTCATCAAGCTCGGGCTCCAGGTCATCATCAAGGTCATCTTCATGATCGCCGTGGCGATGACCTCGCTGTTCGTCTTCCTGCCCCTGGTCTACCAGGTGCTCCCGGACGCGGACCTCGCCTCGCTCGTCTCCCTGCTCCTGGGCATAGGGCTGGTGGCGGCCCTGCTGCTCAAGCCCGAGTGGTACGTTGTCAACCTGGTCGGGTTCGTGGTCGGCTGCGGGGCGGCGATAGTGCTGGGCATCTCCTTCGGCATACTGCCGGTGCTCATCCTCCTCGTCGTCCTGGCCATATACGACGCCGTCTCCGTCTACAAGACCAAGCACATGCTGGCGCTCGCGGACGGGGTGGTCCCCCTGCGACTCCCGGTCCTGTTCGTGGTCCCGAAGGAGAAGGACTTCACGATGGACAGCTTGGACAGGGGGGGATCGGTCACAGAGCAGCCGGCCGAGGAGCGGGGGGCGATGCTCATGGGCGTGGGGGACGCGGTCATCCCGGCCATCCTCACCGTCTCGGTGTTCCTTTCTTTGCCATCTGAGTCTGCGGACTTCCAGTACGCGAACCTGCTCGTCGCCTTGGGAGCTTTGCTAGGCTCTTGCGTCGGTTTCTTCGTGCTCATGCGCTACGTGATGAAGGGCAGGCCCCAGGCGGGGCTTCCGCTGCTGAACGGTGGCGCGATCATCGGCTTCATGCTCGCCTACCTGCTGGTGTTCCAGGACCTCACCTTCGGCATCGTGCTCTAGGCCCTTGGCAAAATCTATCAAACGGGGAGGGCATTCCTCCCCAGCCATGAGGTTCCTGGTGCTATCCGATATCCACGGGCGAGTCAAGGTCGTCCGCTTCGCCAACCGCCTACTGCGGGAGATGTCCTTGGACGGCGTCATAGTCCTGGGCGACATCACCCATTTCGGCCCTCCCTCCTGGGCGTCCGAGTTCCTGTCCCAGTTGGAGAGGCCCGCCTACGCCGTCCCCGGCAACTGCGATCCGCTGGGTACGCTGCCGGAGATCGAGAGGGCGTCCACCTCTTTGCATCGCCGGAGGATCAAGATCGATGG
>JAJRAN010000068.1 GCA_028682915.1 Methanomassiliicoccales archaeon | reverse complement strand
TTATTATCAGTCGCGATAAGGGCCACCGAGGAAGCGCACGCCCAATTCGCGAAGCAAAACCAATTTAGCATCGAAGCGCCAAATGAGACGGCATGAGCCCGCAGATCAAGGTCATCGAGCTCAAGCCTCAAGACGCACTGGCGATCCGTGAGATCGTGCCAGAGGCCAAGATACCGGACAAGATGGGCCAGTTCTTCGGCGAGCTCATGGCGTACTTCCAGAAAGGAGGCATCGCCCCGGCCGGCCCGCCCTTCACCATTTACCATGAGTTCGGTAGCGGCGGCTTCGACATGGAGGTCGGGTTCCCCGTAGCTGGGCCTCAGAAGGGCGAGGGAAGGGTCAGACCCTGCGTCCTGCCCGGAGGGAGGGTGGTGACTACCACGCACATCGGGCCGTACGAGAAGCTGGAGGCGACCTATCACGAGATGCAGGAATGGATGGCGCGGAAAGGCCTCACGCCGAAGAAGCTGATGTGGGAGGTCTACCTCAGCGATCCAGGCAAAGTAAAGGATCCGGAGCGATACGTCACGGGGCTCTACTGGCCCGTGGAATAGATGGGATCTGAGAGCCTGTTATGGTTGTTCTGACCATTCCTAGGTCCTTAACCGACCGAACATGAGCGCGCTGATCGCCAGGACGATTATCCCGATCACCAGCATGGCGTAGCCCAGGTACTCGCTGCCCGACATGCCCACGTCTGCCGAGAACAGGCCGATGACGATGCCGACCCCCACCAACAATATGCCCAGGACGATCCCGACTATGAAGACGCTCCTCGATCGATAGCCGTCCCGAGGAGGCTCGCCCTTCTCCTCGTGGACCGGGACCCCGCAATTGTCGCAATAGACCGCCTCGGGCTGGTTGTCCTTCCCGCACCGGCTGCACGTCACCAAGACAGAACCTCCAGAATGGCCTCGATGTCGACGATGAAGCCCGGCGGTAATAATCCTTGTCCTCGTTCAGGACCTCGACGGTTGGAAACCATCAAAAGTATGGAACCCCATCCGCCCCTGCCAAGTCAAAGAGCTGTGATGGTGGAATATCATGGAAGGGGTCAACGAGAGGTTCGCTGAGACCGAGGAGGAGACGGTGTTCGAGATGGAGCTCGGCGACCTGAGCCACATTGTGGTCGCACCTGAGCAGGACCCCTTCTCCGAAAGGCCGACGGAGTACCTGGGGCAGTCTGCCATGGAGAGGATGATGCACATTTATAAGCCTCCCAAGTCCCGGAAAGAGAGGAGGTATCGCCTGATCCTGCGCATGCCATCGGAGAAGGTCTCCCAGGATACGGCGGCCCAGGCGAAGGCTCTTATCTCGAAGATCGGGGCGCGGACGATCGAAGACAACAAGAACCGGATCCTCCAGATTCAGAAGAGGGGCAGGCGCCAGCTGCCATATGCCTTGTTAATCCTGTTCGTCTGCATCGGCCTCGGCGTATTCTTCGGGCTGGAGCTCTTCGTGGAGCAGAACCCGATCGTGGCGCTCGGCATAAGCGAAGGCTTCTACATCATAGGCTGGATAGCCCTCTGGCGCCCGATCGACGTCCTCCTGTTCGACCCCATGGAGATAAGGATGGAGAACAAGGTCCTGAAGGCGCTGATGGAGATGCAGATCGAAGTGGTGCCGATCTGAGCATCTCAAGCGTACATCATCTGGCGAGAGCCCTTCCCTGCTCCCGCATGAACTGCAGCAGATAGTGGATGTCCCCCGATCCCCTTCCAGTCGACCCGCTCCCCTTCCATCCCCCGAAGGAATGGATGCCGGTGATCGCCCCATTCGTAGCGCCCCTCACCCCGTTGACGAAGACCATCCCGCATTGGACGTTCTCGAGGAAGCGGTCGGCCTCGCTGGCATCCTCGCTGTAGATCCCGGCGGTCAGGCCGTAAGGGACGCTGTTCGCTCTGGCGACCGCATCATCCAGCCTCTCGTAGCTCATCACGGTCAAGAAGGGAAGGAAGAGCTCGTTCCTGACCAGCTCGTGATCGTCAGGCAGGTCGACGGCGACGGTGGGAGCGACGAAGCAGCCCTTCGCCATCCCTTCCTGGGTCAGCCTGCGCCCCCCGGTCAGCACCCGGCCGTCCTTCCTGGCCATCGACGCCGACCTCTCGTAGGATTTCACCGCAGCCTCGTGTATGACCGGGCCGGTGCGCGCGTCCCTCAGCCTCGGGTCCATGACCTTGAACGCCTCCGTCTCCTGGACCAATAGCCTGAGGAAATCGTCGTAGACGCCCTTGTGGACGTAGGCCCTGGAGCAGGCCACGCACTTCTGGCCGCTGTAGCCGAAGGCCGAGGACACCACCCCCCTTACCGCCCGGACCAAATCGGCCTTGGAGCTGATGATGGCCGCGTTCTTCCCGCCAAGCTCCAGAATCACCGGGATCGGGTACCTGCGTCCTGCGTTGTGGCCCAGGATGCCGTAGCCTACCTCCCGGGAGCCAGTGAAGATCACTCCTTCCACCTTGGGATGGCCCACCAAGGCCTCTCCCACCTCCGCCCCCGTTCCAGCAACCAGGTTCAATGCCCCTGGCGGCACGCCGGCGCGGATGAGCACGTCGTAGATGGCGTACACCGGAGCGGGGGAGGGCGACGCGGGCTTGATCACCGCCGTGTTCCCGGTGAGCAGGACGCCGGTGAGCATCCCCATGGATATGCCGAAGGGGAAGTTGAACGGGCACACCACCGCCCAGGGCCCGTACGGCAGGAAGACGTTCCTGGCCTTCTCATGGGGCGAGGGGCCGGGCATCTCCCGGTTGTACCCATCGTTCCTCTCCATCTCTTGCGAGTAGTACTCGAGGTAGTCGATGGCCATGTCCACCTCCCCTACCGCCTCCCTGCGCACCTTGCCGTTGGTCATGGTCAGGAGGGCGGCCAGCTCGAACCTCTCCCGCCTTATGATCTCGGCGGCCCTTCTCGTGATCCTGAGGCGCTCGGTCAGGTCCGTCCTCCGCCAGGTTGCGAAGGCACCAGCGGCGGCCTCGACCGCGTCCGAGGCGTCCTTGGCGCTGCCTCGGGGGTAAGTGCCGATGGTGACGCTGGAATCGACCGGGCTGGCGACCTTGAATTGCTCGTCCGCCGTTCTCTTCTCCTCACCAATGAAGTTCACATGGACCTTCGGCTTGTCAGATAGAACCTCGACCAAGGCATCGACGGCCTTCTCGTAACGGGCATTGAGCTCGCCCTCACCATGCTGCGACGCGAATCTGCTCCAGGTACTCTCGTTGGCGAAAGGCATTTGGAACACCGGCGCACGTTCAATTACCGAAGCCCGTATAGATACAATTCGCCCGCCCATCATCTCCCTCCCCGGGCGGGCCTCGATCGACCGATGCCCCTACTTCAGCTCCGCCAGGAACCTATGGGTCTGCTCCTTGGCCATCTGCGGGGCGTCCGGCGCCAACGGCCCCCACATCCCCACCACCGCGAAATGCATCACCGTATAGACGGGTATGCCGCGCTCCTGGCATATCTCCTTCATCCTCGAGGCCGCGTTCTTGTCGTTCAACGATGCCAACGTCTTATTGCGCTTCTCCGCGTCCTTGGACAGGGGCCCTACCGTGTCGAAGGTGACGACCTTCTTTCCCTTCCATTGCGCGGGGTCCAAGGACTCGATGAAATCCTTCGCCTCGTTGGTCATCTTGCCCCCCCTGGTCGGCGAGCCGACGAAGAGGAAGTCCCCGACCAATGGGGCCTTCGTCCATTGCTTGACCGCGATCAGCTGCGCCTGATGGCCCTCGGACGTTATCTGCTCGGCGATGGCCTCCGCCACCGCCTTGGTGCTGCCATGTACGCTGTCGTACGCGACTATGCCCTTCAAACCGATGCCTCCGGTGCGAGGGTGTAGGGCGAACCTATTGGTTAATCTTGCGAGCGCAAGGAGCTCGACCACGGACAAGCCCGGAGAGTCCCGTGTCGACCAACCCTTCCCTTGACAATCATATATAGGGCGATGGAATTGGAGAGGGCGTGCGCGTCTGCGTCGAGACCTACGGCTGCACCATGAACCAGGGCGAGGGTTTGGCCTTGGAGCAATCGCTATTCAGGCTAGGCTATGAGCTAGTCAATTCGTGCGAGGAGGCGGATGTCGCGGTCATCAACACCTGCGTGGTCATCCAGGCCACCGAGCTGAAGATCCTCAAAAGGATGAAGGCCCTGAGCGAGGCGGGCAAGGAGCTGGTGGTGACGGGATGCATGGCCTCGGTGATGAGGGAGGAGGTCCTGCGGAGATTCCCCCGCGCCTTGGTCATCGCCCCCTTGGACTACGAGGATTTTGAGGACGAGCTCAAGAAGAGGTTCGGCACCGGCCGGGGGCTGCACTTCCCCAGGCCCGGCTCGGGCGTGACCGCCATCGTCCCCATCGCCCAGGGGTGCTTGGGGGTCTGCTCATACTGCATCACCCGTCTGGCCAGGGGGACGCTGCAAAGCTACCCTCCCGGGCGGGTGGTCAACTCGGTCAGGAGGGCCGTGGAGGCCGGGAGCAAGGAGGTCCTCCTCACCGCGCAGGACACTGGATGCTATGGCGTGGACATCGGCACCGACCTGGCCGCCTTGTTGAGGATGGTGGTCGACGTCCCCGGCGAGTTCCGCGTCCGGGTGGGCATGATGAACCCGGACAGCCTGCGCGATGTGCTTCACCCTTTGGTGCTGGCGTACTGCGACCCGAAGGTCTACAAGTTCCTGCATCTGCCGGTGCAGACCGGTAGCGATCGCCTCCTGGACAGCATGGGACGGGGCTATACCGTCGAAGAGTTCGAGGGCCAGGTCGCCGAATTCCGCAAGGAGCATCCCCGGCTCACGGTATCCACCGACGTCATAACCGGGTTCCCCGGCGAGCGGGAGGAGGATCATAAGGCCACGGTCGAGCTCGTCGGTCGCGTCAGGCCGAACATAGTCAACGTGACCAGGTTCTCTTCCCGGCCCGGCACCAGCGCGGCGCTGATGGGGGGACAGGTCGTGAGCCGCATCGCCAAGGAGAGGTCAAGGGAGCTGGCGAAGCTGCGCTTCGAGGTGGCGGCGGAGAAGAACGCTGGCCGCAAGGGCGAAACGCTACAGGCGCTGGTCACGGAGCAGGGCAAGACGGCCACGATGATCTGCCGTGACGACAGCTACACCCCGGTGGTGGTGCGCGACCAACTGCCGATGGGGGCGCGCGTCCGTCTTCTGGTGACAGGCTCCACGGCGACGCATCTCTTCGCAAGGGCGGTCGACTTCTGAGCGTTCCCTAGGATGCTGAAGGGGTCCCGTCCCTCTTGACCATGGTTATGGTGATGAATATCAGCGAGCACAGGGCCGCGCTCACCAGGTGCACCATGGGCGTGCCCCAGAGCGTCTGCACCGGGGAGAGGACGATGGCCGCTAGGGCGCCTCCCAGGAAGCCGGCGCTGGTGAAAGCGGAGGACACGGTCCCTCTGAGCTCGGGAATGAGCTCCACGGTCAGGGTCAGGAGCGAGGCCCATGAGAAAGCCGACCCGGCCGCGAAGATGGCCAGGTAGATGGTGTACACGGCGACGCTCGGGATATAGAGCCACATGGCCACCAGCGAGATCACCATCACGGATGTGCCGATCAGCACTGTGACGTAGCGGCCGAGGCGGTCCGCCATGCCCCCTCCCAGGCGGGAGGCGGCGATGCTGCAAAGGGCGGCGAAGGCCAGCACCTCGCCGATAACCTGCGAGGATGCCGAGAAGTCCTGCCCCAGGCTGTCCGAGGCGAATGCCTGGGTGGCTATCCAGACCAGCATGTGCAGGAAGCCGGTCAGGGCGAGCATGACCACCCCCTTTCGCCGCAAGGCCACCGACATGTTGCGCTTTAACGAGCCTTCGCTCCCCTCGCGCCGCGTCGGCCTCGGGAGCCGGAGGAGCGCCTGGATCAGGAGGGCGAGGGCGATAGAGAACATCCCTATTGCCACAAAGGCCAGGCGCCAGTCGACGGCCGCCGCGTACCCGGCGATCAAGGGGCCGAGCATCACCCCGCCGGTGGTAGCGGCCGTGAGCCAGCCCATGGTCCTGCCCTGCTCCCCCGGGCTCACCACGTCACCCAGGACCGCCACCATCACCGGCTGCACGAAGGCGAACCCCAGGCCCTGGACCGCCCGGCTGGCGTAGAACAGAGGGAGGCCGGGGGCGAGCGCGGTCATGGCGCAGCCGGCCGAGTAGACGACCAGGCCGATGACCAGGATCTTCTTCCTCCCGATCAGGTCGGAGATGGAGCCGGTGAAGAGCGAGAAGAAGGCGAAGAAGACCATGTAGAAGGAGATGGAGAGAAGGACCTCCGCCGTCGAAGCCTGGAAGAACCCCCGGAGCTCGGGGATCAAGGCAAGGACTGCGTTCGAGGTGAAAGTGCCGATGAAGGCGCAGGAGTAGACCAGCAGCCGCCTATGGTCCGCCATCCCCACCTGGAGGGCTTGCGCGATTATTAACCTGAGCGAAGCGCGAAAGGAGCAGCTCACCTAATCTTTAATACGAGGAGGCCAATCGAGGGGGACAGAGCCCCGTGGTGTAGTGGTCAATCATGCTGGCCTTTGGAGCCGGCGACGGCAGTTCGAATCTGCCCGGGGCTACCATCTTACCATCCTCGGACCCCCGCCGCCCGAGCATGACCAAAGGCTCAGGCCCCCTTATTCTTGAACCTGATGAGGATGGCAACTATCACCCCGGCTGCGGTCACCACCATCAAAAAGACGATGATCAAGCTCAGGTAATCAAAACCTATGGGGCCATCAATAGGTGGTTGCGTCAGCGAAGGGATCGGTTCCGAGAATGAGCGATTGCCGTCATCGTACTCCGCGCTCATGAACAGGATTCCCCACGAATATGGATATGTCAAGTCCACCAGTATCGGCGATGTCTGGTTCGCGCTATAGGACTCGACCAGATGCAGTCCTGAGGATATCGGTCCCTGGCTAATGTATAGCTGGTAACCGGTGATGTTGGAAAGGGAATTCTCCGAGCAGTTCCAATCGATCTGCAGGAGCTGATGGTAGTAATCGGTGTCCGGGCTCAACCAGGTCACCGTGATCTGCGGGGCAACCCGAGGCGTCACGCTGATAGGGGCGCTGAGGTTCGACTCGCCGATTGTATTATCGGCGCTGACCGCGTAGAAATAGGTCAGATCGTTCGTGAGGTTCTGGTCATAGAAGGCATCGCCATAGTGCACAGCCTGGGCGCTCTGGTTCCCGACCCGGACCAGGCTCTCTAAGGAAGTGCCTCGATAGACTTGGTACGATGTGACCCAATGACCTCCATCAATGGCTGGTCCATTCCAGTAGATGGCGACCTTCTCGTCCATGGGACAGGCGCTCAGACCCGAGGGTGCGTCCGCGGTCCTCTTACCCAGGCTTATCGGCCCGAAGCTACCGAATGCCGGGGAATAATTGGAACCGTCGGGTCTCAGGACGTGCGGATCCTGGACGGCCTCGATGTAGTACCAGCACATCCTGTACCTCTGGACCTCATAATCCCTATACGAAGTATGATAGATGTCCACCTCACCGATCTTCACCATGTCCTCGGCGTTGTAGCATCGATAGATGTTGAACTTGTAAAGCCCCCACTCGTTGTCCCATGGGATCAGGTTCCATTCCAGCTGTAAGCGGTCGCTCTTCTCGGTGACGTTCAGGTCTAGCGCAGGGGGATGAGAATGGTCCCGCGGGACTGGCCCCTCGTAATAGAAGACGAAATATAATGAGAGGACGGCCGAGACTATGAGTAGGGTTGCCAGTAGGACCGCGGCCATTGCAGATAGACCTCTTCGGTCACCATTCGCCCCAATCGGTATCCACTTCCCCATGTTTGGGCCCAAAATGACCTAGGGGTGTGACCGTCTTATCCTTTTGCCTCAGATTCTTATCGAAGGAATAGAGGCTACCACTTCTCGTTGTGCACCAAGGTCTCGAGCTTGAGCCGGG
>JAJRAN010000110.1 GCA_028682915.1 Methanomassiliicoccales archaeon | reverse complement strand
CTTTCTTCTCTTCAGCCATGGGTATCAGCGCATAGTTGCAATCAACCAGTATTATATGATTGCGAATGCGCCTGAAAAAAGGTTGGTCTATCTCACATTGACCGGTGGAAGACGTTCCGAGGCCACTGTGCCCCATCTACATCACGACTGCACTGGCTTATGTGGTGTGAGGTGGACTGAACCTAAGCTGCCTTGCTCATACGGGCTCCCCCCCGACATCCATCTAGTTTGGACGCCCTGTCTATCTCATCGTGCCGAAAACAGCCCTTGCCCTGAAGGCGAATGCTTATTCCCCGAAAATGGCATCACGACCAGCGACATGGACCGAACGGACCTCAGCGTCAGGGACAAGGACCGCTACCGCCGGCAGCTCATCATCGAGGGCTTCGGGGAGGACGCCCAGCAGAGGCTCGGCCGAGCCACGGTCGGAGTGCTCGGGATAGGTGGACTGGGGTCGCCCGCCACCATGTACCTCGCCGCGGCGGGCGTGGGGCGCATCCTGCTGGTCGACGACCAGGTCCCGGAGATGTCCAACCTCAACCGCCAGGTGCTCCACTGGCTCAGGGACGTGAGCGCCTCCCGCCTAAAGGTGGAGTCGGCGGCGTGGAAGATCAAGGAGATGAACGAGGAGGTCCAGGTCCTTGAACGCTGCGAGCGCGTCACCAAGGAGAGCATCTCATCGGTCCTGGGCGAGGCGGAGATCATCCTCGACTGCACGGACAACTTCGAGACCCGCTACGCGCTGAACGCCTTTTGCGTGGAGACGCGCAAGCCCTTCGTCCATGCGGGCGTGGAGGGTCTGTTTGGGCAGATCACAACCATTGTCCCGGGCGAGACCCCTTGCCTTAGATGCCTCTTCCCCAACCCGCCCCCGCGCAAGGGAGAGCTGCCCATCCTCGGCGCGGCCACCGGGGTCTTCGGCTCTATGCAGGCGGCCGAGGCGATCAAGCTCATCACCGGGGTCGGGGACCCGCTGATGGGCCAGATGATCCTGGGCGACCTGCGCACCAACGTCTGGGAGCGGGTGGAGGTCCAACGGGATCCAGACTGCCCGGTCTGCTCAGGCCTTGGTACTTGAAGCCGGAGTCAGCGTCTTAAGGAGCTCGAGCGCGACGAGCTCCCCGACCAGTTTGTAGTCCTCGTCCACCACCGGGGCTCCGGTCAAATGGTTCTCCTGGAGGATCGAGAGCGCCTCGGCCAAGGATGTGGAGGTTTTGATAGGGAAGGGCATCCGCATCGCCTTCTCCACCCCCTCCTCCAGAACGTCCTCGGCCAGGTCGGCGAGGGGCTTGGCCTTGTCCTCGCGGCTTCTCGCACGGTCGAGCATGAGCTTGATGATGGATCCAGGGGTGACCACGCCGACGAGGTTCCCCTCGACGTCGATAACATACGCCTTCCGCGAAAAGGGGTCGGAGTCGATGGCCTCCAACGCCTGCCCGAGGGTCGCGCTCTTTTGCAGCGTGGGCGGCATCCGGTCGACCAGGCGGCCTAGGTCCCCGACCCTGAGCTCATCGAGGCGCTTACCGGGAAGCATGGCATCGAATGAGGGCTACCGGCTACTTATCGCTTGCCTTTCCTTGCTAGGTCTGAAGTGTGTCGCGACGTGTCAGGCTGACCTCCATCGTGGCGTCGATGACGGAATCGAACGGCAGAGCACCCGCCCATCCCTCCCTCTCGAATATCCCCATGAAACACACCCCCACCAGGATGGTCCCCTTCGTGGAAAGGGAGCGCACCACTTCCTGCACCTGGGCCAGCGGGCAACCGAACTTGGGCATGGCCAGACCTCCAAGGAGCACGATCGCCGCCGGTCCCCGGGGGTCGCCTTCCTGTCCGGTCACGGTGAAGCCAACTCCTTCCGACCACTCCATCCTCCGGGCGCTGGTTATGTCCGCCCTCGGTAGGTACACCAGCTCGAACCGGCGGTCCTTTACGGCGTAGGCCAGGAGCTCAGCGAAGGGGGTGCACACCGCCACCGAGCCGGCGAAGACCACTTTGGAGCCATCAGGAATCTGGAAGACCGCCTCCTTGAACGACCCAGTGAGGCCGCTTATGCCCGCTCTTTTTTCCATGCCTGGGCTTAGCGCTCCCAGGCCCTAAAGAACCTCGTTTCGGACCATCGCGCCCCTCGGAGGAAAGCGCTTCGAATGATGAAATGCCAAAATAAGTCTGCAAGCGGCGACCTGACCGATGAGTCATGGCCTAATAGTACCCGGACCAGAGCAGGCAGACGAACGCCAGGAACCAGGAGGCGAGAGCGATGACGATGGTGATCTTGCCCGCATCCTTCTTCTCCTGGTCCTTGTCCAGGAGCCAGATGATCCCCCAGATGATGCCGATGATGGGGATGAGGAACGCGAGCAGGAAGGCCACGTACTTTATCCCGCCCAGGGGCTCCTTCTGGTACGTCGGGTAGGGCCGGTAGGGCTCCCCGGTCGGGGGCGGGCTCGTCGTCGGATAGCTGCCGCAATGGGGGCAGAAGGAGAACTCGTTGGGATACGACCTGCCGCAGGCGAGGCAGAGCCTGGTCGGGGATTGGCCCGCCGGGGCCGAGGTCTCCCGGCTGCGCACGCTGGCCCCGCAGAAGGGGCAGAACCTAGCCTCCTTCTGGATGGCCTGCCCGCAGCTCAAGCAGAATATCTTCTCCTCGTCCAATCTCGCAACCCGCAGGATGTAGCGGCGTCAGCGTTTAAAAAAAATTGGTTTCTCAGCCGGCGAGGATGCGGTTGAGGCGCTTGATCGCTTCTTCGGCCTCGCGGATGGCGACGACGAGCGCGTCCTTCCCCTCGGGCGTGATGGCATAGACCTTCTTCCGCCCCTGAGCGTTGCACGTCACCAGACCGTCCTGCACCAGTTCCTGCAAGGCGGGGTAGATGGAGCCGGGCGAGGGCTTCCATTCCTCGTCGGTGAGGCGCTCGATCCGCTTCATGAGGGCGTAGCCGTGCAGCGGCCCCTTCGACACCAGGGTAAGCAAGGTCAGCTTGAGAAAGCCTACCTTGAAGCCGTACCTCTGGAAGGACGCCTGCTGCTCCGGGGGCAATTCATGAACCTTCTGGGCTCCCACGCCTATACGAAATAGAATCGCGTCTTGTATTTCAATGCTATGTTCGCGACCCCTTCGAGGCGCTCCAGCACCCCGCCGTAGCGGGACATGAGCAGCTTGCCCTTGGGCTCGTCCGGCATCCTCTGCCTCAGCACCTGGACCTCGCGCAGCAGCTCCTTGGCGTCATCGCCGGAGAACGTCTTCTTGGTCCTGGCGCTCTCCACCACGTTGGCGACGATGGGCAGGTCGAGCTTCTTGGCGATCTGCGGGAGCAGGGAGGACTCCGGGCCGAAGTCCCCGATGCAGCCCCTCCCCTTGTCCCAGGACAGGCCGCACTTCTTGCAGGTCTCGCCCATCTCGTCGAAGGAGAGCATGTCCCAGCCAGTTAGGCGGTCGTCGGCGGAGGAGGCCTCGACGATCCTCTTCCTCGTGTCGGCGGGGGCCTTGTCCAGCAGCACCCAGCCGGTGTAGGTCTTCTTCATCTTGGGGGCGAGGTGCGCGCGGTCGACGTCGTTCTTGACCTTGTCCATGTAGACCACCTCTGCCTCGGGGTCGATGCGGTTGCGCTTGAGGAAGCCCTCCCACTCCGCGCCCATGACCTCCTTGGCCTCCTTGGCGCTCATGGTCACGTCCGATTCGGCGTAGTCCTCGAACCCCTTCACGTCGCGCAGGAAAACCTTCTTGATGTCCGTCTTTCCGGCCTTGCACAGAGCCTCGTTAGAGTCGGTCTCGCAAATGGCAATGCTGATACCCATGAAACAAACCTCGACGGATTATAGCTATACTCTATTTATCAGTTCCCTTGGGTCGTCCGAATCGTCAGACTGAGGAGGCTAGGGCGACGTTGCGAGCGAACCTTCACTGATCGCACCAGAGGGTCTCGGGGAGGTAGGTCGATCGCTTACTACTTATTGGTGCGCGGTGCGCCTGCGACCGAACATATTATAAAACGGAGGGCGTTCGGCGGGCGTGATCATCCGACCGGCCGAGGAAGAGGACATCGACGCTCTGCTGCTCATCGAGCATGCCTGCTTCAGCCACGAGCGCTTCCATCGCCCTTACATCGAATGCCTGATGTCCCTGAAGGCGGCGGACGTGCTCGTCGGGACGGTCCGCGACCTGGTCGTCTCTTCTGCCATGGTCATTCATTACGACGTCCAGGGCCGGTCGCACCTGCTCTCCCTGGCCACGCTGCCGAGCCACCGAGGGCGGGGCCTCAGCAAGAGGATCCTCATCAGGACGGAGGAGATCGCTCGCAGGCGCGGCTCGTCCTCCATGTCGCTCGAGGTGAGGAAAAGCAACTCCCAAGCCATCGGCCTTTACCAGGGCCAGGGATACAGCACCATCGGCGCGTTGACCGATTTCTTCGGCCCGAAGCAGGACGCTTGGCAGATGGAGAAGCCGCTCTGACGAGGAGGCGGAGGCGAAAGCAGGCGATGACATAGAGAGGAATCGTTTTATTTACTCATCCAGTATTATCTAGGTCGATAACAGAGGATGATGATTTGGAGAGGGTCTCCACTGGAATATCCGGTCTCGACAAGCTCATCGGCGGCTATCCCAAGGGCAGCTGCGTGCTGATCAGCGGCACCGCGGGCACGGGCAAGACCATCTTCGCCCTGCACCTGGCACAGGCGACCTGCGCCGCCGGCAAGAAGGCGGTGTACGTGGCCATCGAGGAGAAGCGCTCCAACCTTATCACCCAGGCCTCGATGTTCGGCTGGGACCTGGACGCGTACGAGAAGAAGGGGCTGCTGAAGTTCGTGAGCGTGCTGGAGTCGCGCATGGCCGACGCCAAGTACCAGTTCGACTCCTACGGCTCGGAGGGGGGCTTCAGCACCATCATGGAGGGCATCGACGGGGACGTGGACGTGGTGATCGTCGACAACCTCGGCATCCTGGCGCTGGAGATGAGCATGTCCCATTTCCGCCAACAGCTGGACTACCTGGTGTACGCCCTGAGCTACCGCGGCTGCACCACCTTGCTGATCTGCGATGAGACCACCATGGTCAAGTTCGGGGAGGTGGCCACCTACGCCGTGGACGGCGCCATCCGCCTGATGAAGCGCGACAACGCCTACACCGACTCCAGGGAGAGGGCGATGGAGATCCTCAAGATGCGCCATACCAAGCACAGCATCGACTACAAGCTCTTCGAGATCACCGACAAGGGGATATCCTTCGTGGACTGAGCTCACTTCTTCTTCAGCGTGGAAGCGTAGTCGAACGAGATGCGCAGCCATTGCCTGACCGCGTCCTTATTCTTAAGCAGCGCGTGGGGCACGATCAGGTACTCGCCCATCTTTCTCCCCTCGACTGGCTCGAAGGTCTTCGCCCCCTTGTTCTCCTTGACGAACCGGGAGCGTTCCTGGTCGGGCAGCCGGATGAAGATGTCCTCGGCGAACACCCCGGTGAACATGCTGTGCTTGGCGAAGAAGCAGGGCGCGCCGAACATGCGCTTCTTCTCGCATGGCAGGCCTTGCACCAGGCCGTCCAACAGCGCTTCCTTCTCCACCGAGGCTTTGGGCCAGGACATCCTCGCACCGGAACGGCTAGCGAGGTGCCGCTAAATCAAGTTGTGGGGCGGGAGAACCTTCGTCGACGGAAAAGGAACATCGAAAACCTTTTTGTAACGGCGTGTGCGCTGCTTCCCAACTAGGTGAGAGATATGGATGACGGCAAGGGTCTGACGGAGGCGACGTTCGCGGCAGGATGCTTCTGGCACGTGGAGGACGCTTTCATGCAAACCAAGGGGGTGGTGATGACGGAGGTGGGGTTCATGGGCGGGACGACCTCGAACCCCAGCTACAAGCAGGTCTGCACCAAGACCACCGGGCACGCCGAGGTGGTGCATCTCCTCTACGACCCCAAGGTCGTGAGCTACGAGCATCTCCTCGACGTCTTCTGGAGCATCCACGACCCCACCCAGGTGAACCGTCAGGGCCCGGATGTCGGGGACCAGTACCGGACGGGCATCTTCTACTACACCGAGGAGCAGAGGGCCCAGGCCGAAGCCTCCAAGGACCGCCTCCAATCCTCAGGTAAGTTCAAGAGGCCGATCGCCACGGAGATAACCAAGGCCTCGACCTTCTGGAAGGCCGAGGAATACCATCAGAAGTACTTCCAGAAGCACGGGATATCGCACTGCCCGGTCTAGGCGAGGCCAAAATCCTCTAATCCGATTCCCAATTAACTTCCTATTCCATGACTCAGAGCTGGGTTTAACGCCTGACTAGGGCCCGGACGGGGGCTTCTCCTCGGGAGGTTTGGCCTCTTCGACCTTCTGCTCCTCCACGACCGCCGCCTCCTGGTCCTTCTCCAGCTCCTTGGCGCCCATCTCCACTTCCAGCTCCTTCTCCACCTCGTCCTCCGACGCGACGGGCACCTCTGACTTGTCCTCCTCGGCGGCCTCCTCCTCGTCCACATCGGCGATCTTGACGTCCGCCTCCTTGGCCGCGACCTCCCTCTCCTCCTCCTCTTGGACGGTCGTGCCCTTCCTCTTGGCGCGCTTGGCGGCGCGCTTCTTGGCGCGGGCGTCCAGCTTGGTCATGCGCAGCTCCTCCTTGGAGATCAAGCGCTCGAACTTCATCCGCTCCTGCACCTCGGCCTCCTCCACCGGGCGGTAGTCGTTCGCTATCCATTCCTTCCGGTAGGACACGTGCTCCACCAGGACCATCACGCAATAAAGGATCCAGCCGATGAAGAACAGGGTTATGATGAAGAAGAAGTCTATGGATATCCCCGCCGCGACGTTGCCCCATTCGCCTGCCACGGCGATATTGCCGCCCTTGAAGGCGTTGTAGGTGTAGTTCGCGCCGGCCACCGCCACGAGTATGCCGAAGACCAGCTTGGAGGTAGAGCCTGCGTAATAGAAGCCATAGAACGCCCGGAAAGCTGCCAGGGGAATGGCGGCGATGAGCAGCGTGTAGAATACGTCATTCAAACCATTGGACAGGGCCTGCAGGTCCACGTTGATGGCAGCGTAGATCAGGCTGTCGACTATGGTGATGAGTACGATGATGAAGATGGAGGTGTAGTACATATACCGTACCACGCCCTTGCGCATCCAGACTATCCCGTTGTGCTTGCTGCCGAAGCGGGTCCTGAACTCCTGCCGCCGGCTCATCTTCTTGATCGGCTTGATGGGCTTGACCTTCTTCCCCACCGCGATCTTCCAAGAGCGCCGTGAGTCCAGGAGCTCCCCGAACTGCATCACGCCTATGAAGGCGATGAATATGAGGATGAGCAGGTTGATCTCCGGCATCGGCAGCACCAGGCCGACATTCTTCAGCGCGTCGTCCAAGGTCCCGCCCAGCTCCAGGCCGCGGACGTAGAGCAGCAGGGCGGGCACTAGGAGAAGGCCGATGAGCAGCCGGCTGAACGTCCCCGGAGGGAAGTAGCCGCGCCAGAAGGCCACGAAAGCGATCAGCAGGCCGAAGATCAGTATGTTGATGGACCAACTCTCGAATATGGTGTAAAGGGTGCCCGTGGTGCCCGCCGACCTCATCGCTCCGATCCCGAGGATTATGATGATCTCGGGGATGGTGACGAAGCGCAGCACCTCCTTCTTGGCGTCCATCGCCCCGCGGCTGAACTTACCGATGGAGGGGCTGAAGTCGTACCATCTGGACTCAGGCTTTATCTGGAAGTATTTCTTCTTCTTGGGCGGTACATCGTAACCCACGCTCTTCTTCCAGTTGCGCCTCTCGTCCCGGTACTCCGCTCCCACCCTGATGACGTCGATCACCGCCCAGATGAGGATGGCGAGGATGAGGGGCGTGAGCGAGATTATCAGTCCGCTGTCGGTGATGATGTCGGGCAGGCCGCTGGCCACGAAGAGCCAGTATATCAGCAGGATGAATAGGAGGGAATTGACCAGATCGCATAGGGTGCGCGAGATGGTCCCCCTGGGATAGAAGCCCACGAAGAACGCCAGCACGGTCATGGGGATGCCCAGGAGTAGGAACAGGCCGCCCATGGATACGAGGACCTGTAGGAACTTCTCAGACGGATCCGTATCGCCGAATCCGAAGACCGAGAGAATGAACACGATCAAGGTAAGCCAGAATGGCAACACGGTGATCGTGGTTCGGATGAACTTCTCCGCGTTGGACGCGCCCAGGCTGACCGTGCCGATCTTGGTGGTGAACTCGCCGCGGCCGAGTTGAGGCTTGAAGGGCGCCGCGTCCTTGGCCGCTTTCTTGGCCCTTTCCTTGAAGTACGAGTAGTCTCTGAGGAAGCGCAGGGAGTTGCGCGTCGCCCTGTAGCAGACGATCCCGAACGCTATCCATACGGGGAATAGCCATCCCAAGGCGCTCTGGACGTCCCTCATCGGGGACGTCAGCAGGAGCGCCGCACCGTACAGCACGAGCAGTACCGAGCCCAGCAGCCCGAAGAACAGCCTGGCCTTGGTGTACCTGAGGTGGTATTCCCAGAGGCCCGCCACGATGGCGATCGGCACACCGAAGATCGTCATGTAGTTCTGCAGCTCGGTGGCCGCGGCGATGAACAGGGGGGCCGAGGGGCTCAGGTCGGTCTGAGCCACGGAAATGAATACGTTGAGTATTCCTACAGGTAAAATAACGAAGAAGAGGAGGCGCGTTATGGCCGTGATGATGGCGCCGGTGATCGTTCCCCGGGCCAAGCCGGCCCCCTTGATTCCCTCATTGATCGACCTGCCCTTCTTGCTCTTCTCCTTGGCCATGCTTAACCACCCCCTTGGGAGTTAGGCACCCAATCTCGTTCCAAGTTCACGCTATAGCTCGCGTCATTCAAGGTGAGCTGCAAATCCAAGTACAGATGGTCTGGGGTGGTGCTCAGATGGTCGTAGGCATCCTGGGAGAGTATGATCACGAGAGTGCTGTTGACCTGCCCGCCCAGCGTAACGTTGGTGGAGATGCTTCCAAGCAGCTCCGTTGCGTTGCTGATCGAACCAGCTATGCTCATTCGGCTCCCATTCAAGACGGCCCTGGAACTGAAGGAATAGGGAATGTCCATCTCGTAATGGGTCCCGTTGGTCTTGACGATGGTGTTGTTCCAATCCACAAACAGGTCCTGGATGAGCGGGCCGACCGTGACATTGCCTCTGAACCCCGCCTGGATCCTGAAATCGAAGAGGTAGTTGACATTGAAGTAGACCAGGCTCGCGAAGGTCACCTCGGACCTGAGCAAGGCCTCGAGCACGTCCGCCCCCAACGCGGTCTTGTCGAGGAAGAAGGTCACAGGAACATCCATCCAAAGGCCAGGGAGCAAATTCGTCCTATTCGAGGAGAATGTGGCCAGGTCAGTTCCGTTCTCATTATAGAGCTTGACGATGAAATAGAAGTTATTGAAGGCGTAGAATCCGCCGTTGCGGACGCTCACGTTCCCCGTCATGATCACGGTATCGTTGGTGATGGTCGTCGTCCAGCCATCGGGTCCCGGGGTCTTGACAACGACCACGCCAGGTATGATGGGGACAACGGCTAAGATCAGGAGCAGGGCTATTATGACCAGCCAAAGATAATTGAGGATAGTGAAAATCCTAACTGAGCCCTTCATCCTTAACGTCAAAGCGATTATCAGATATTATTAATTGCGTAATTGCAAACGCCTCCCGCTCAGCCTCCTACCTCCCTCCTATTCCAGCATTGTTCCCTGATTGAGAAGGGATTGGCAAGGATTATATGGATAAACCGCATCGGAAATCTTCGTGCTTCGATGAGTTACGAGATCGAATGCCCGGTGTGCGACCGCAAGGCACCCTCAAGCGCCACCGTCTGCCAATATTGTGGCGCGGACCTGAAGATGGCAAGCTTCGACGAGCTCGAGGAAGTGGCGCAGGCCGTGGCGGTAGGAAAAGCGTCTGCAAAGCCTGAGCCGAGGCCCGCCCCCAAGCCGTCCGAGGCCAAGTCGGAGCCGATGCCCAAGGCCGCGACCGTGCAGGAACCGGAGCCGCCAAAGGAACCGGCGAAGCACCAGATGACCCCTATCGAAGAGAAGGCTCAGGAATCCGCGGAGAAAGCCAAGGAAGAGAAGAAAGAGGACGAGGGGAAGAGAGGCCTGGGCCGGCTATTCGGAAAGAAGAAGAAGTGAGAAAGCACTTCGTTTTTGCAGGTAGAGCGAGATGTCCGAGCTCAGGGTAAGGAAGAGGAAGCGTCTGCGCGAGAAGGAGTTACGCGCCTTGAGCGAGGAGATATCCTCCAAGGTGGGCGTGCAGGTCTTCACCCTCGAGGACACGGTGGACCAGGCGGAGAGCTCGGACATGTACCTGGTCTTCGTGAATGGCGAGATCGACGCCTTCATTATTCAAGGCCAAGCTTTCCTCACCGTCCGCGGCCTCCTGAAGTACCCGGCCACGAGATCCTTCGTCACGGTGGACATGGGCGCGATCCGCTTCGTCATCAACGGCGCGGACATCATGGGCCCGGGGATAGTCGAGGCGGACGAGGGCATCCGACCAGGGGACATGGTCTGGATTAGGGACGAGAGGAACAGGAAGCCTTTGGCGGTGGGCCAGGCCCTGGTCACCGGAGCGGAGATGGCATCCAAGAAGCCGGGCAAGGCCATCAAGAGCCTGCTCTTCGTCGGTGACAAGCTCTGGAAGTTGGAAGAGGACTAGCGCTCGAGCGACGGACCTTCCACCCGATTAAGCGATTTTATGAGCATAGCCACATCATCAAAACTTTAAATACTGAGCAAAAGATACCAACACAGAGGGATGGCATGTCGCTGCTGAAGAAGCCTTTTATTCGGAGCAAGGAGGACGTTCAGGCCGTCGAGGCCGACCAGTACATCGACCTAGGGCAGCTGAACTTCGACGAGGAGAATCCGCTGGGCGGAAAGGGAATGATCAAGATCGCCGAGATCTACCGCTACGAGGACCTTAACCCGGTGGTGCAGCCGGCCTACTCCGGCAACATAGTCCTCATCGATTATTCGGCTATCGCCAACGACGAGCTCACGCTGAAGAGGATCACCAACGAGCTGAAGGCGGTGGCCAGGGACACCAACGGGGACGTGGCGGCGATCGGCCACAACCTGATAATCGTGGCCCCGAACGGTCTGAAGATCGACAGGCACAAGATCAAGGGCGGCTTCGCGTAGGCCCCCAATCTTTCCATATTCCCTTTATCAATCAATATTTTATAGCCGCGAGCATATTTTGTTCCAGTGCCAGGCTTCAAGGTCATCCATGACAGCGTTCATGGCAGCGTGAAGGTCGAGGGCGTCTTCCTGCGGCTGCTGGGCCGTCCGGAGATGCAGAGGCTGCACGGGGTGCATCAGCTGGGCCTCGCCCACCTGGTCTTCCCGGGCGCGAACCATACTCGGTTGGAGCATTCCCTGGGGACGTTCTTCATCGCCTCCAAGATGGCGGACGCGCTGCGCCTGAAGCCGGAGGAGAGGGACGAGGTCCTGGCGGCGGCCTTGCTGCACGACCTCGGCCATCCGCCCTTCTCGCACACCCTGGAGGAGGTCATGGCCGACCGCCTGGGCGTGGACCACGTCGACCTCTCCCGCTCGATGATCAAGGGCGAGCTCCGCTCCATCACCCCGAACGAGGCCAGGCTCCTGCAGGACACCTCCAGCGTGCAGGAGGTCCTGGAGGAGGAGGGGATCTCCCCGGAGAGGGTGGCCGGGCTGGTGGTATCGCCGGTCGGCCCCGAGGTCCCGGGACAGAGCGTGCTGGACGTGGAGGAGGGGCAGGCGCACTTCGGCCAGCGCAACTACCTGCATCAGATGATCCACGGCCCGGTGGACGCCGACCAGATGGACTATCTTCTTAGGGACGCGCATTACACCGGGGTGGCGCACGGCACCATCGACCTGGACAGGCTGCTGCAGACCATCGACGTTTACCATGGCGATCTGGTCGTGCACAAGGGGGGCGTGGTGGCGGTCGAGGGCCTGCTGGTGGCGCGCGCCCTGATGTACTCCTCGGTCTACTTCCACAAGACGGTCAGGATCGCGGAGATGATGCTGTGCAAGGCGGTGGAGATGGCCGATGCCAAGGTCATCCGCGACATCCACACCGACAACGACGCCAGCCTGACCGAGAAGCTCATCGAGCAGGGTGGCTATCCCGGGAGGATAATGATCCAGCTCCAGTACCGGGAGCTCTACAAGAGGTGCTTCTCCCTCACCATGATGGACATGGCCGAGGGGCAGATGGAGCGGTTGATGCAGCTCATCCCCTATCGCGCACGCAAGGAGGCGGAGGAGGAGATCGCCCTCAGGGCGGGGGTGCATCCCTCAGAGGTGGTGCTGGACATGCCTTCGAGGGAGCTGCTGATCTCCGAACCGCGCATAGGCAAGACCGAGGTGCCCATCCTCGACGAGGACAGGGTGAGGCCGCTGTCGCGCCACAGCCCCCTGGCCAAGGCGCTGCAGTCGCGCTCGGTCTTCGACTGGGCCATCATGGTCTCCTGCCCCGAGAGGTACAAGGCGGAAGTGGCTAGAGCGGCGGCAAAGGTCATTCAGGATTGATTTCGAGATCGAGTTAGAATAGATTGAAGGTGTCGGAACCGCTTCAATCCAATGAAATGGTCAAGGATGCTGAGGATGGCGCGAAGGGATCCGAAACCGTGCTCGAGCTCCAAATTCGCGAGCTTTTGATCTCCGAGCTGGGCACCAAGAGCTTCGATCAGCTCCTGGAGCTGATCCCCTCGGATAAGGTGATCTCCGAAATCGGGAAATTAGCCATCTATTCCGGGACGGCGATAGCGACGAATGCCAGGAACCGTCTCGGGTTCGAAGGCAACGGGCCTGAGGAGGTCATGCTGCCAATGTATTGGATTCACGCCTGCATCTCCCATGAGAACTATTCGCCGCCGGAGGTCCACGAGAGGGGCGTGGTGTTCGAACATTATTCCTGCCCCTTGTCTAGGGCCAGGCCGGAGATATGCATATCCATATCTCATTTCGGCGCCGAGGCCGTCTGCCGATCGGTGAACCCCGATTTTGAGTACATATTCACCCATCATCTGGCCAATGGCGATGGCCGTTGCCGTTACATCGTCCGGAGGAAGGGAGGCAAGGGGGACTTCGAGGACTTGGGGCGCCTCGTCAAAGTGATGCCGCGGCTGGAGCTGACCGAGGATGAGAAATTGTACCTCGGCGACCAGACGATGATGTACGTGATCATCTACATCCTGTCTGTCGCCAGGGACATGGGGGTGGAGGAGGAGATGCTGGCCGGCCTCGAGCTTGAGCTAAGGGCGATTGGCAGGCGTCTGGCCCTCTTCCTCGAAAACGAGCTCACGGGGGAGCTCGAAGGTAAGGAAGGGATGCTTCGGGCCATCGGAATCTGTCAGAGGAGCATGGTGATGCAGGGAGAGCTGAACGCGCAAATCGAGCCGGAAGGGCTGAAGGGGGAGGTCACCGTCTGCCCGTTCCAGGATTCTCCAAATCTGGCATGCAGGGAGTTCGAATTGGTGATGAACGGCGTCTGCGAGGTGATCTGCCCCGATTTCGAGTTCGCATATGACCGCATGATGACAAAAGGGGATAAGAATTGCACCTGGTCATTGACCAGGAAGAAGGCAGTCAAACCCTCGGAGAAGGAACAGGCCCAAGACAGCACCGATGACCCGGCCAAGGTGCTATCTTTGCGTCTTGCTAGAGGGGAGATTTCCGAGGAAGAGTACGAGAGGAAGATGCAGCTAATCCTCAAGCACTATCTCAAGGCCTAGCTGTCTCAATTTAGGAAGGTCATCAACCCTTCATCACGCCGATCGGCCGCAGCCTGGCGACTGGTTTTGAGAGCCCCGCGCCCTTGACCACGTTGATCACGTCGTCGATGTCCTTGTAGGCTCCCGGCGCTTCCTCCAAGATGCCGTCCTTGGTGCTGGCCTTGATGTGCACTCCCTTTGCTTCGAGCTCTTGCCGGATCTCGTTGACGCTGTACTTGCGGGTCGCGGAGGCGCGTGACATCATCCTGCCAGCCCCATGGCACGTGGAGCCGAAAGCCTCCTTCATCACCCGCTCGGTGCCGATGAGCACGTACGAGCCCGCGCCCATGTCCCCGGGGATGATCACGGGCTGCCCCACAGAACGGTACTTGCTCGGCACGTCTGGATGGTCCTTGGGGAAGGAGCGGGTGGCGCCCTTGCGGTGCACATACACCTTCCTCCTCTTCCCCTCGACCTCGTACTCCTCCACCTTGGCGATGTTGTGCGCGACGTCATACACCTGATTCATGCCCATCTCCTCGGCGGAGCGCCTGAAGCTCATCTCGAAGCTCTGCCTTACCCAGTGGAGGATCATCTGCCGGTTGGCCCAGGCGAAGTTGGCCCCGCAGCCCATGGCCGCGAAGTAGTCCTGCCCCGGCTTGGTGTGCACCCCGGCGCAGGCCAGCTGCCGGTCGGGCAGTTGTAGGTTGGTGTCCCGGATGTGGCGCTCCATCACCTGCAGGTAATCGGTGGCAATCTGGTGGCCGCAGCCTCTCGAGCCGCAGTGGATGGTCACCGTGACCAGCCCCTTCTCCCCGATGCCGAAGGCCTTGGCCGCCTCCAGGTCATAGATCTCGTCCACCTCGTCCACCTCCAGGAAGTGGTTGCCGGAGCCCAACGACCCTACCTGGGGGATGCCGCGCTCCTTGGCCTTGCGGCTGACCTTCGAGGGGTCGGCGCTCTTCATCCGGCCGCCCTCCTCCGTCGCCTCCAGGTCCTCCTCCCAGCCGTAGCCGTTGCGGACGGCCCATTCCGCGCCCTCGGTGAGTATCTCATCGATCTGATTCGCTGCTACGTCGGTCACCCCCTCGGACCCCACTCCCGCGGGGACGTTGTCGAAGAGAAGCCCGATCAGCTCCTTGATGCGGGGCTTGACCTCCTGTTTGGTGAGGTTCGTGCGGATGAGGCGGACCCCGCAATTTATATCGAATCCAATTCCGCCAGGAGAGATGACGCCCTCCTCCGCATCCATGGCGGCGACGCCGCCTATCGGGAACCCATAGCCCCAGTGGATGTCGGGCATGGCCAGGGACTTGCCCACGATGCCAGGAAGGCAGGCGACGTTAGCCGCCTGCTCCGGTGCGTTGTCGTCCCGGATATGCTGGATCATCTTCTGGTCGGCGAAGATGACCGCGGAGGTGCGCATGCACTTCTTGTAGGTCTGCGGTATCTCCCATCGATAGTCGTCGATCTTGTTCAGAGGGCCGTTCCAAGTCATCGGGCTCGCACCGACTGACCAATCATTATCTCGCTAGATAAAACTTGACGGAAGGTCGACCAGTCCCTCAGAATCAAAATCCGCAATTGACGGATAAGGATTGATATACGTCCACGTCGAAGTGGAAAAGGATGCTCTCCGGCCACGAGACCTGGTCCCTGGTGTCATTGGCGCTGGCCGCCTTCGCCCTAGGCCTGGGCCTCTTCGTCCTTCACGCCAATCCCAGGGCGGACGCTACCAGGGCGTTCTTCCTCGTCATGATCCTCTTGTTCGTGGGGGGATGCACCGACTTCTTCTTCATGAACGCGGCAGACCAGGCGCAGGCGACCGCGCTCGCCCGCCTGCTGCTCTTCGTCCTGGTCCTGGAGATGGGCGCGCTCCTCTATCTCGCCACCTTCCTTCCCTACGAGAGCTCCAGCGGGTGGTTCAGGGACCGGTGGTGGCTATATTTCCTGGTGGTGAGCGCGACCGCGCTGGCACCGGCGCTGCTGCTCCAGGAGGACGACGTGGCGCACACCTCCTACGGCTGGGGGGTGGAGGGCTCCTTGGCCCTGTGGATTTGCGGAGCGCTGATCCTCCTCTACACTCTCGCCGCTGACGCCATGCTGGCGGATGTCTATAGGAGGACGAGCGACAAGAACTCGCGGACGCGGATAGTCATCGTGGCCGTCGCCACCACGACCCCTATCGTTTACACCATTATCTACGCGATCCTTGACCAGACCACGTTGGACCTGCCCCCCATACTCTCCCCGGGCTTCTTCATCGCCGCAGTGATAATGGCCCATGCCGTGCGCCGCTACCGGCTGTTCACCATCAAGGTCCAGGACAATGGAAAGTCCGCGGTCTCGAGCTCGCTGGCGGCCCGGAGGTTCGAGTACGGGACGAGCCTGCTCTTCCTCGAGAAGAAGGGGGAGAGGGCCTTCGCCGCCTTCGAGAACGAGGTGGCGGCCGGCTCGGTGGGGGTGGTCATCAGCAGCGACCATCCTGACGTCCTCAGGGAGAGGTACCGCCTCCAGAACTCCGCCGTGATCTGGCTGGCGAAGCAGCCGGGGGAGAAGCGCGTTGACCCCGCGAGCCTATCTATCTTGCAGGTGTCGATCGCCGACTTCCTCCACCAGCATGAGGGGGCCGTGGTTTTGGTCGATGGGGTGGAATGTCTCCTGGCCAACAACTCCCTGGAGAACGTGCTCAAGATGCTCTACGCCCTCGACGACGAGGTGGTGGTGACCAAGGGCCTGCTCATAACGACCCTGGACCCGGAGGTCATGTCCAAGAAGGGGCTGGCCATGCTGGTGCGCGATTTCCAGGTCGTAGAAGGGAAAGGGGCCGGGACCGAGATTTGAACTCGGGTCTAGGGATCCACAGTCCCACAGGATAACCAGGCTACCCCATCCCGGCCATTTCGGGATGCTCAAAGCATCTTCGCTAATAAATGTTTCTCGCCTGAGGCCCTTTCATCTAGCCCGGGAATGGCTCGCTCGGAAGTTCCTTCCGATGGTCACAAGGTCTCTTCCAGCATGCGCAGGAATTCCTCGGCCTGGAGCATCCCCTTCTGCCAGAACTCCTCCGAGTTTATGTCGAAGCCCAGCTCCCTTCCCAGCTCCGCGGGGGAACGGGAGGAGCCCGCGGCCAGGAGCACCCGGAGCTTGGGCACGAAGGCCTTGCCCTGCTCCTTGTACAGCCGGTAAAGGGAGAAGACGAAGAGCTGCGCGAAGATGTATGGATAGTTGTAGAAGCGGTAGTTGGGAAGGTAGTAGTGGGGAGGGCGGGCCCAGTCGAAGCGCATCTCCGGCAACCACTCCACCTCATCCGCGAAGAGGCGGTCGCGGCAGGAGGTCCAGAGCCTGCTCAGCGATTCGCCGTCCAGCAGCTCCTCCTTCTCAATGGCCTTGTACACCGACTCCTCGAACCAGTACCTGGCGCCCACCAGGAAGACGGCGATGCCCAGCTCGTCCAGTATGGTGGACAGGGCGACCTGGCGGTCATCCTTGCCCTTGGCCTCGGCCAGCAGCTTCTCGGTCAGCAGCAGCTCGCCGAAGGTGCTGCCGCACTCGGAGATGCAGGAGCCGATGTCGCAGTTGGCCGGGCCCTGCTCCCGGGTGTAGAGGTAGGCGTGCACGGCGTGGCCCAGCTCGTGGGCCTGGGTGTAGACGTCGTTCACGCGGTTGTTGTAGCTCTGCAGGATGAAGGCGCTCTTCCCCGCCATCCAGGTGTGGCAGAAGGCGCCGGGGGTCTTTCCCTTGCGCACCTCCCCGTCGATCCTCCTCAGCGAGTACATCTCCCCGACCCAGCGGCCGAACTCGGCGTCGAAGTCGGCGTAGGCCTTGGTGACGGTGGACTTGGAGTCCTCCCATTCATAGGACGAGTTGCTGGCGAAGGGCAGGGGCGCCATCAGGTCCCATCCGCCCAGCCTCTCCAGACCCAGCAGCTTGGCCTTGACCCGCAGGTAGCGGCGGTAGATGCCGGCGTTCCTTTCCACGACTCGCATCATGACCTGGATGGACTCCATGCTCACGTCGTTGGCCAGCAGGCTCTGGGTGATCGGGTCGGGGAATTTGCGCCATTCGCACATGGTCAGGTGGTCGGCGCTGACCGCTCTGAAGGCGGAGGACAGGACCATCTCATCCTTCCCGATCCCTTCCAGCACCGCGCTGTAGGCGCCCCGCCTCAGCTTCCGGTCCGGCGAGGTGAAGTAGCCGACCGCTTCTCCGTAGGTCACGTCCCTGTCCGTGCCATCGATGCGCAGGCGGAAGGTCCTGGTGCCCAGCCAGTCGCCGTGCAGCTGGCTCCAGGACCCGATTCCGTTCCGGTCCTTGGCCATTATCAGCTGCTCCTCCTTCTCGGAGAGGAGGTGCGGCGCCCGGGCCAGGGTGCGCTCGAGGTAGTGGCGGTAGTTGCGGAGCTCGGGCTGGGCAGGCAAATCAGGCCTATCGAGGAGCAGCTGGCCCAGCTCGACCTCGGCGAAGGCCAGGGCCTGCCCCGCCTTCACCCAGGAGTTGCGCATCATGTCATGCAATTGCTTGGCCACATCATCGGTGGAGTCGGCCGCGTACCTGAGGCTGCAATAGCCCATGACCCCGTCGAACTCCAGCGAGAAGGAGTCCAGGCTCTCCAAGAGCTTCCTGACCCCGGCCGCGTCCATGCCCTTCACCTGGCCAGCATAGATGTCCCTGATGACGTTGGCCGCTCGGACCATAGAGTCCAACTCCGCCTTGATCTTTTCCGGGCTCACGCTCTTGACCAGGCCGCTCAGGTCCCAGCGCATCTCGAAAGACATCTTATCACCGTACGAAGGTAGCACAATGCCCGTTTCGGTTCAAAGCATTTGCCTCCGTATTATCAACTTGGCTCAAACGCTCGCTGGATTATCCCATGGCCGTGACTACTAAACGCATCACAGATAAACACCTGTGGCAGAGTCATCTACGGGGCGAAAGTGAATTCGAGAAAGGCATTTCCAGAGTTTACTATCGCGCTAAAATGAATTGATTTGATGCTACGCGGGCCGCCTGACCTTACCAACCGCTAAGATTATTCCAATCCATAATCCACCCGCCAAGGCTACCAGGACCACGGCGATGGCCGAATGGTAGATGCTAGTCGCGAGCTGATCGATGGTTATCATCATAGCTTCGACTCTTTGTCACTATGTAAGCTTTTCTCTCTGGCTTTTCATAATTGTCAAGGGCAATATTCGAAAGCATGAATGCCCTTTCAATTGCCTGGCCTTGTCTAGAACCTTGATTAATGTCCGTTGTTTTTGTCGCTCAGCGCACATTAAACTTAATAAAGCGCCCATTATCCAACGATGCCTATGAAGCTCGACGTCATCTCCATACTAGATCTCCAGGACGACCTGGAGGATGTCATCGCCTCCGCCATGAGGTTGAAGGGCGGGGCCTTGAAGGACGCGTTCCCCCTGAAAGGGAGGACGTTGGCCATGATCTTCGAGAAGTCCTCCACCAGGACCCGGGTCTCCTTCGAGGCCGGAATGGCCCAGCTCGGGGGGCACGCCCTGAACCTTAGCCCGAAGGAGCTCCAGCTTGGACGGGGCGAGACCATCTCTGACACCGCGAAGATCCTTTCCCGCTATGTCGACTGCGTCATGTACCGGGCATTCGACCACAAGATGATGCTGGACCTGGCGAAGAACGCCACCGTGCCGGTCATCAACGCCTTGGATGACGTGGAGCACCCTTGCCAGACGGTCGCGGACCTGATGACCGTGCTCGAGCGGAAGAAGAGGTTCAAAGGTCTCAGGCTCGCCTACATCGGGGACGGCAACAACGTCTGCAACTCCCTCATGCTGGGCTCGGCCATCGTCGGCATGGATTTCGTTGCGGCGAACCCGGACGGGTACGGACCTGACAAGCAGCTGGCCAAGAAGGCCCAAGGGTTGGCCAAGAAGAATGGGGCGTCGTCCGAGCTGACCACCGACCCCAAGGCGGCCGTTAAGGGAGCCGATGTAATCTACACGGACACCTGGGTGTCGATGGGCATGGAGGAGGAGGCCAAGGAGCGCCTCAAGATCTTCCAACCCTTCCAGGTGAACTCCGCCCTGATAAAAAATGCGAAGAAGGACTGCATCGTCATGCACTGCCTGCCCGCCCACCGCGGCCAGGAGATAACGGACGAGGTGATGGACGGCCCCCACAGCGTGATATTCGACCAGGCGGAGAACCGCATGCACACGGAGAAGGCCATCCTGCTGATGCTGATACGCTGATCAGGTGCTGGGCCGCATCTGGTGCGAGACGATGTCGTCCAGGGCGTCTATGAAATCGTGGACCCTCGGCTCGGGGATGGTGGCTCCAGCTGCGACGTTGTGACCTCCGCCGGTCCCACCCACGCCCTCCGCGGCCTCCCGCATCGCCCGTGAGAGGTCCAGCCCCCGGTCCACCATCCTCTGGTTGCCGCGGGCCGAGGCCTTGACGTCGCCCTCCGAGCGCATCAGGGCGAGGATGGGCACGTCGTCGGGGACGTTCCCCGAGCCCAGGACCATCCCGGCCACTATGCCGATGGTGGTGTCGCGGAACACCTCCCTCTCCTCCTCCGCGCCCTCGGCGTTGATCCCCTTGACCTTCTCCGGGAGCAGGTAGCCGCCGTTCGCCCTCAGCACCTGGATGGATTTCCTCCTGTCGCAGATCTTCCCTCGCTCATGGGCGAAGAAGAAGTTCATCGCCCCGATTAGGTTGCTGCGGTGGTTGCGCAGCTGCTCCAGTGCCTCCTCGATGTTCCTCTGCCTCCTCTCATCCCTCTCCCCTTCCCGCGAGGAGGGCTCGACCACGTCCACGCAGACCTCGAGGCCCAGGCGCTCGTTCCCGTATCGCCCGCAGGAGTTGAGGAGGGTGGACATCTCCTTCGATTCGTGCAGCTCGGTCCCTTGCTTCTGCCCCGGGAGCACGTATACCTCGCCATAGATGCGGCGCAGCACCCCCTTCTGCCCCTGCCGGTCCATGCACAGGTCCAAGGCGACCTTTATCTCCTCTTTCTCGTCCACGCTCAGTCCGGCCCAGCTCCGTTCCCTTCCGGAGTGGTCCTTCAGCCTCACCCCGGTCCGGTCCAGGAACTGGCGGCAGGCGTACCAGTCGTTGCTCAGCCCGGGCAATGCGGGGTCGCTCGCGTATTGGAAGAACTTGGTGAGCGGCCGGGTCTCACGCCCGAAAAGGCGCAGGTCGTACTCGGTCCTGAGCAGGCCAGCGTCCTCGGCCTCGTCGCGGATGAGGGAGTTGATCCCGACGAGCTTGAGTTGGGCGTTGTCCTGCAGGTCGCCCACGGCGCCCACGATGGCCAAGGGGGCGAGCATGATGTTGTCCGAGCTCATCTGCCTGGCGATCCAGTAGGCGGTCCCAGCGCCGCTCGCCTCCCTCGACCCGTCGAAGCCGAAGAGGTGGGGGTTGAGGTGCAGTCGGCTGTTGTCATGGAAATCGAACAGGTCCCGTTTCTTCTTCGAGCCCACGTTGCTGCAGCAGTCGGGCGAGTGGTGGTCCGCCACCACCAGGCCAGGGTGCCCTATCTTGGACAGGTATCCGCTCCCCAGGTCCGTGAGCCATACGCCCTCGGAGGTCAAGGAGTCGATGCGGGCGATGGCCGCGTCGTCCAGCTTCTTGAAGAAGAGGACCTCGTGCGGGATGTGCGCCCGTTGCAGCGCCTGGCCGGCGATGGCCCCGGCGGTGATGCCGTCGGCGTCGATGTGGGTGATCACCGTCACGCTGTGCATGGAGCGCAAGGCCTTGGCTATCTCCCTGGCCCTAGCGGTGAAGCCCTCCAGGTCGCCCTTCATGGCGTCGGCTTCGCGATGCTCCATAAGATGCCCATCCCATATCCCGTCTCGCTCAGCGACTTCCGCCTATTTAGATGCCTTCATGGCATGGGGTCTTTCGACCGACGAGAAGTGAGGCCATCAAAATCATAAATTGCCCGCAGCCGCATCCCTGATGCGTGGGCAGCGATGTGGACGTTCTCTTCAACCGAGGGGTGGAGCTTTACACTTCCGGGCATTACCCCGAGGCGCTAGCCTGCTTCGACAAGGCGCTCTCCCTCGACCCCGAGGACGCCGACTGTTGGAAGAACCGCGGGATAGCGCTCGACGCGCTCGGACGTGCAAACGAGGCGGTGGCCTCCTACGACAAGGCGCTCGAGCTCCGCCCGGGCGATGCCACCATCTGGCTCGCCCGCGGCAACTCTTTGAATCTGAGCGGCGAGTACGAGGAGGCGGTGAGCTCATGCGACCTGGCCATTGCCTTGAGGCCTGGTGACCCGATCGCCTGGTTCATCCGCGGCAACGCCCTGAACGGTCAGAACTCGCTATCGGAGGCGGTCGAGTCGTACGACCGGGCGATAGCCTTGAAACCGGATTATTGCGAGGCGTGGTACAACAAAGGCAACACCCTGCTGGAGCTCAGGCGTTACAAGGATGCGGCCGAGGCTTACGAAAAAGCGATCGCCATCGACCCCGGGCACGCCGATGCCAAGCACAACCGGGAAATGGCTCTCAAGGGGTCGGAGAGCAGGCCTTAGCCAGCGTCCGCGTCACCAGGTCGTAGTAGGTCATCTCGGCGATGGGTACCAGGTTCTTGGTGTCCTCGCGGTTGTATTGCTTGAGGAGCTTGAGCGCGTTCTCCTTGCCCTTGCGCTCCCATAGGCGCCACAGGTACACCGCCTCCTCCCCGGTCACGTACTCCACCTCCAACGGCCTGGACATGCCCAGCTGCTTCTCTATGCTCTTCAGCCCGCCCTTGAGCCCGATGCGCGCGCAGCCGTGCCTGAGGTCGAAGTGCGGGACCCTTGGCACGGCGAAGGGGAACTCCCTCTCCAGCATGGGAAGGTCGAAGGAGGAGCCGTTGAAGGTGACCAGGATCCTGCAACCCTGCAGGGCCTGCCTCAGGGCGCGGGCGTCGAGGTCGATGCCCCGGACCAGGGTCGTGTCCCGTCCTTGGCGATGAACGCCCACCACCGTGACCACCGCCCCTTCCCCCAGGCCGTCGGTCTCGATGTCCAGGTAGGCGGCGTCCTCCTTCACCTCCCCGAACAGGCGCCAATGCTCGCTCGGCGGCAGGAGCCGATGGAAATAGCCGGTCTCGCGCCTTTCCAGGAAATCCTCGGCGGCTACTAAGAGCTGGTCGAGGCGGCCCTTGCGCGAGGCCGAGAAGCCGGGCAGATGAGGGCGGTCCTGGAAGTCCTCCCAGCGTGCCACCCCCTTCCCCCAGAGCTCGCGCTCCGTCTTCGCCCCCACGCTGGGCAGGATGAGGAAGGTGCGCCTGATCATGGTCTACCTGACCCGGATCACACTAAAATGGGTTTCGCTAGGAGCCACGAAAGTGCGGCCCTTATCCTCCTGATCGGGCGTGGCGCAAAGGTAGAAATAGCGACGGCCGGAATCGAGCGCTGCTCAGGCGAAACATGAACCAGCTCGAGGTCATGCCCGGACTGCTCATCACCAACCAGCTGTGCGCGCTGCTTAAGGACCAGGGCACGGTCGTGGTGTCGGACCTGCATGTCGGCTATGAGTCGGTCCTGGAGGACTCGGGCCTGCACCTTCCCCATATGCAGACGGAGGCGATGCGCGATTCCCTGATGGACATCATCGACCGCTACTCGCCCGAGCGCTTCCTGCTGCTGGGCGACCTGAAGCACGAGTTCTCGCGCAACCTGGCCCAGGAATGGTCTGAGGCCAGGCGCATCCTGGGCACCCTCCAGGAGCACGGCGAGGTGATAATCGTCCGAGGCAACCACGACAACTTCCTCGCTACCATCGCCTCCAAGCTGGGCGTGAGGATGGTTGAGGAGCACACGGTCGCAGGGATCCACTTTGTCCATGGCCATCTCGCGAACGACGACCGGCCTCTGGTCATGGGGCATGAGCACCCCTCGGTCCGGCTGTTCGACTCCGTCGGCGCCTGCGTCAAGCTGCCCTGCTTCGTGCATTTCGAGAGGGAGAGGGTGCTGGTGATGCCAGCTTTCAGCCCCCTCGCGGCCGGCACCGACCTGACGTCGGGCGCGGAGGCGCTCTCACCCATCCTGGAAGGCGCGGATTTGGATCGCGCCAAGGTCTATGGATGCAGCGAGATCGGGGTGCTGAGCCTCGGCGAGGCGGGAAGGCTATCGCGCTCCAGGCCTTGAGGTTGCTATTGCGACGCACCAGACAATCTATTAATCCTCGGCCGACGCTATGTCCATACGGAGAAAGACTTGCCCGAGTGCATCGTCTGCGGGTGCGCGCTGAAGAAGAATCAGGATCGGTGTCCTGTCTGCGGAGCCTCTCAATTCGAGGAGGACGACTATTGAGGTGAGTCGGGAGAGATCGCCGCTCCTTTGAGAAGGGCCTTGGTACGTGCTTACAGGGGCCATGCAGTACGATGAACGTCGAGTGTACCCTCATGGAAACGATTCCTATAGGCCTTAGGTCTTGATGCTGTTAACCTATCATCCCGCCTCTTTCGGAAAAAACATTCAGTTGTCTATTGTTATAGTCATCCCAGTATACTTTGGGTGCATCTGGATGTTACATCCATCCATGAGAGGCTTTAATATTAACTAATATAATCGGTGGCCAATTCCCATAGGAGGGAGTGGAGTTTGTCAGACGTACTTGCACAGCTCGCTGAAGTTGTTGTGAAAGGTAAGATTAAGGAAGCGAAGCCGCTCTCTGAGCAGGCTTTGGCTCAGGGGATCGACGCGAAGGACATTATCTTCAATGGCCTGAGCAAGGGCATGGAGGTAGTGGGTCAGAAGTATGAGAAGAAGGAGTACTATCTGCCCCAGGTTCTTCTCTCCGCCCAGACCATGTATGCGTCCCTGGATGTCGTCCTTCCCAAGCTGAAGGTCGGCTCGATGGGCGCTTCTGGAAAGGTCGTCATCTGCGTCGTCGAGGGAGATGTCCACGACATCGGCAAGAACATCGTGAAGGCGATGCTCACCGGCGCTGGCATGACCATCTTCGACTTAGGCCGCGATGTTCCCATTAAGAACATCATCGAGAAGGCCAAGAGCGAGGGCGTCGACATCATCGCGACATCCACCCTCATGACCCCCACCCTGGCGGGCATGAAGGAGATCGAGCGCATGGCCAAGGAAGGCAACATGAAGCCCAAGGTGAAGACCATGATTGGCGGCGGTGCGACCTCGAAGGAGTTCGCCACCCAGATTGGTGCCGACGCATGGGGCTACGACGCCATCGAGGCAGTGAAAATCGCTTCCGAGCTCATCAAGAACCGGTAAGTCACTCGAGCTCTGTAATCTTATAAACCCTTTCCAATTCTCATATTTTATGGAATTCTGCCTTTTTGCTCCAACGATTCGATCAAAGAATTACTCTTTCGTGACCTAGAAAGTCTTCCGGCAAACCTTTCTATTCCGACCTTCTCTTATATGACCCGATGGAGGAAAAGGACAGATCATTGCGCGATGACCTCGATGAAATCAGGGCCGACCTAGATGAAATAAGATCCACCATATCGCGTTTGGTGGACCCCTCTCTCCTACCCGAGACCACGTCCTCGCCCCGCGGAAGGACGGACCTCCTAGAGGTCATGGTCTCTCAGGTGATGGACGATGTGGAGGACGGCCTCTCCCGAAACATGGTGAAGAGATGCGACCTCAAGGAGCCTTGCCGGGCGACCTTCACCACCTTCCTCCAGAAGAACGCCTCATTGCTGGAAAGGGACGTGGTCAGGGAAGAGGTCATCATCACCAACCAGAGCGAGCTGGACAGGTTGAGGGACACAGCCCCCTATGACAAATGTGAGAAGTGCTTCGTCGAGCTTGCCCGGCTGTTCGGAAGGCAGGTCAGGCTGATGCGCTCCCTGCGTATCTATTCCACGACCGTGGACAAGAGGCAGGAGATATTGGAGCTGAAGGAGAAGGATTTCGTGAACGAGGTCCTCGAGCCAATCTCCTCTTACCATCGCCTGCAGATAATCAAGGCGGTCTCCACCGAGCCCAGGAGCTTCTCGTCCCTCTCCGAGATCACAGAGCTCAAAGGGGGGAACCTACTGTTCCACATCCAAAGGCTCCTGGACGCCGGGATGATGCTGCAGCGTCATGGCCGAGGCGATTACATGATCACGGAGAAGGGGTTCAAGGTGCTCAAGGGCATTAGCGATGTGCATCAGCTCCTGAAGCATTGATTCGCGCTCCCCCTATCCTCCGACCCACCTTCTTAAATAATCGAGGTAGAACTTCCAGGCCATTCCGTTATGGGAGATCGGCGCATGGGAGCGGACAAGAGGAGATTGGGCCTGGGCATCGATACTGGTGGCACATACACCGACGCCGCGATCGTCGACTTGGAGAGCAAGGAGGTCGTGGCCAAGGCCAAGGCTCCCACGACCTACCAAGACCTTTCCCAAGGGCTTGTCCAGGCCGTGGAGGCCGCGACCTCTCAGGGAGGTTTCGAGCCCTCCGAGGTCAGGCTGGTGGGTCTGTCGACCACCCTCGCCACCAACTCCTTGCTCCAGGGCAAGGGGGGCGCGGTGGGCCTCATCGGCATAGGCTGGAGGCCGGAGCCGGATTGGCAGCTCGGCGCCTCCCGCGCCAAGTTCATCGTCGGGGGCCATGACATGCGAGGCCGTCCTTTGGCACCCTTGGATATGAGGGAGGCTGAGGCGGCGGTGGACGAGGCATGCGTGGATATGGACGCGATGGTGGTGTCCTCCTTCTTCAGCGTGGTGAACCCTCAGCACGAGGAAGCCCTCCGGCGCATGATCCATGAGAAGAAGGGATTGCCGGTGGTCACCGGTCACGAGCTCACGGCAGAGCTCGGTATACTCGAGAGGACGGTCACCGCGGTGCTCAATGCCCGTCTCCTGCCGATCATCGACGAGTTCTTGCGCGGGGTGGAGGCCTCCATCGCTGGTAGGGGCATATCCGCCCCCATCATGGTCTTCCGGGGGGACGGGACGTTGATGAACCTGAGGAAGGCCAGGGAGCGTCCTGTCGAAACCATACTCTCCGGCCCGGCCGCGAGCCTGATGGGCGGAATGGCCCTCTCCCGCAAGGACCGATGCATAGTCGTGGACATAGGTGGCACCAGCACGGACATAGCCTACCTCGACCAGGGCTTCCCCAGGCTGGGGAAGGAGGGGGCGGTGGTGGGCCAATGGAGGACGAGGGTCCGGGCCATCGACATTTGGACGGCCGGACTAGGAGGGGACTCGCGCCTGGACGTGAACGCTGGCCGCCTCGTCATCGGGCCGGATCGCGTGCTGCCTTTGGAGGTGGCCTGCGCCGAGAACCCCGGTCTGGTGCAAAGGATGAGGGACTCGGGCGAGCTCGAGTTCCTGGTGGCTTTCCCGCGCGACCCCTCGCGCTTGCCGGAGAACGAGATGAAGGTCTTCCAGGCCATCTCGGAGCATGGACCGATGACCCTAAGAGAGCTGGTGGACAGCCTTGAGGGATTGTATCTCGCGCCTGATTACGTGAAGAGGCTGAAGGCCAAGAGCTACCTCATCTCCACTGGTCTGACACCCACGGACGTGCTCCACGTCGCGGGCGTCTACCAGCACGGGGCCAGGGAGGCGGCGGAGCTGGGGGTCGAGATCGTATCCACTCGGAACGGGATGAACAAGCAGGAATTCGTGGCGACGTTCTGGAGGACCATGGGGGCGAGGGTGGCGGAGGAGCTATTGAAGAAGGCCGTCCTCGACGCCTCCGGGGAGGTCCCCACGGGCAAGGCGGCCGAGTTCCTTCTGGACGCCATCACTGGGATGGCTCAGGCCAACGGCATAGACGTGGCCTGCAGGCTGGACAGACCGGTGGTGGGGATCGGTGCCCCGGCCCACGTTTACGTCCCATTGGTAGAAAGCCTCCTAGGCGCCAAGGTCATAGTGCCCCCGGACCACGATGTCGGCAACGCCGTTGGAGCGGTCTGCAGCATGGTGGCGGAGAGCGTGGAGGTGCAGATCCACAAGCGGGATAACACCTTCTTCGTCTACGTCCCTGACAAGGAGCCTATCGAGGTGGAGAGGCTGGAGCAGGCCCTCTACGCGGCGAAGGAGGGAGCGACCGCCTACGTCAGCAAAAAGGTCGAGGAGGCTGGCGGGAAGGACATCTCCGTCCTTCTCGAGGTGGAGATGAAGAAGTGCCGTACCGGCGTCCGGACTTCGAGGGAGATTTTGAATTGGGTCGAGGTCCGAGCCCGAGCTACTGGCAAGCCAACAATCGTTGACCGAGGGTCGAAAGATTAATGTAACTATAGTGCCTTTGGCGGGCCAAGGACTCTATTTATAGTGTTAAGAAAAAAATGGAGGAAGTCGTATATGTCTAACAACATGACCCCGAGGGACCGAGTGCTCGCCGCGCTCGCCCGTAAGAAGTTGGACCGGCCCCCAGCAGTCTGCTTCACGCAGATTGCGACCATTGACGCCATGGAGGCTGTTGGCGTCTACTGGCCGGACGCGCACGTTGACCCGCACAGGATGGCTGAGCTCTCCGCCGCTCCCAATAAGGTTTGGGGAGTGGAGTGCGCCAGGTTGCCCTTCTGCCTGACCGTCGAGGCTGAGGTCATGGGCTGCCGCGTCGACCTGGGCAAGATGGACAGGACCCCCATGGTCAAAGCCCACTCTTGTGACGAGAACACCATCCCTGATGACATTCCCATAGGTGCTTTGTACAAGGGAAGGATACCTGCGGTCGTAGAGGGCGTCAGGATCGCCAAGCAGAAATACAGCAAGGAGCTGCCCATCGTCGCCGGCACCACCGGGCCGCTGACCATCGCCGGCCACATGGTCGGCACCGAGAACCTCCTCCTCTGGATCATAACGAACCCTGAGGCCGTGCACAAGGCCCTCAAGGTCGCCACCAAGATGGAGAAGGCGTACGTCGAGGCCTTGGCTAAGGCCGGGGCGGACGTCATCGTCATGAGCGACCCCTCCGCGGGAACTGACATGCTATCCCCAGAGATGTTCGACGAGTATGCCAAGCCCTACATCAAGGAATGCTTCTCGAACCCCGGGGACGCCAAGACCGTCCTGCACATCTGCGGGGACACCACCGTCCTGCTGGACCACATGGTGGCCACCGGAGTGAGTGGACTCAGCATCGAGGAGAAGGTGCAGCCGGAGAAGGCGGTGGACATCGTCAACGGACGCGCTGCCCTGGTCGGCAACATCGGCGTGGTCCGCCCACTGTTGCAGGGAACGCCTGAGGACGTGAGGCTCGACGCCCTCCGCGTCAAGAACTCCGGGTTCAACCTGGTGGCTCCTGGCTGCGGATTGGCAGCGCGCGTCCCGCTGGTCAACCTGCAGGCAATGGTCAAGGCCGTCAAGGGCTGAACGCAGTTCCGCCCAATCCCTTACCTTTTCCCTTTTCTTTTCTCATTTTTAAAAGGATGAGCGGAGCCTAGGCCTCCCGCTCCGCGTCGTCCCATTCTCGGAAGCGGTAAGCTCCGTCCGGGACCAGCATCTCGAACCTCGCTCCCTTGCCGAACTCCCCGCTCTCCTTAACCTGGATCCTCGTGACGTCCAGGATCAGGCGCACCAGGAAGAGCCCGAGGCCGGTGTTCTTGCCGAAGCCGCGGTCGAAGATGCGTTCCTTGTCCTCGTCCGGCACGCCCATGCCGTCGTCCTCGTACACCAGCAGGAGGTCGCTGCCCCGCCTGTGGCAGGAGACGGATATGCGCGTGGATTTCTCCGAGTGGCGCAGGGTGTTGTCGAGCAAGTTGTAGAACACCTTCTCCAGCATCGGGTCGCCATAGAGCTCCAGCCCTCCCAGGTCCACCGAGATGTCCACCTTCCCCGCCTCCAGCGTGGTCAGGGACTTGTCCAGGAGCTCCTCCACCGACTGCCACCTCGGCTCCACAACTCCCAGCCTCTGGAAGTCGCGGGTGAAGATGATCTGCTGGCGGATGTTGCGGGTGGCCCTCTCCACCTTGTCCATGTAGTCCAGGAGCTTCTGGTCCTTCAGCGAAGAGCGGACCAGGTCCGAGTATCCCCGTATGACCATGAGCTGGTTCAGGACGTCGTGGCGGGTGATGCTGCTCAGGAGGTTGAGCGACTCGTTGGCGTCCTTGAGCGCCTTCTCCACCTGCTTGCGCTCGGTGGTGTCGCGGGCGATGCCGCAGATGCCGAAGACCCAGCCGGTCTCGTCCCTCAGCGGCACCTTGATGACGCTGAAGGTGTGAGGCACGCCGTCGATGTTCCAGGCGACCTCCTCCTCCACCGTGCTCCCGGCCAGGACCTGGCGGTCCTTGAGCTCGTTGTAGCGCGCCGCCTCCTCCCCGAAGATGTCCTCGTCCCCCTTGCCCTGGACCTCGCTCGGGGATATGTGGAAGAGCTTGCCCATGGCCTCGTTGGCCATCACGTACTTCCCCACCTGGTCCTTCACGAAGATGGCGTCCTTGGCGCTGTTGATGATGTACTTGAGCTCGCGCTCCGACTTGTTCAGCGCCTCCTCGGCCCAGGTGCGCTCGGTCACGTCGCGGAACGACCAGATGCGGCCGACGATGTCGTTCTCCAGGTAGAAGGGCTGGGAGTAGCGTTCGAAGAACCTCCGGTCCTTGAACTTGATAAGGTCCATGCTGGTCTTGTTGGGCTCGCGGTAGAGCTCCTCCACCTTCTGCATGAAGGCCTCAGGCTCGACCAGCTGATCCAGTACGAAGCCCAGCATGCGTTGGTCCTCCTTGGTGCGCATGATGATGTCTGGTATGCACCACATCTCCACGAAGCGCTCGTTGTAGGCGAGGGTGTGCCCCTCCTTGTCCACGATGAGCAGCCCGTCATCGGTGCTCTCGAAGGTGGTCTTGAGCAGTCCGACGTAGCGTTCCAGCTCCACCTCCTGTCGCTTGCGCTCGATGGCCATCGCCACCTGGCCGGACACGAAGGTGAGGACGTCCAGCTGCTGGGCGGAGAACACGACCTCGGGCCGGTAGCTCTGGGCGGCCATGAGGCCGATGACCTTGCCCTTCAGTAGTAGCGGCACCCCGATGAAGTCCACCGGCGGCGTGCCTATGATGTCTATCTCGCCCCTTCTGGACATCTCCTCGATCCCGAAGGTGTCCCGGTGCAACGGCGCGCCGGAATGCAGCACGTACTCCGTGATCCCCCGCCCCTTCCTCCTCGGCTCAGGGGTCGGGTCCCTCTCGTCCTTGAAATAGGGGAAGGTGAGCTCATCCTTCTCCTCGCCGTAGAGGGCGATGAAGAAGTTGTCCAGGGGCATCAGTTCCTGCAGCATGGCATGGATCTTGATATACAGCTCCTCCAAGGAGGTGTCGGAGATGGCCGCCTGGGCGATGACGTTGGTCGCTTCCCGCATCCTTTCCGATTGGCGCAGGGCCGAGACGTCGACGAACAGCCCGCGGATTCCGGAGACCACCCCGTCCTTGTGCATCGGGGCGCAATGGATGGTCGCGGGGAACGCTCCCCCGCCCTTGCGGGCGAGCTCGAACCCGGCCCCCTCGCAGGAGTGCCCCTCCATCAGGCGCGCGAGCTCCGACCTGGCCCTGGGCCGGTCCTCCTCTGAGATGATCTCGTAGATGGACAGGCCCTTCTCCACGTCCTCCCTTCCGTACCCGACCATGGCCCTGGCCGTCTCGTTGATGAAGTTGATATCGCCGTCGGCGTCGCACTCGAAGACCAACGCTGGCAGGAGATCCGCCAGCTCCCGGAACTTGCGCTCGCTGGCGCGGAGCGATTCCTCGGCCTGCCGCCTCCTCGAGACATCGAAGACGACGCCGTCGATGTAAAGCGGGAGGCCGTCGGAGCCTTGGATGGGGCGCCCTCTCTCAATCACCGTGAGGATCTCGCCGTCCTTCCTCTGGATGCGGTACTCGACCTCGAACGGGTTCCCTTGGCGGACGGCCTCCTCCACCGTGGCCTGCACCAAGGGCCGGTCGGTCTTGTCCATGAAATGGAGCATGTATTTGAGGTCCGGTCCCAGCTCGTCGATGGTATAGCCCGTGATAGGTTGGGGGTCGTTGAAGAGCTGCAGACGCTCATCCTCGCGCAGATGGACGCGATAGATCAGGCCAGGTAAGCTCTGCGCCAATAACCTGTAGGAGCTGGCGGACTCCGCCAGCTGCTGCTCCGTCTGCTTGGTGTGGGAGATGTCCCGGGCGGTGCTTATCACCTCCACTACCTGGCCGGAGAGGTCCTTCAGCGGCACCAGGATCATGTCCATCCACCGCATCTGCTCCTCCCCATCGCCCCCGACCTCCATCCTCATCCCCTCCCCGCTCTCGATGACCTGGGCCAGGTATTGCCTGTACCTCGTGGCCATCGAGGGCGGGAAGACGTCGGAGAGGCTCCTGCCCACCAGCTCCTTGGGCTCCTGGGAGAGCCTTTTGGACAGGGCGTCGTTGACGAAGCGTATCTCCCCTTCCCTGTTAGCTATGAATATGAAATCTGGCAGGTTGTCGGCCAGGGTGCGATAGCGCTCCTCGCTCTCGCGCAGCGCCTTCTCGGACCGGATGCTGTCGCCGATGTCCCAACCGAAGGCGAAGTTGTAGCTCCGCCCGTTGGCCTCGAGGTAGTTGGCCACGAAGCGCACGGGCGCCAGGCTCCCGTCCTTCTTGCGCATGACCGAGTCCTGCATCAGCCTCTTATTGTTGGAAAGGGCGGCCCAGAACCGCTCCAGGTTCTCGGGTGTGAAGCTGGGGTCGATGTCCCCCAACCCCATCGACTGCAGCTCGGAGGTGGTGTAACCCAGCTGCCTGGTCGCCTCCATGTTGGCCTTGATGATCCGCCCCCTCTCGTCGCTCCAGAGAGTCATGATGGCCGCCTGGTCGACGGAGAACTCGGCCAGCTGCAGCGCCTCCGCCTTCTTCTTCTTCTCCACCGCCAGGCGGATCTTGTGGGCCAGCTCGGCGAACTGAGCCTTGGCCGCGCCCCCCTTCTGCAGATAGAAATCGACGCCTTGGTTGAGCGCCTGGATGACGACCTCCTCCCGGCCCTTTCCGGTGAAGAGGATGAAAGGCATTTCGCCGTAGCGGCTGCGGACGTGCGCCAGGAGCTTCAGGCCATCCATCCCCGGCATCTGGAAGTCCGCGACCACCACGTCGTACCCGTGGTTCTTGAGCATCTCGATGGCCTCGAGGCAAGAAGGTGCCCCGTCGACCATGATGTCCTTCTGCATCTCCAGGTAGGCGCGGGTGAGCTCGAGGAATGCTGGTTCGTCATCGACGTGAAGGACCGAGATCATGCAAAGCCTGCCGCTACGCCCTGTGCCAGGATATCATCCCGGAACAAGCAATATAAAACAAACGGTTTCGTTTTCACTAGATGAACTCATAGGCCTCAAACCTCAACGGGCGCCGCGACGGCACACGACCCCGTGCCCCTTAGACCTGGCAAACACCAATAAGATTCGGGTCCGGAAGGCTACATGGCGTTTAATATTAAATACGCGAAGGCGATTCCTGGCCCGTGATTTGATGGCCTTTGGAATTGCGCTAGACCTCGGCACGAGCGGATACCGCACGCATCTCGTCGACCTGGACCAAAGGGGGAAGATCATCTCCACGGCCATAACCATGCGTCATCCCCTCCCAGGGGCCAACATCATGGACCACCTCCACTTCTGGATGGAGAACGGGTCGGAGGTCGGGCATCGCATCATCATCGAGACCGTGGACAAGCTGATAGGGCTCCACAACACTGAACCCAAGGAGATCAAGCGCATAGCCATCTGCGGGAACCCGGCGCAGCTCTCCATGTTTGAGAACATCGAGATCAGGGACCTGGCCTACGCGGGCCAGAGCATATTGCAGAGGCTGAACGTCAAAGTGCCGGAGAGGCGAGCGCACACCCGCGTGGCCTCGGACCTGGGCATCGGCTCGGTGCACCCAGAGGCGGAGATACGGTGCCCCCCTTCCATACGGCACGAGATCGGCGCGGACGCACTTGCCATGATTATCAAGTCCCACATGTTGGACCGCAAGGAAACCTGTATGGTTACGGACTACGGCACCAATGCCGAGATGGGGCTCTACAAGGACGGGGAGCTGTGGACCGGCTCCGCGGCTGCCGGCCCGGCGATGGAGGGCCAGAGCATAGAGTTCGGGATGCTGGCCGCGCCGATGGCCATCTCCGACCTGGTCGCCAACCCGGACGGAAGCTGGCAGAACTTCGTTTTGGACGATCGGCTGAAAGCGCAGCCAGGGAACGTGGTGGACCCCTACAACGGCGAGGTCAGGCGCACCTCCAACGTCAAGGCCCGGGGCATTACCGGGACGGGAGTGGTGGCGGCCGTCGCCGTCGGCCTAGAGACGGGAATAATCAAGCTTCCGAGGCTCATGACCGGGGACCGCAGGATCCATCTGCAGGACAGCGTGTACATCGACGAGCACGACGTCCTGGAGGCGGGTAAGGCCATGGGCGCGATCCGCGCCGGCCACCGCACGCTCATCGAGGAGGTCGGCATCGAGGACGAGGAGGTCAAGTCCATGTACCTGGCCGGGGCTTCGGGCACCTACGTGGACCCGATCAAGGCCCAGACCTGCGGGCTGGTGCCGAGGGTGCTGGAGCGCACCTACCAATGCGGGAACACCTCGCTGATGATGGCCTACGACCTCTTGGTCAAGGACGAGGCCATGGACGAGATGCAGAGCATCGCCGACTCCATGGCGGCCAGGCACATCATGTTCGCCACCAGCAAGGTCTTCGAGGACATCTACGTCAACGAGATCGCCTACTGGCTCGAGGGCATGCCCTGGGAGATGTTCAACGCCATGCTGGTGGGGAAGGGCTACCGCCCCCTGCCGGACATCAAGCGCCCCAAGGAGACGTTGCGCATAGTCTCGGCCGACATACCGGTGCTGGGGGACAAGGGCCTCAAGACCCTGGACCACGTGGGCGTCTACCTGATTGCCGAGTTCGAGAGATGCATCGGCTGCAAGAGGTGCATGCGCGAGTGCCCGGAGCGGGCTCTTCGCGTCGAGAAGGTAGGCGACAAGCGCTTCAAGGTCCGCATCGCCACCGAGTATTGCCTCGGCACCGCCTGCAAGAACTGCGAGACGGTGTGCACGGAGGACGCCATGCGCTTCAGCGAGCTCAAGATCGTCAAGAGGGATGTCTAAGTGCGCGTCATAACCCTGGTGGACAATATGTGCGGGACGCCCTACGTGCAGTCCCGCATGGTCAAGCGCTTGGATTCCCCCAACAAGCAGTTCATGGGCGAGCAGGGCTTCTCCGTGATGGTGGAGACCGACGCTGGCCAGAAGGTGCTCTTCGACGCCGGCGCCTCCGAGGCCGCCTTGCTCAACAACCTCAGGGCGGTCGGAGCCGAGCCCAAGGACTTCAGCGCCGTGTTCATTTCCCATGGGCATTACGACCACGTCGGCGGGCTGCTGCCATTCATCGAGGCCGGGGTCCCCATCCACACCCATCCCAGGACCTTCGTGGGCAAGCGCTTCTCCACTGGTGGCGAGTCCAAGGTCGACATCTCGCCCCCGGATCACGTCACCTCCGCCCTGGCCAAGGCGAAGATGAGCTTCAACTCCACCCCGGTGGAGATCGTCCCCGGGGTGAGGACCTCGGGAGAGGTGCCCAGGGTGACGGACTTCGAGCCCACCCTCAACTTCCTCCGGGAGGAGGAGGGCCGGACGATAGAGGACATGGTGATGGACGAGCAGGCGTTGTTCCTGACGCAGAAGCGCGGGGTCATCGTGATAACCGGGTGCTCGCATCCCGGGATCGTCAACATCGTGACCCACGCCAAGAAGTCCACCGGCTCCAAGATACTCATGGTCATGGGCGGCTTCCACCTCGGGGGCGGGTCGCAGGACCGCATCCGCAAGACCATGGACCACCTCAAGAACCTGGGCGTGGACCGCATCGCCCCGCTCCACTGCACCGGCTTCGAGGCCATGAAGAACATCTCCGACCGCTTCGTCGGCTTCGAGCTGATGCCGGCGGGCTCCGAGATCGAGCTCTGACGATCTCCCTCGCCAATACCTGCTGATTATAGCTCAGCGGCCGCCTGGGCCATGAGCTGGTCCGCGAAGGCCGCGGCGTGGAAGGTGCGCCGGGCGAACTCGATGGGGCCGTACATGACGTAGTCCGCGCCGGCCATTATGGGCATGACCGCCGCCGCCACGTCCACGTAGCGGAAGAGCTTCCTGTCCTCTCCCTGGAGCTTGGCCAGCGGGGGATAGGACTCCACCGCGTTGTGCATGGCGCACCCGCAGGGAAGGCCCCACTTGGCCTTGGCGATCATGATGCCGCGCAGCGCGGAGCCCGCGCCCTGCTCGGAGGCCATCACGGCCATGTCCAGCAGAGGCATTTCCACGCCGTGGGCCTGCGCCATCTCCAGCATGCCCTGGGGGAGGATCCCGCCACCGTTCTCCAGGAGGTAGATCTTGCCCTTGGCCTGTATGTCTCCTGGATTGAAGGCCAGCAGGACCGCCGACTTGACCTCGTTGCGCCGCAGCGCCTCGAGCTCCTTGTCCGTCACCCCGGCGTTGATGGTGTTGTAGATGACCCTCTTCTGCACGCCCAGCTCATTGGCCTTGACGACCCCGGCGATGCGGACATCGGCGCTCGGGGAGTCAATGAACAATGGTCCCTGGTAAGCGTCCGCGACCTTCTCCAGGTGGCTGCGCATGCACCTCTCCGTCTCCGCGTAGACCATCAGGGCGGTCGGGCACCCCGTCTCCTCGGCGGCGCGAGCCAGGTCGCCCACCAAACGCTCCACCGCGCCTTCCTTGACCCTGCCCTCGACCCGGTCCTCGACCACGCTGTGCCTGGGGTAGAAGATGGAACCGACCATGACCGTCCTCCGCTTCCCAGGCTGCCCTCCGAATTCCACGCCCCCGATCTTGAAGGTCGTCTGCTTGTTGGTGAACTTCAGCATCCTACCTGCCCCCTCGATAATACAGCTTCAGCTTTCCAGCGAACTCCACGGAGGGCACGTCGAAGACCAGCCCGTCCGTCGGGTCGATGACGATGCCCATCTCCTCGGAGACCGCGATCAGCGAGGCCTCCGTGGACAGCTTCTCGCTTGGCAGCCTCAGCATCTGATTGGTGAATTCCAAGGCCAGCTTGTCGATGGATTTGATGGCCTTCTTGGGTTCGACCATGAGGCCAGGAGGTTGTACCAGCAACGGTTCGGCCTTTAGCCTCCCCGGGTCCCTGGCCACGCAGTCGAAGATGGCCGCAAGGAGCTCGTCCCGCCTCTCGGGCTCGAACATGTACATCGGGTCGTAGGCCACGATCTCCTCTGACTCCTTGGGATGGACCAGGTCCACCACTTCCACCTGAGAGCGGAACCGATCCACCGCCTCCTTGCCGATGTTGCAGATATATGGAATCGCTGACTTTGAGTCGATGATCCTCTTCCTGTCGTCAATCCCGTTCCTCCAGATCCTCATGACCGCGTCCGCGGGGAAATGCCCGAATTCCTCCTTGCCGCAGACGATCAAGAATCGGATGCGCGGGTTGCTGACGATGTTGACGATGACCTTCTCCAGCCCCATGTTCTCGGTCTTCACCGTCCCCATGATGCAGAAGCGATCGCCGGGAATTTCGACTTGGCCACGTCCGATTATCAGGACCGCGACAGGGCTGTCAGGGTCTCCCAGCAGATAGTCCCCCTGGATGATCGGCCACGACGATTCCGCGGACATGGTTCCTCCCTCGCTAATGGCTCAAAGGCCTATTCTAGCCCTACCGGTATCTAAGGCATATGCCATTTTCCTTTACTATCGTTATGTAACATTTCCTAGACGGTTGTGCGTTCATCGGGAAGAGAGGGCAGGCGCCTCTGAACCATGCGAGGGCAGGCACGAGATTTCACCCATTTCGCATCCCGATCCTCGCATCTGACCTAACAATCGGTAAGAGGCCAGCCATCGTTCTTCCCGATTCGATGAAAAGGAACGTATAAGTAAATGCATGGTCCTTCGAAGGTCCAGAGGTTTGAACCTCATGGATAACGTCGAGATGTCGAAGGTATTCATGGAATCACTTGGTTTGCAGACCGAGCCCGTGGCCATCACCTTGATCAAGAAGGGGAAGCCCCTTCCAGAAGGATACAAGGTCCCCGAGACCCCGATCAGGCACTGCCAGGCGATAATGAGGGCAAGGAAGGGAGAAAAGCTCACGGTTCCCGCGGACAAGCAAGCTTGCCCAGTGGGCGGAAGCGCATTGGGCATTGTACCGCTGCCAGACAAGGTGAAGGCGGGAGAGTTCCATCACAACATGGGGATGTACGAGACCGCTGATGCGGCAGCGAAGACCATCTCAGTGAGGCCTCAGCTGGAGCCACTGTCCAACGAGGCGACGGCCCTGGCGCCGTTGAGCAAGGCCACGCTCGATCCGGACGTGGTGGTCGTGGTCGGGATGCCAGAGCAGGTATTCTGGCTGGTCCCCGCCGCCAGCACCTTCAGCATGGGGGGAAGGGTCACTGTCGAGATGGCCTCGGTGCAAGCGACCTGCGCCGACTCCACCGTGGTCCCGATGAAGACGGGGAACATGAACATGTCCTTGGGATGCTTCGGCTGCCGCAAGACCAGCGACATCAAGCCCGAGGAGATGCTAGTGGGCATACCCAAGGTTAGATTGGCAGAGACGGTCAAGGCGCTCAAGACAATGGCACAGGGGCCGATCCCCAAGTCCAGGCAGAAAGGCTGAGCCGTCACTCTGCGAATCATTTCCACCAAACCATTTCCGCTTACTTTCTTTTATTCCTTCGCAACGATGAAAGCATTTTGTGGAGCATTTCTGAGAAGAAAGCAACTTAATAGGGCGCAAAGCGTAACTTCCTACAGTCTAGGAGGGAGAGCATGGACCTGACCGACCTCAACATACTGAAGATGCTAAGGCAGGACTCGCGCGAGAGCCTGGGGAACATCGCCCTGAAGCTCGGGGTATCCAAGGCGACGGTGAGCCGGCGCATCTCCAAGCTGGAGCAGGAGGGCTACATCTCCGGCTACACCATCACCACCAGCTCATCGAAGCTCGGGATGATGAGGGCCATCATCGGCCTCGAGGTGGTTGGGCCGGCCATGGGCTCGGTCATCGACGAGCTGAGGCAGTTCGACGAGATCGAGTATGTGCACAAGGTCTTCGGCGACCACAGCCTCCTGTGCGAGGTGTACTCCAAGAGCGTGGATCTGCTCTATGACCTCATCCAGAACAGGATACTCAAGATCCCCAACATCCAGAACGTGGAGGTGGACATCCTCATCGAGAAGATCCCCCTCAACCCCAACGCCGAGCTGGAACTGATGACCCTGCCCGCCTCGAACCCGCACTGAGCCCGAGGAAATCAGGTTTATTACCGGGCCTATCCTTCAGGGTGGTGTATGGAGCTCGGCCACGCCCTGAAGACCTACACCGCGGACGGGCAGCGGACCGTCGACCCGCTCACGACGCTGAGGCGCATCGAGCCCCTGTGCAAGGTCGCTGGCATCACCCGCGTCGCGGACATCACCGGCCTGGACAGGGTCGGGATTCCTGTATTCTCGAGCATAAGGCCCGACGCGGACAGCGGCGCCATAACCGTGTACAACGGCAAGGGCGCCTCCACCGAACAGGCGAAGGTATCGGCGATAATGGAGGCCCTGGAGAGGTACAGCGGGGAGGTGCGCGGGGACCGCATCGTCCGCAAGACGGTCGAGGACATGCTCGCCTCAGAGAACGCCGTCGACCCGCGCTCTCTGATCCTGCCGCAGCGGACGGCCTCGGTGGTGATGCAGCGGAACGTGGGATGGGTCAAGGGCTTCGAGCTGATGGAGAAGGAAGATGTATTCGTCCCGGCCAGCGCGGTGTTCCATCCCTACACCTCGCGCCTCGACCTGCCCCTGTTCAGGACCAACACCAACGGCCTGGCCTCGGGGAACATCATGGAGGAGGCGGTGGTGCATGCCCTTTGCGAGGTGGTGGAGCGCGACGCCTGGTCAATCTGCGAGGCCAAGCGCCGGCCGGTGGCGGACATCGAGCCCCCGACCGATGACCAGCTCATCCAATCGATGCTGCAGAAGTTCGTCTCGCAAGGCATCGAGGTGCACCTAAAGGACCTGACCAGCGACCTCGGCCTGCCGACCTTCGCTGCGGCCGCCGACGATGTGCGACTGCAGGACCCTGCCCTTCTCTGCCTAGGCATGGGGACGCACCTTAGCCCGAGGATCACGGTGATACGCGCCCTGACCGAGGTGGCGCAGAGCCGCCTCACCCAGATCCACGGGGCGCGGGAGGACACCACCCGGGGAGGGCCAGCCAGGCAGCTCGGGTACGATCGCATGAAGCGCCTGAACTCCATGTGGTTCGGCCCTGCTGAGAGGAAGGAGGGGCTGGCGTCCATCGAGGGATACGACGCCCCGGACCTCTATGACGACCTCATGTTCGTGCTGGAGCGACTGAGGGCGAAGGGATTCAAGAGGGCAGTGGCGGTGGATCTCACCCGCAAGGAGCTGGACGTGCCCGTGGTCAGGGTCATCGTCCCTGGGATGGAGGTGCACGCCATGGACGAGGAGCGCGCTGGTAGGAGATTGAGGACGGTAGGCTGAATGACGTCATGCGTGGTGTTCCTCGGTCCGAGCCTCTCCCACCAGGAGGCGAGGGCCATCGTCGGCGATGCCTGCGATCTACTGCCTCCAGTAAAACGGGGCGACCTGCCGTCCCTGCCCAGTTCGGTCCGATTGGTGGCCATAATCGACGGGGTGTTCCAGAGCGAGGCCGCGGTCGGCCACCGCGAGATACTGGACCTCATCCGGAAGGGCGTCAAGGTGGTAGGGGGCGGAAGCATGGGCGCCCTCCGCGCGTCCGAGCTCGACACCATGGGGATGTTGGGGATCGGCAAAGTCTACGATCTGTATTCAGGCGGTAAGATCGACGGGGACGATGAGGTCGCCCTCATCTTCAACCCCGAGGACCTCGAAGCACTGTCCGAGCCGCTTGTTAACATGAGGCATAACCTGGAAGTCGCTTGTGCAAGGGGTATAATCGGTTCGGCTCAAGCGGACGTTCTGCTAGCGAAAATGAAGGGCATATACTTCCCGAAGAGGACGAAGGAGAAGTTGATCGAGGAGGCCGCGAGAGCGCTCGACCCTTCGTCATTATCGCAATTCGAAAAGTTCGTTAGCGAGGATTATGCCGATATTAAGAGGGAGGATGCTATAGGGATACTTCGCTACGTGAAAAAAGCAATGAAGGATTTCGCGAAATCAACAAAAAAATAGGTAAGGATAAACGGGCTTAAAATCGCGATTAAACCCGTTAATTGAAAACCTTTTTAACGGCATGAATTTGAAAATATTATAATCTAAGAATATATATCCGATTGTTAACTGGAAGGCAAAAAGCGTAATCAATCGTTTATTGATGGATGGATTAACCATCCAACAGCAGATATATATGGGAATTTTCCGTTTAGAGTCCCGAGCAAGGGGAACCGATTTTCACCGAAAGGAAGCAAGGTTGGGGGATTTGTTGTAATGGCTTGCAACCTTAAGGAGAGAGTCGCGTTTTTCTAAAACGAAAAGGAGGCAAAGAATGGCGAAATATAAGGACAAGATAGACTTGTACGACGACAGGGGCAAGCTCATTGAAAAGGGCCTGCCACTGGAGGCGATCAGTCCTTTAAAGAACCCCGCCATCATGCGCATCGGTAGCCTTGCCAAGAGGACAATTGCCGTCGATATGCCCGGAATTGAGAAAGGTCTCAAGACTGGACGAGTCGGTGGCGGTTATATCAAGGGCAAGGAGATCGAGGCACCGGTGGTCAAGGATGCCGAGAAGATAGCAAAGGCTGTCAAGGACATCCTAAGGGTTTCTAAGGATGACGACACCGAAGTCAGGGTGATAATGGAAGGGAAGAGGATGATC
>JAJRAN010000132.1 GCA_028682915.1 Methanomassiliicoccales archaeon | reverse complement strand
GTCCCAGGCCAGGAGTATTATCTGTTGATCGATAACTCCGCCTCCCCTCTGGGAGGGGGTGACCCGACCGGGGACGTGGTGGTCGAGTACGGCTTCCAGGGACAGAACATCGTGGAGATCTCAGACCAGTCTACTCTGATCCTCGTCATCCTGATACTGGTCATCCTGGTCTTCTTCGTGGTCGTGATAATGCTCGTGCGCTCCCATCGTGCGGAAAGGGAGCCTGGTGCATCCGTGCATGGATTGGGGAGGAAGTATTGCCCCAATTGCGGGGAAATCGTCGAGACCTATGTGCACAAGTGCCCAAGATGCGGGCACGAATGGTGAGCCGCCTGGATGATGTCCCTGAGCTCGTAAAACCCGGTCGACATCTATTTATATAGATTCAACTCAGACTTGACGACCATGACGGACTTCGTGGACGCGGCTTTGGGCTTCATACTGGCCCTCATAATCAGCACCATCGTCATCTTCGTGGTTGCCAAGCTGCTGGGCGAAAAGGAGGGAATCCTGACCGCCCTCTTGGCGGCCCTCATCGGGACGGCCATCTATACCATCGCGTACTATTTCCTTGGCAGCGGTCTGATAGCCGGGGCATTGGCTGGGATCGCTTGGCTCATCGCTCTTTCGTTGATATACAAGATGGGCTTGCTCAAAGCCCTGTTCGTCGCCATCATCATTTGGATCCTTACCGCCATCGTCGGATGGTTCATACCCACGCTCACTGGGCCTTTGTAGGTCGCTAAGAGCCTCAACCAAGGATCAGATAGCTTGGGCGTCGACGATGATAGCCAAGCCAATTCTCACATTCCCCGGAATGTGTCACTCTGGTGAGCCATAAAGCTCCGGATTTCGGTCAATCAGAGAGGGTTGACTTCACGAGCGCTAACTTTTTGCGACCTTTCTTTTCAGAAATGTCGCGATGCAATGGAGCCCTGACTATGGGAATGAACAGAAGACTTTTTTCCTTTCTCCGCTTCAGTTCCTAATCCTCACCGTATTGCCCCTTCGCTAACTCGACCGAGGTCGTGTCCTTATGTGCTGTTCCCTTGCGGTCCTTCTTCCCTCCTTCCACATCTCCCTCACGACCTCGCATGAACCCTTCCTCGGCCGCAGTTATCTCATCATTTTCAAGCATCTCCTCTCTGTTCTCCTCGTCGTAGATGTCCTTTGACTCCTCGTCCCCCTCGGATGCAAATTTCTCTAGCTCATCTCTCTTGTCTTTCTCGTCATCCTCCTTCTCGGGCTCGCCTTGCTCTTCCCCTCTATCCTCATTTCCCTTACCCTTCTCCTCTGCTCTTTCAACCTTCCTGTCTCTTTTTTCCTGTTTTCTAGCCTGCTTTTCCTGTTGCTTCTCAGGTTTCTTCTTTGGCATCTTTGGTATCCTCCATATTTCTCAGGAGAGAGGACATGATTAATAGTTAACGCAGGTGCTCAACATCAGCGTTGGTATCACACCGTTCGTTAAGTAGTAAGCCCCCCTAGTAGCAGCTGATGATGAATCACAACAAGGCAGCTATTATCAAACAAAGGATGAGAGCAAAACTGTTCGCTGCCACGCTCGAGGACATCGATTCGAAATATATTATCTGCCCATCCTGCCATAAATCGAGAGAGAGATCCGGAACATGCCTTAACTGCCGACCGCGGTCGACTAACAATAATGTTGTTCGGGTATAATCTCAATTATTCGCCAACGAAAGAACGCTTCTCGCAGCCAATGATTAGACCTCGATACGGAAGAATGGGTCATCAGCGTGAGGCACCCCAAGGGCGAGATGCCCTACGGCAGGCAGAGGGAAGCCCCTGTCCTGTCGCCCGCGCATGAGGCCATTTGGCGCTTCCTCAAGGAGAGGAGGAAGAAGCTCGACGAGATGGGCGAGCAAGAGTGCAAGGCACTCATACCCTCGTGAGGGAAGGAAGCTGGAGCTACATATCAAAACCTTCCGCGAAACCTATTGCCAGATGTGCATCAACCTTGACCCGAGCAAGCTCTCTGCGATCTCTGTGACCATGGGGCACGTGACCACCAGGACGACCGAGGAGCACTACGGGCGCATGAAGGAGATGGACGCGCTCGAGGAAGTGAAGGAACTATGGGAAACCAAGGTCCCTCCAAATTTCAATACCCCGCTGATTGAACCTTCGTTCGATTATAATGGCTATGCCTAGCCTCACATTCCCCAGAACTTGTCCTTCTTGCGCTTGATGTCCACGAGCTCTTCCAGGACCATCTTCTCGTCGGTGTTCAGGTCGTAGTCGGTGATGGACTGCACCTCGCTCTCGAGGATGTCGACCCAGAGCACGTCATCGACCTCGATCTGGCGGCCCACCGTCGGGCCCTCTATGGCCACGGCGATCTCTTGGCCGGCGATCGCTTCCTTCTGCGCCTCCTCCCCGGAGCGTATGGAGCGAATCTTGCCGATGTCGTTGCCCTCCTTGTCCAGAAGGGTCTGACCGGTGCGGATGCGGCCCCCGAGGACCCGGACCCCCACGATGGCCGGCTTGCTCACCCTGAACACGCAGTTGGGAAGCAGCTTGATCTTGCCCGGGAAGGCCACTAGGGCGCGTTTCGCCACCTCGCCCTTGCGCTTCTCCTCCTCCACCCAGGCCTTGTAACTATCCAGGACCCCATACACAACATCCCCGAGGAACACCTTGGCGGCGTAGTTGGACATGATGTCCTTGGCGTCCGGGAGGATGTTGATGTTGAAGCCGAGGATGGCCCGGTGCAGCTCATCGGTGTAGGAGGACGCTTCCACCAGATCGCGGCGGGACACGTCCCCGACCTCGTACTTGCGTATGGGTATCTTGGCAATGGCGCATTCGTAGGCGAGCGCCTCCAAGGATCCGATGGCGTCGGCCTTGATGAACACCCCGGCGTCCGCGGTCTCGATGTTCACCGACGTCTCCTGCGCTATCTCCTCGAGTATGGCGGCCTTGTTGCCCTTGAGCACACGCAACGGACCTCCAGCCATGACCCCTTCAAGGCTCTGGCACAGGAGCTTCACCCCGGCGGCGGCCGTGACCTCGTCCACGGAATCGAACTTGTCCCTGGGGTCTCGTATCTCGTCCAGAGGGCGAGGCTTAAGGATGGCCTTGACCTTGGTGACCAAGGGGATGGACCTGGTGCCCAGGGCGATCATGTCACCTTTCTTCAAAGACCCAGAGTAGACGATGACGTCGATGGTGGGGCCGAGCCCCTTCTCCTCCTTGACCTCGAGGATGGTGCCTTTGCCTGGCCCTTCCTCGGTGCTGAGCTCCTGCTCCAAGAACCTTTGCGCCAGCCCTATCAGCACGAGAAGGAGGTCAGGGATGCCCTCCCCGGTCTTGGCGGACACGGGGACGAGGGCGATGTTGCGCGTGAAGTCCTCGATGCGGTCGTAGCGGTCGGCGGAATAGCCTTCCTGCGCGAAGCGGCCGATGGTGGCGTACATCTTCTTCTCGAAGTTGTCCACCGCATCCTCGCTCTGCTTCCTGAGATTTAAGATGAATGGCTTGCCGGGATCGGGGACCCAGCTCTGCACCAGGTCGATCTTGTTCAATGCGATCACGAAGGGCGTCTTGTACTTACGAAGGATGTTCATCGATTCGATGGTCTGTGGCTTCAATCCCTCATTTATGTCGATGACCAGGATCGCCAAATCAGCGAGGGAGCCCCCCCTTGCTCTCAAAGTTGTGAAGGAATGGTGCCCCGGCGTGTCGATAAAAAGGAGACCGGGGACGTTGAACTTCTTGCCGCCGATGAGCGGCCCGCATATCTTGTAGATGTGGTCGAGGGGGACCTCGGTGGCGCCGATGTGCTGCGTGATGTGCCCCGCCTCTCCCCTCCAGACAGCCGTGCCCCGGATGTAATCGAGCAGGCTGGTCTTGCCATGGTCGACATGGCCCAGCACGCTCACTATCGGCTGCCTGATGGTCATAATCGTGGGATTAGACATGGCGTATTAGTATCTTTGCGGGATGCTTATGGCCGTCGCCGGCAAGGCGAACCCACTTGGGCGTTCTCTACTTCTTATTACCGCGCCTCTCTATCCAGTACATGATGGCGATGAAAGCAACAAAAATCAGGAATATCGATAAGACCAACACGAAGGGGAAATCTGGCCGTACCTCTCCCTGAATGGCATAGAGATTGGTGTATGGCTTGAGGAATGGATTGGAAGCGTCCTGCGAGACCAGCAGATAAAGCGTACCGTTCTCCGATAGAACAGGGGTCGCGAAAAGCAATCCCAGGAATTTGTGCTGCCATATCATCGTGCCGTTAAGATCGAGGACTACCAGGGTCGTCGTTGTAGGTACGAAGATCAAATCGTTGGCGCTGCAGGTAATACCGGTGCTAGGTTGATCTGGAAGATTGTATCGCCATATGAGCTCGCCCGATGGTGAAAGGCAAAGTAAGCATGGCGCATCTTGCCCCTCGAGGCCCTGGTTCTCGGGGATTAGCGAAACAAGGATGTTCCCGTTCCCATCGATGGCACATGCCTCGATGCTCCCATTGAGAAAGAAGTCCCAGATCGTATCTCCATCGTATGTTAGAGCAGAGAGCGAGTACCTGGTGGGGAATATCACGCCAATTTCCGGATGAATCATCGGGATTGGGTGGTTATTGAAGGCGCCGGCACCGGTTCCATTCCAAAGTATCTCCCCTCCGGGACTGAGCGCGTAGAGGTGATAGTTGCCGATGTAGATCGTACCGTCCGGCCCGACAGCGGCTGGTGACAGCGCGTCCTCACCCAAATTGATGGCCCATTCACGCTCCTTCTCGGGGGAAAGCTTGGTCAACCTGTATTCGTAGGATAACCCCTCATTCCAATTGTATGTCTCCGTGAAGAGGATTGAGCCATCCTCCAGGCATATGCTCCAATCGAACATGGGGAGATAGGATTCGGACGAGTAGGCCCACGTTTGCGCACCAGTCCTTTGGTCAAGGATGGTAAGGCTGAGGCCACCAGTGACAAGGACATCGCCATTCTCCATAAGGGAGAACCCTTGAGGGACATGGACGTATGCCGACCATTGCACTGAACCCGCCTGATCCAACTTGATTACCTTCTCGCCGACTATGGCGAAGATCGACCGATCGTCCCCGACGAGCAATTGGCTCCCATAATTCCCAAAGATATCGTTGGGATCCCTGAAACCAGCCCTCCACATCACTCCTTGACCTTGTTCCTGAAAGGCGTATTCGGAGAGGGCCATCCTGCCCTCGTCATGGCCCTCCATCGACCATTGGCCACCTTGGACCAAGGGCATGGATGTTAGCAGGCATGAGAGAGCCAGCATCAATGAACAGAGCGGAACCGCGCTTCTCCTCATTCTCCCCGAGGTGGATAACAGGAGATAGAAGCACTTAATCCTGATGCACTAAAATGGCAGAGAAGAATAAGAAGAGATCGAAGAGGTTTCGTACGTCACTCGAAGAGCCAGGCGTCGACGCTGCGCTTCCAGTCCACCAGCTCGTACTCGTTGAAGAAGAGCTGGATCTCGCGCTTGGCGCTCTCGACGGAGTCGGAGCCGTGCACGAGGTTCCGGCCGGTCTGCTGGGCCAGATCGCCCCTGATGGTGCCGACTGCGGCCTCCTGGGGGTTGGTCTTGCCCATCAGGCCGCGCACCGAGGCGACGGCGTTCTCCCCCTCCCAGACCATGCACAGGACCGGGCCGGAGGTGATGTAGTCGATGAGGCCGGGGAAGAAGCTCTTCCCCTTGTGCTCGCCGTAGTGGCGCTCGGCCAGCTCCTTCGGTATGCGCATGAACTTCATGGCGATCGGCCTCAGCCCCTTGGACTCGAGGCGCTGCACTATCTCGCCCATGAGGCCGCGCTGCACCGCGTCCGGCTTGAGCATCACGTAGGTGCGCTCGATCATCGACATCACTCTTTTTTGGCCTTGGCCTTCTTGGCCTTGGCGGGCTTCTCTTCCGTCGCCTTAGGCTCGGGCTCTGGTGCGGGCGCTGGCTCTGGCACGGGTGCCGGAGCGGCTTCAGCCTTCGGCTCCTCCTTGGGCGCCTCGGGCGCAGGTTCCGTAGGGGCTTCGGTGTACTTCGGCTCGGCCGCGGCCGCGGCCTTCTTGGCGGCGCGGGCCGCCTTGCCGGCTCCCGGCTCCGGAGCGTGCATGCGCACCTCCTTCTCGCGGGCGTACGCCCTGGTCCATGTGACTCTACGAGGCACGCGGCTCATGTCAATCATGTTCTTGGAGCACTTGTTGGTGCAGAACAGGAAGACGGTGCCGTCCTTCTTCACGAACATCTTGCCAGTCCCGGGCTCTATCTCAGCGCCGCAGAACGAGCAGATTCTAAGCTCGACCATAGTGAATCTCCTCCTTGTTAGATCAGCGGAGGGCCAGCTTCCTGGCCTCGCGGGAGGTCTCTCTCAGCATCAGGATGTCGCCCATCCTCATAGGCCCCATGACATTGCGCGTGATGATGCGCCCCTTGTCGCGGCCCTCGAGGACGCGTACCTTGACCTGGGTGGCCTCGCCGGTCATACCAGTCCGACCGATGATCTCGACCACCTCGCAGGGTATGCTATCGTCTCCCTCAGCCATTCCAAACCACCCTTTTACTTCTTCAGCTTCTTGACCTGCTCGGCCAATGAGTCGATCAGGGGCTTCGCCTTGCCGGCCTCTACGACCGCTACGGACGCGGTCGGCTTGGAAAGCCCGCAGGCGTTCCCTAGCTCCGCCTTGGACGCGACGTAGGCGTACGGGATGTTCCGCTCCTCGCAGAGAAGCGGCATGTGGGCCAATATCTCTGGGGGCTGGACGTCCTCGGCCATGACCACGAACGAGGTCTCGCCGCGCTCGATGACCTTGGTGACCTCATTGGTCCCCTTCTTACCGCGGCCAGTGTCGCGGGCGGTCTCGATGATCTC
>JAJRAN010000076.1 GCA_028682915.1 Methanomassiliicoccales archaeon | reverse complement strand
GAGATAGAGGAGATAGCCAAGTTCGTGGCCAAGGTGGGCAACGACGTCCCCCTGCACATCACCGGCTACATCCCGGTTCCCGGACTCCCGTGGAGGAGGCCGACCCGCGACGAGATGGCGGACGCGGTCATTGCCGCCAAGAGGCACATGCCGAGGGTCACATGCTCCATCCTGAGCGTCAAGGAGTACCTCTCCATGTCAGGGAAGGACTCCTTGCATGGCGAGCAGCAGGGGGCCTGAGCATGGAGGCCAAGCCGATCGAGCAGCTCCATGCTGAAAAGCTGGGTAAGTGGACGCTGGCATTGATCGTGCTGATCGGGGCGCTATTCATCGCCATCGTCCTCTGCATCTGCCTGGGGACGGTGTACATCCCTCCGGACCGGGTCCTGGCGATACTCATTGGCAACACTGCGGGCATCCCAGCCTATGAAGTGAACATCATCCAGCAGGTCAGGTTGCCGCGCATTCTTCTGGCGGGGGTCGTTGGCGCGTGCCTCTCCATCGCCGGCACGGCCCTGCAAGGCATATTCAAGAACCCGATGGCATCACCTTCGGTCATCGGGATATCGCAAGGCGCGGCCTTCGGTGCCTCCCTTACCATCGTCCTGGGGTTCACCGTGGTCGCGGGGGATTTCGCCATTCCCGTATCGGCCTTCCTCTTCGCCATGCTCACCCTGTTCCTGGTCTATATGCTGGGCAAGGTGGAGGGCGCATTGCCCACCACGACCCTTCTCCTGGCCGGCATTGCCGTCGGCGCGTTCTTCTCGGCCCTGGTGTCCCTGATGCAGATACTGGCGGCGCAGGGGTCCACCGGGACGATGGAGAGGGTGGTCTTCTGGATGATGGGGAGCCTTAGCCTGGCCAACTGGTCCCAGTTCTGGATCGTTCTCGCGTTCCTCATCCCTGGTTTCATCTTGCTCTTCGCCTTCTCCCGGGACCTGAACGCCATGATCGTGGGCGAGACCCACGCCACCAGCCTGGGCGTGGACCCCAAGACCACCACCAAGATAATGCTCTCCGGGGCCGCGCTGGTCACCGGGGCGGCAGTCGCCTTCACCGGGGTCATCGCCTTCGTTGGCCTCATCGTACCCCACATCATGCGCATGCTCATCGGGCCCGATAACCGGATCCTGTTCCCCGCCTCCTTGCTCGGCGGGGCGATATTCCTGATCCTGACCGACACCGTGGCCAGGACGGTCATGGCGCCCCAGGAGCTACCGGTGGGCATAATCACCGCCCTCATGGGCGGGCCGTTCTTCCTCTATCTACTGAGGCGGAAGAGGGAGGCGACGGAATGGTGAACATGCGCCTCAGCGTCCAGGGTATCGAGTTCGCCTACAACTCCGTCCCCGTGCTGAAGGACGTGGCCTTTGAGGCCAAGGAGGGCGAGATCATCGGCGTCTTAGGCCCTAACGGCTCCGGCAAGACGACGCTCCTGCGTTGCATGAACCGCGCCCTCTCTCCTTCCAAGGGCACGGTGATGGTGGAGGACAAGGAGATAGGGTCAATGAGCCGCAGGGAGATCGCCAGCGAGATGGCGGTGGTCCCCCAGAACTGCGTCATCACCTTCCCCTTCACTGCGCTGGAGGTCGTCATGATGGGCCGCAACCCCTCCATGGACAGGTTCCAGCGCGAGGCCAAGGAGGACATCGCGATAGTGAAGAGGTCCATGGACGCGACCAGCGTGAGCGGCCTCGCAGGACGCTCCATGAACCAGCTATCCGGAGGCGAGAGGCAGAGGGTGATCATAGCGCGGGCGCTGGCCCAGCAACCGAAGATAATGCTCCTGGACGAACCGACGCTGCATCTGGACGTCAACCACCAGATGGAGATTATGGAATTGGTGAAGGAGCTGGCCGACCGCGAGAAGCTCACGGTGATAATGGTCTCGCACGACCTCAATCTGGCCGCCCGTTTCTGCGACAAGCTGATATTGCTCAGCGAGGGAAGGGTGCTCTCGGCCGGAAAGGTCCCAGAGGTGCTTACCCAGGATAACGTGGAGAAGGTCTTCAAGATACGCTCCTTGGTGCAATACGACGAGCGCATCAACGCCTACAGCCTCACCATCCTGGGGACGGTGTCTGCCAACTGAGGGTGAGCTCAGCCACGATTCTTAATATCCCCGACCCCCGTTCCTAGATTAGGTGCTGGAATGCCTTCGAAGGTCAGGGTGGATGCCACAATATGCGACAATTCGACCACCATAGTGGTCAAGGACATCGGCGGGGGAAAGGTCTCCATCGATATCGATACCAACTGCCCCAGCGTCGCTCACTTCGCCGGGCTTCTGAAGGAGGCCGACATGGACGACCTCACGGATTGGACGAACAACCGCATCCTCGACCTGGCCTCGCGGTCGGGACTGACGACCACCTGCCTGGTGCCGACGGCAATCTTCAATTGCGCCTGGGTGGAGCTTGGGATGATATCCAGGACCTTGGCCAAGGGGAGGAGCCCACTTTGCCTCCATTTCGTCGAATGACGTGGCTTTTCTACGATTGCCTTAAGTCCCCATCACAGATTTATACTAGCCCAAGTTTAAGGTGGCCTCTATGACTGGGGACCATTGCGCCTTCCTATATAATGAGGAATTCCCCAAATACTACTTCGGGGAGAACCATCCCTGGCAACCACATCGGGATTGGAAGACCCGGGAGCTGTTGGAAGGCATGGGCATTTTCGGCGACCACGCCATCATCTACAAGACCCAACCAGCGACCGAACAGGACCTGCTCATGGTCCATAGCCAACAGCACATCGATTTCGTGAAGAAGCGCTGCCAATCCGGAGGAGGACTCTTGGACAGGGGGGACACCCCGGCCACGGAGACATTGTACGAGGGGAGCCTGGCTGCGGTCGGCGCCACCTTGGATGGGGTGGAAGGCATCGTGAACGGAAGGTTCCTGCACGCCTTCAACCCCGCCGGAGGACTCCACCACGCCCGCTCGGAATGCTCGTCCGGCTTCTGCGTCTTCAACGACATCGCGGTGGCGGTGCGGGCGTTGCAGCGGCGATTCAAGAAGGAGCGGGTAGCCATCATCGACATCGATGGGCATCACGGCGACGGCACGCAATCGGTGTTCTACAAGGAGAAGATCCTCACCGTGTCCCTGCACCATCTCAGCTCTGGATTCTATCCAGGGACAGGGAATACCAGGGAGACAGGCGAGGGGTACGGCAAGGGATACGCGATCAATGTCCCCCTGCCCTTCCGCACCGGGGATGGGACCTATCTAAAAGCCTACAGGGAGATAGTCATGACCGCCCTGGACGAGTACCGACCGGACATGATCATCCACCAGTTCGGGGTCGATGCGCACTTCTCCGACCCCCTGGTCGGACTGGGGCTGACCACACATGCCTACGAGAGCATAGCGAAGATGACCCACGACGCGGCCCACAGGCTCTGCAATGGCCAGTACATGGTCGTGGGAGGTGGCGGCTACAATCTCGAGGCCGTTCCTCGCTGCTGGGCGATAATGTTCTGCACCATATCTGGTGTGTATCCGAAGGATATGAAGGCCTTCGAGGCGCTGCACGACAAGCAGGGCATGCCCGAGCCAGAGGAAGTGCCAGGGGAGGTAGATGAGACCATCAGGCGCCTTAAAGCTGAGGCGCTCCCGCTCATTAAGTGAGAAAGAAAGTGGAGCTCTGTCGAACGATTTTAGAGCGTGAAAAAGAATGGCGCCCTGGTCGGGATTTGAACCCGAGTCGAAGCCTCGACAGGGCTTCATGATAGGCCGCTACACTACCAGGGCTTGCGGTGGTCTCCAGAATAAATTAGTCCTATTTATCAGTTGAGGTATGGAGGGCCGCGCCCACCTCTCTGGTCGATGAGCGCTCGACCTCTCCACGCCTTTCTCATGGGTGATAGGCCCACTGCAAACTCTTTATCGGTGAATGCAATCGAGTTGCGACATGGAGGACAAGAAGCTCAGGGTCGAGGACTACATGATCCGGGACGTCATTTCCATCCCCGGGGATTTCACCGTTCAGCAGGCCATCGACAAGCTCACTCATACCGAGTTCCATGGCCTACCTGTCACGGACAAGGGAAGGCTGATCGGCTTCGTCACCGCCAAGGAGCTTCTCAGGAACATCAACCGTCCCGAGGCCAAGATCCGCTCCATCATCCGCCGCGGCACCTATTCGGTGAGCCCTGACATGGACCTGGACGATGCGGCAAGGGTGCTTTTCCGCTATGGGCTGCGCAATGTACCGGTCATCAACGAGAAGGGCATGCTCATCGGCATCATATCCAATCTGGACGTGGTCCGTTCGCATATCGAGAGGGCCACCCCCAACAAGGTTCTGATGGTCAAGACCTTCCTGGAGAAGAAGCACGGCATAAGCATCGTGGTCAAGCGCCGAGTCATACCCATCGAGGAATTGAGGCCGACGCAGTGGGAGGTGTTCGCCGATGAGCTGCTAGGCCGCCAAGAGGAGATAAAAAGGGGTCTGGTCGAGCCGATAATCGTGGTGCAGAAGCGTGATTATTATCTTCTGGTCGATGGTCATCATCGCGTCCTGGCCGCGAAGCAGATGGGGGTGAAGCAGTTCTCCGCCGTGGTGCTCCAGCCCGATAGGGACGTGGAGCTGGGAATGGAGAAGACGGCCAAGGAGCACGGGCTCAACACCTTGGACGACGTCAAGATCATCGACGCGTCACACCATCCTCTGGTGGAGATAACCACTCGCCTGTTGAAGGACGAGGGCAGATGATCTATTCTAATATATAAAATAATAAATCTTTAAATGGTTTGGGCTCAGCGCTTCCTTAGCGATTCGAGGATTATGCGCTGCTCCACCGAAGCGACCATGCTGATCGTCTTGACCACCGTGTCAGGGTTCAGCGAGATGGAGTCGATGCCGCAGCGCACCAGGAACTCCGTGAACTCCGGGTACACGCTGGGCGCCTGGCCGCATATGCCCACGGGCACGCCCTTCTTGTGCGCCGCCTCGATGAGGTGGGCGATGGCCCTCTTGATGGCTTCCTGCCTCTCGTCGAAGTACCCCATCTTCGCCAGGATGTCCGAGTCGCGGTCCGCGCCCATGATCAGCTGGGTCAGGTCGTTGGAGCCGATGGAGAACCCATCGCACACCTCTGAGAACTCCTCGGCCATGAAGATGATGACCGGCACCTCGGCCATGAGGTACAGCTTGAAGTCGTTGCCGCGCCTCAGACCTACCTCCTCCATCATGGCGGTGATCTCCTTGACCTCGCCTACGGTGCGCACGAACGGCAGCATCAACCAAATGTTCTTGAGGTTCATCTCCTCGCGCGCCTTCTTGACGGCCAGGAGCTCGCACTTGAACGCGTCCCGGTACGAGGAGCTGACATAGCGGGAGCAGCCGCGCCAACCGATCATCGGGTTCTGCTCCGGTGGCTCGAACTTCTCTCCTCCTGGCATGTCCCTGTACTCGTTGGTCTTGAAGTCGCTGAGCCTGAGGATGATGGGGCGCGGGAAGAACGCTCTGCCCACGATGCCGATGCCCTCGGACAGCTTGTCTACGAGTTCCTTGGAGCGGCCCTTCTCCACCATGTGAGAGGGATGTTCCCCGATGAACGAGGTGAAGAGGAACTCGATGCGCATGAGCCCCACTCCCGACACTGGCAGCTTGGAATATTCGTCAGCCTTGTGCGGGATGGCCACGTTGACCATTATCTTGGTCGCAGTTATCGGGACGCTAACGGCCAAGGAGGAAGGCCCCTTATCCTCATCCTTAATTTCCTGTGCCCCCTCCATTACCACGCCCCTTGCCCCGTCCACCGTGACGACCATGCCGTCCTTGAGCAGCTTGGTGGCCTCCTTGGAGCCGACGATGCAGGGGGTTCCGAGCTCTCTCGCCACGATGGCCGCATGGCAGGTCATCCCTCCTTCGTCGGTGATGATGGCCGCGGCCCTGGTCATGGCCGGGACCATATCTGGTGACGTCATTATCGTGACCAATATGTCGCCCTTCTTGACCACATCCAGGCTCTCCTCCTCCTTGTAGAGCCTCACTGGACCGGAGGCCATGCCAGGGCTTGCCGCCAAGCCCTTCAACAGTATCTTGCCTGCCTCCTTCGGTTCCTTGCCCTTTTCTGCCACCTTCTTACCCCCATTGCCGACTAACGTCGTCACCGGCCTCGCCTGGACGATGAAGAACTCTCCATCCTCCAAGCACCACTCGATGTCCATGGGCTTGTTGTAATGGAGCTCTATCTGGTTGCCGATGTCCGCCACCTCGAGGATCTGATCGTCGGTGAGCTTCTGCTTCTCGGCATCGGCCACCGGGACCTCCTCCCTCACGGTGTCCCCGGTCTTACCGCGCACGAGCTTCCACGTCTGTTTTGCCACCCGCTTGTTGATGATCTTGGTGTGGAACTTGTCCACGACGTAGGTGTCAGGGGTGACCTTTCCCCCCACTATCGCCTCGCCCAGCCCGTAGCCAGCCTCGACGATTATGTGCGGAAGCTCGGAGTTGGGGTCCACGGTGAACATGATGCCCGCGACGTCCGAGTTCACCATCTTCTGCACCACCACGGCGAGCTTCACCTTCGTGTCCTCAAAACCCTTGCTTGAGCGATAGGAGATGGCCCTCGGGGTGAAGAGCGAAGACCAGCATTTCTTCACTTTGTCTATCAGGTCATCGGGCTCATAGACGTTGAGGAAGGTATCCTGTTGTCCAGCGAACGACGCCGTTGGCAGGTCCTCGGCGGTGGCGCTCGAGCGCACCGCTACCAATCCCAGCTTCTTCTTCGATTCGAACAATGAGTGGAATTCCTTGAGTATCTCGAATCTGAGGTCCTCAGGGACCTCAGCCTCATCGAATGCCTTTCGTATCCTTTGCGAGCAATCCTGCAAGGATGCCTCGGACGAGACATCCACTTTCTCGAGGAGAGGCGAGAATTTCACCAGCAGGTCATTCTTCTCGAGGAAGTAGTCATAGGAGGCTGTAGTAAGGACAAAGCCCCCAGGGACATGGAAACCGGCCGAGATCAACTCCCCGAGGTTCGCGGCCTTGCCGCCTGCGATAGGTATGTCGTTCACTCCCAATTCCGCGATGCTCATTATCCTCTTCATAGGCTCACCAAGGTGGTACGAAGGGGTTTTCGCGAGGATTGCGGAGTGCCGCAGCCCTCAGATGACATGATGCGTTAGTCGAATAAACTCATCGGTATTAACCTTATTGGGGGTTGGAATTAGATGGTGATAATCCAGAGGGCTCGGCCTAAGGACGGGGGAGAGCGTCAAGGTCCATCGACGGCAACCGCATCACTCACTTGTCGCCAACCGCGAGCAAGAGCGCCTCACGCGCGCATCGTTTCGCCAAATTATCCGCATTCACGAAGCTATCACTGAATTCACGAACGCTCGTTTTTCGTTTAATTCATTCAATCTAATCTTTTCATCATAAAAGAAGTATTTGAGAATCGTATTCCATCGAACACTTTCCGCAGTTTCGTAAGAAGTTCTGTGTGTTTCGTAGCATTTGAGTGAAATCTTCAAATAATATCATTAATTACTGGGAGGCAGGCGTGAGAGTGTTTCACGTGAGCACGGTCGAGATTAGATGGCACGGTAGGGGCGGGCAAGGGGTCGTCACGGCAAACGAGATTCTTGCTGGCGCCGCGCTCAAGGAAGGCAAGTACATCAAAGCCTTCCCAGAGTTCGGTCCAGAAAGGATGGGCGCGCCCATCAGGGCTTTCGCTCGCATCTCGGACAAGCCTATTAACAATCATAGCCAGGTATATTATCCCAATTACGTGGTCGTCCTAGACCACACATTGCTGAGCAATCCGATGGTCAAGGAAGGCCTCACGGAGAAGAGTAGCGTGATCGTCAACTATCCAGACTCCAAGGAGAAGCTGAAGGCCATGTTCGGCAACCACCATGTCTATGCGGTCAACGCCACCAAGATATCCACCGATGAGATCGGCCGTCCGATGGCCAACACCGCCATGCTTGGGGCCCTCGTCAAGGTGTCAAAGCTGGTCGACATCAACACGGTCACGGCCGAGCTGGCGTCGAAGTTCTCCGGCAAGTTCAACCAGGAAGTCATCAACAAGAACATCCGAGCGGTGGTGCGCGCGCACGAGGAGGTGCAGTAGATGGCAGGCGAGAAGGCTGGGGAGATACCAGAGGGTGGAATGATATTGGAGGCAGGTTCCTCCAGGAAGTACAACACCGGTGATTGGAGGTCGATGCGGCCGGTGTGCGACGAGAGCAAGTGCACGAATTGCCTCATCTGCTGGATATACTGCCCGGACAACAGCGTCATCGTCAAGGAAGGAAAGAGGGTGGGGTTCAAGCTCACGCACTGCAAGGGTTGCGGGATATGCGCCAACCAGTGCCCTGCGAAATGCATCAAGATGGTTGAGGAGGGAGCGTAAATGGAAAAAGTCGCGATGAACGGGGACCAGGTCATCGCTCTTGCCTGGAAGCAGATCGACCCAGATGTGGTGGCGGCCTATCCCATCACCCCACAGACCATTATAGTGGAGGCGTTCTCCGAGTACGTGGCTGATGGTCTTGTGAACACGGAATATGTCTGCGCAGAGTCCGAGCACAGCGCCATGTCCATGTGCATCGGTGCCTCGGCCAGCGGTGCCAGGACGGCCACGGCCACGGCGTCGGCGGGGCTCGCGTTCATGTGGGAGATGCTCTACATCGCCTCCGGGATGAGGCTGCCCATCGTCATGGCGGTGGCCAACCGCGCTCTCTCCGGCCCGATCAACATCCACTGCGACCACAGCGATGCCATGGGCGCGAGGGACTCTGGCTGGATCCAGATCTTCGGCGAGAACGTGCAGGAGGCCTACGACAACTCCATAATGGCCTTCCGCATCGCCGAGCACATGGACCTCCGCCTGCCCACCATGACCTGCCTGGACGGGTTCATCGTCACCCACTCCTTGGAGAGGTTCGAGCCGTTGCCGGACGAGGTGGTCAAGAAGTTCGTCGGCCCCTTCAAGTATAAGCGATCCTTGCTCGACGTCAAGAACCCAACCACCTTCGGCCCATTCGACTGGACCGACTTCTACTTCGAGCACAAGTATCAGCAGGTGGACGCCATGCGTCACGTGATCCCGGTGATGGAGCAGGTCCAGGACGACTTCGCCAAGGTATCGGGGCGCAGGTACAACATCATCGAGCCATATCGCCTCGATGACGCCGATTACGCCGTGGTGGCCATGGGCTCCACCGCTGGGACCCTGAAGGACATCGTTGACGAGCTCAGGGCGGAGGGCAAGAAGGTGGGCAGCATCAAGTTGCGCCTGTTCCGGCCCTTCCCCGCTCAGGAACTGGCGAAGATCCTGCAGGGTCTCAAGGGAGTCGCCATCCTAGACCGCGCGGTGAGCATCGGCGCCTCTGGCCCGCTCTTCCCCGAGGTGAGGAGCGCCCTTTACGACGCCAAGGACAGGCCCAAGCTGAAGAACTACATCTACGGGTTGGGAGGAAGGGACATCAAGCCCGAGGAGCTGAAGCACGTCTACAAGCAGCTGATCTACAACGAGGGAGAGCTCGTCAACTTCCTGGGGGTGAGGGCATGAGCACCGTGACCAGCCTCAAGGTCCTGTCGGAGAGGGAGGACCGGTACGTCGAGGGTCACCGCCTGTGCGCCGGGTGCGCGGAGCCGATAATCGCCCGCCAGATCCTCATGGCCACCGAAAAGCCGGTCGTGGTCTCCAACGCCACCGGATGCTTCGAGGTGTCCTCGTCCATCTATCCATTCACATCGTGGAACGTCCCTTGGATCCACAGCGCCTTCGAGAACGCGGCTGCCACCATCTCCGGGGTGGAGGCCGCCTACCTGTCGCTCAAGCGCCAAGGCAAGATCACCGAGGACATAAGGTTCATCACCTTTGGAGGAGACGGGGCCACCTACGACATAGGCTTCCAGGCCATATCAGGAGCGATCGAGCGCGGGCACCGCTTCATGTACGTGTGCCTGAACAACGAGGCGTACATGAACACCGGAATCCAGCGTTCCGGCGCGACCAGCAGGGGAGCGCAGACGACCACCTGCCCCGCTGGTACATGCATTCCCGGAAAGCGCGAGTTCCCGAAGGACCTGACCAAGATCATCATCGCCCATGACCTCCCATACGCCGCCCAGGCCTCGCCGCACAACTACAAGGACATGATCGAGAAGTCGGCGAAGGGCTTCGAGGCCAACGGCCCTGCCTTCCTGAACGTCATCTCCCCTTGCCCCAGGGGATGGAGGCACGATTCGGCGAAGACTATCGAGATAGCCAAGCTGGCGGTGGAGACCTGCGTCTGGCCCCTCTACGAGTTCGAGCGGGGGGAGTGGAGGCTAACCGGCGAGTCGCTGCGCATCGCCGAGGGATCGAGGCAGAAGCTTCCGGTCTCGGATTGGCTCAAGTCACAAGGGAGGTTCGGCCACTTGACCAAGGAGAAATGGAAGTTCGTGGCGGACGAGATCCAGGCCAACGTCGACAGCAAGTGGCAGGAGCTGCTCAGGCTGTGCAAGCACTGATATCGCGCAAAAACCCTTCCATTCTTTTGCTATTTCCTTTTTAGAGGTAGATTGGCATCAGAATCGCTGCTTTGCGACGTGAATTCCGCCTAGAGCTTTCCTTCGACCGAGACCCTGCAACCCTTGCGCTCGAGCTTCCGAGCCGCCGAAAGCATGACCTTGTGGCTCAAAGGCTCGCAGCTGCTGGACCTGGTCGGGGTGCTGAGGTAGGTGATGTCGGGAGAGAGGTCTTGGCATATCTCCCCCAAGGCCTCGAGGCCGTACCGGTTCCGCTCCATGAGCATGATCTGCAGCCTTAGGCTCCCTTTGAAGGACGATCGCATCGTGCGGAGACCGGCCAGGACATTCGAGTAAGTGACGCTGGGGTGCGGCCTGTTTATGCTCTGGAAATCGTGCTCATCAGCGGCGTCGAGCTTGGCGATGACCACATCCACGTCCCTTAGGTCCTCGCGAACATCGGGCATCGAGAGCAGGGAGGAGTTGGTGACCGCAACTATGGTGCTAACTCCCGCGACCCTCGCCTTGGAAACGAGGTCGCCGAGGTTGCTGGCCATTGTCGGCTCTCCGCTTCCGCTGAACCTCAATGGGATGCGCTTCTGTTGCGATGTCAGGTGGGACACGTCATCGGAGAACTCCTCGGCGTCGACCATGTCGCAGCGCTTGGTGCTGACGAAGCCAGCAGAACCGAACTTGCAGTAAACGCAATCGAAGCTGCAGACCTTGGGGGAGCGGCATATAGGGTCGGCGTTGAAGCATTCACCGATTCGCCATGAGGCCACTGGCCCATATATCGTCTTCATAGGTCTCCTCCGGACGGGGGACGTCACTTTCGAAATTTGGAATAGGAGGGAGAGCGCAATCGGTATAAATGTTGTTGAAAGGGAATTATCAAAACTAGACTCGCTTGATGGCTCAGCCTTCCTGCTGCTGCGAGGCCATAAGCTCCTCCCAGAGCTTGATCGTCTCTTTGGCTTCCTCTTCGTCGACGACCTGGATGGCGAAGCCCGCGTGGACCACGACATAATCTCCCACTATGGGCTCGATCAGCGAAACGTTCGCCTCCCTCTGCACGCCACCGAAATCGATCAGGGCGTTCTGGCCGTTTATGGACACGATCTTACCGGGAACAGCTAGGCACATGTCAGCACCTCAGGACGACATCAGCTTGATGATGGCCTCCGCTGGCTGGCCATCACAGGCCTTCAAAGCCTCGATGGCTTTCTCCCTCGATGCCCCGGTCTGGCTCATCACCAGCAGGACATCCTCCTCAGGGATGGAAGGCTGCGCGGGAGCGTCCTTATCCCCGGCCGGCCTGAGGACCTGGTCCAGGGGCATGACCTTGTCATCGCCCACGATCTGGAAGGTCTTCTGGCCTTGCACCTTCATGATGGTGACCTCCGCATCCTTGATGACGTACTGCTTGTCCCTGGTGCGGATGATTACCTCGGTGACATCCTTCAGCTCCTCGGTCTCGATGCCCATCTTCTTCATGGCCTGCTTGACCTGCCGAGGGTTTACACCGCGCATTCCTGGCATCATGGTAACGAGGATGACAAATCAGCAGCGTCTTTTAAACCTTTTGAAAAAGGGATGAAAAGGGACAGGAAAAGGTTTGGCAAGGCTCTGGCAGCCTCAAAGCACCTTCAGGTACTTCTTGTGCTCCCAGTCGCTGACCCAGGTGCGGTACTCGTCCCAATCCTCGTTCTTGATGTGCTGGTAGTGGGAGAAGATGTGCTCACCCAGCACCTCCTTCATCAGCTTGCTCTGGGAGAATATCTCGAGCGCCTGCCCTAGGGACTCCGGCAGCGAATCGATGCCCAGGCGCTTGCGCTCGTCCTTGGTCATATGGTAGATGTCCTTCTCCACCGGCTCGGGCGGATAGATGTTCCTCTCTATGCCATCCAATCCCGCGGCGAGCATGACCGCGAACTGCAGGTAGGGGTTGCCCGACGGGTCGGGGTTGCGCAGCTCCACCCTCGTCCTGCCACCGCGCCCGGCCGGGACGCGGATGAGCGCAGACCGGTTCATGTTGGCCCAGGAGATGTAGCATGGAGCCTCGAAGCCAGGCACCAGTCGCTTGTAGGAGTTGACATGGGAGGCCAGGATGACGCATATCTCCTGAGCGTGCGTCAGGAGGCCGCCGAGATACTTCATGGCCACCTCGCTGAGCCCGTACTTCCCGTTGGGGTCGTCGAAGACGTTTTGGCCGTCGGTCTGAGCGAGGCTCTGGTGCACGTGCATCCCCGAGCCGTTGACGCCGTAAAGCGGCTTGGGCATAAAGGTGGCGTAAAGCCCGTACTGGGCAGCGATGGTCTTCACGCCGAACTTGAGGGTCATCATTCGATCGGCCATGGTGAGGGCGTTCTGGTAGCGCAGATCGACCTCGAGCTGCCCGGGCGCGACCTCATGGTGCGAGGCCTCCATGTCGAAATGCATGGCGTCGAAAGCGAGCAAAATGTCCTTGCGCACCATCTCCCCGATGTCCAGTGGCATGAGGTCGAAGTACCCGCCCGAATCGGCCGGCTCGGCCAGGGGGTTGCCCTTCTCGTCCATGTTGAAGAGGAAGAACTCGAACTCGGGTCCCACGTTGAAGACCCAGCCCTTCTCCTTGGCCTTGGTGATCATCTTCTCAAGCACCCAGCGGGGGTCGCCCTTGAACCGGTTGCCGCTGTGGTCGTATATGTTGCACATGAAGCGCGCGGTCTTCATGGGGGAGTCGCACGTCCACGGGTAAATCTGGAACGTCTCAAGGATCGGCTGGGCGCGCATGTCGCTCTCCTCGATGGTCGCATAACCCAGGATCGAAGACCCATCGATGAAAACCCCTTCGTCCATGGCCCGGTCCAGCTTGGTCACGGGGATGGAGACGCTCTTCACCATGCCGATGATGTCCGAGAACTGCATCTCGATGAAGCGCACGTCCTCGTCCTTGACTTTTTTGAGGATGGCTTCCTTCGCCTCATTGAAGGTTTTCGGTGATGTCATGTCCCGGGCTATCAGACAGGTTATAAAAGTAATTTGCTCTCCGGTAATTAGACAAATATATAGTAAATTTGACAATCAATAGATATTTGTCGATATTTTATGAAAGAACATGGTTAACCAGCGGTCAATAGCGCTCGCAATCCATCCTTTGCCGCATCCAGGGCTTCCTTCGCCCTCTGGGGATGGCTTGCCCCGCCCGAAGCGAAGTTCTTGCCGCCCCCTCCCTTCCCGTCAACGACCTTCAGACCACGGTTGAGGACCTCCCGGCTGTCGATCTCTAGGTCTTTGCTGGTGGCGACGAAGAGCGTGAGCCGCTCATCCACCGAGGCCATGATGGCCACGGTGCGGTCTGCCCCTATCAGCTCGTTGATGGAGTCCACCAACGTCTTCTTGTCCAAACCATCGAAGATTCCTGAGTACAAGCGCACCCCTTCCACCTTTTCAGGCTCCAACCGCTTCAAGGCCTGCCTCCCATAGGCTCTGACCGCGTCCTGTGCCACCAGCAGCTCGCCTTTCAGGTTGGACAAGGCATTCAATAGGTGTTCGGGCTGAGCCCTCACCGACTCCGCGGCTTGCAGCCCGATGCTGGATAACCTCAACGCCGTCTGCATCGCCCGGCGGCCCGTCTCGAACTCGATCTCGTAATCTCCCACGGGACGGGCCGAGGTCAGCTTAGTGACCAGCAGCATCTTCAGCTCCCTGGTGTTCTGGATGTGCACGCCGGCACAGGCCGCCTTGTCAAGGTCCCCGATGGTTACGACGCGCACCTTATCCCCATGGATCCTGTCAACCTTGATCCGGATGTCCTTGAGCACCTCGGAATTCTTCGAAACCCAGACATCGCTCACCGGGAGCTGGGCGGCGATGGCTTCGTTAGCCTGTTCCTGGGCCTGGGCCATCATCGGCCAGCTGAGCTCACCTCTCACTACGAGGCTTTTCTTGGGCGAGGTGATCGCGATCTTTACCAGCTCCAGCTCCGGGCTCATTCTGCTAAGGATGGAGAAAAGGAGATGTTCCCCGGTATGCGCCCGCATTAGGTCGTTCCTGCGCTCCCAGTCGACCTCGCAATCCACCCTGTCCCCTGCGGAAAGGGCGTGACCTGGAACCTGGTGAACGACCTCCCCGTCCTGGGACCTCACGACCTTGACCTCGAGGCCGCTCATCCAGCCGGTGTCATGGTCCTGCCCCCCACCACCTGGAAAGAACGCGGTCCTGTCCAGGACGACCCATTCCCCCTGCACCTTTGTGACGGTGGCGTCGAACTTGGTTAGGTATGGGTCGGCCTCGTAAAGCAGGCGGGTCATTGCCCTACCCATGGCGGTACCATTCTAAAAACATCTCGGGGTGGGCAGGAAAGACCGGGGAGGTCGCCATCCATTGAAATCTCGCGGAGCTAATACTGGGCGGTAATCAAAAGAGAAAATGTTAAATCTATTAGTATAAATAATAATTGTAACTGGCCATCTCCGCACTCGACAAATGTATCGTAGATGCTAGGACAAACAGACAAATATCCATCCGACCATACCTGAAACATCTAGTGAAAGGATTTGGAAGAGATGGCCAGCAGCAATCTCGACGATCTTGACAAGCGTATCATCCAAGAGCTGTGCACCTCCAGCCAAGGTTCGTATCGCCAGATAGCCAAGCGATTGGGCATCCATCCGACGACCCTCATCCAAAGGGTGAAGAACCTCGAGGAGCTGGGCGTAATCCATGGATATCGGGCCCACGTGGACTATCTCAAGCTCGGCTACGAGTTCATGGCCATCGTGCACATCTACGTCGAAGGCGATTTGTTGGACATCCAGCAGAGGATAAGGTCCCTCAAGGACGTGGTGGCCGTCTTCGACGTCACGGGGGAATGCGACTCGATAGCCTGGGTGGCGTGCAAGAACCGCGAGGAGTTCAGCGCCGTCATCAAGTCCATGCTCCAGATAAAGGGCGTGAAGAAGACCAACACCTACGTCGTCCTGAACATGATCAAGGACCCGTTCCAGTTCCTGCCTCGCTTCGGCGAATCGAGCGATGTGGAGAGATGAGATCTGGCCCGTTTCCTACCTAGATTCAGCGTTCCTCCTGTGGGCAAAGTGTATATAATCCCGCCCTTATTTCCACGCCTTACCGAAGTTTCCAGAGGCCTGTGAAGATGTTGCGCACGCACGATTGTGGCAAGCTCAGATCGGAGGACCTCGGGAAGCGAGTCACCCTGGCAGGATGGGTGCGCTTCCGCCGTGACCATGGCGGAGTGCTCTTCTTCGACCTGGCGGACTCCAACGGCACCACCCAATTGGTGTTCGACCCCGAGGCCTTGAGGCAGGAGATCGACCGTAAAAGCCTCTCGGAGACGCTCAATAGCCTAGGTCGCGAATACGTCGTCCAGGCAACGGGAGTGGTTAGGGAGAGGGTCCCTGGTACGGAGGACCCCCGCAACCCCACCGGGATGGTGGAGGTACTCATAGAGAGGGCAAACGTTCTGAGCACTTCCAAAGCCATCCCCTTCGAGGTGGCGGAGCAAAAGAACTCACAGCTCCCGAACGAGGACCTTCGCATCCGCTATCGTTATCTCGATTTGAGAAGGCCCCAGATGATCAGCAACCTCAGGTTCAGGGCCAGGCTCTTCGCCGCTACCAGGGATGCACTGAACGGCATGGGGTTCATGGAGGTGGAGACCCCGATGCTCACCCGATCAACCGCCGAGGGAGCGCGGGACTTCCTGGTCCCCTCTCGGATACAACCCGGGCACTTCTACGCCCTGCCACAGAGCCCCCAGCTGTTCAAGCAGATGCTGATGGTCGGCAGCGTGGAGCGCTATTTCCAGTTCGCGCGCTGCTTCCGGGACGAGGACTCAAGGGCGGACCGGCAGCCGGAGTTCACCCAGATGGACGTGGAGATGTCCTTCGTCGAGGAGCGGGATGTCCACGAGGTCGTGGAGAAGGTGCTGGCCTCGGTATGGAAATGCATCTACAACGAGGAGCTCAGAACGCCCTTCCCCCGACTCCCCTATCATGATTCGATGGCGCGCTTCGGGACCGATGCGCCCGATACGCGCTTCGGCCTGGAGCTGGTCGAGGTCACGGAGATCGCGCGTCAAGCTCATTATGAGATATTCCAGAAGGTGCTGGCAAAGAAGGGCACCGTCGTGGTCTGCATGAACCTGAAGGCGTCCTTGGTCAAGGAGAAGGACCAAGAGTTCGCGGGGGTCGGGCGGAAGGAGGTGGACCGGCTCATTGACTGGGCCAAGCAGCAGGGGATGGGAGGGCTCACCTGGATGCGCTGCACCCCCACCGGCCTCGAGTCCAACATAGTGAAGTATTTCCCGGACGAGGTGCGCCGCAAGCTGCAGGAGAGGATGGGCGCCGAGGTCGGCGACCTGCTGCTCTTCCTGGCCGGGCCGAGGATGCCCACGTTGAAAGCGGGCGGCGCTCTGCGCATGAAGCTGGCCCGGGACAATGCCCTCCTCGAGGGCAAGGGCCACCATTTCGTTTGGATCGTGGATTGCCCCTTGTTCCAGGCCGACCCGGTCACCGGCAAGCTCTCGGCCTTCCACCATCCATTCGTGAGGCCAGTGGAGGACGACCTTCCCAAATCCGGGGACATGGCCAAGGTCATGGGCCAGTCCTATGATCTGGTGCTGGACGGGAGCGAGATCGGTTCGGGCTCCATACGCAACCATGACCCCAAGGTGCAAAGGAAGGTCTTCAAGCACCTGGGCATGAGCGAGGAGGCCATCGAACGGGAGTTCTCCTTCTTCCTCGAGGCATTGGAGTTCGGGGCGCCGCCGCATGGAGGCATCGCCCTGGGCATGGACCGGGTGGTCTCCATTTTGCTGGGATGCGAGAGCATTCGGGACGTGATCGCCTTCCCCAAGAACAAGAAGTTCCAGTCCCTGGTGGACGGCTCTCCTGCCAAGGTGGACCAATCGAAGCTGCAGGAGCTGATGCTGATCAGCATCGCCGAGGAGGACAAGGAGGCGGAGTGATCAGCTCGTCCGCCTCTCGATCTCCTTCCTTGTGGCCTCGACAATCTCCTGCGAATTGTACTTGCCCTTGGCGACCTTCATCACGTGGCCGATCACCGCGTTGGCCGCCTTGGGGTTGGAGGCGTGATCCCTCACCACCTGAGGATGTTCGTTGAGATAATCGTTAATGAGCGACCCCAACGCCTCGTCCTGGACCGCGCAGGAAATGTCCGTGGGGCACTCCCCCATTGCTATGGCTCCGATGCGCCTTCTACCCTCGGAATCGGTGATCTGCCGGCCCACCACCAGTTGCACCACCTCCACGATCTCCTTGGTGCTCTGGTCGTTCATCCGTGGCAGCAGCAGTTCCCAGTTCGCGGATATGGGCCCGAGCGTCCAGTTCATGGCCACCTCGGGATCGACGGCGTTGGCCAACGCCTCGAAAAGGTCGGCCATGGCCATCGAGGTCAGGACCACCTGCCTGGCCTTGTCATAGTCGACCACGTAATGGGCGGACATGCGCTGGGCGCGCCGCAGCGGCGTCTCCACCTCCAACAGGCCAGCGGAGATCCTGCTCAGGTCGTAGACGCCGAGGTCGGGCTCGCCGATGTATCCGTAGTCCTCCTCGAGCTCCTTCTCCCTGGCGGAGAGGGTCACCTTTCGCTCCTCGTCGAAGCGCCGGGTCTCGCGCACCACCCTCATCCCCGCCTCCAGGAGCTTCTGCTGGCGGCTGGCCTCGAACTTGAGGGCCCGCTCCAGGTTCTTCAATCCCTGAACGTTCTTGACCTCGACCCGCTCCTCGCCCAGGGAGATGTTGGCATCGGCCCGGACGCTCTGCTCGTCGCTCGCGGTGGTCCCGATGATGTGCCTGAGCTCCACCAGCAGCTCGTTGAGGAAGTTGCGCGCCTCGTCCGGTGAGGTGAGGTCGGGAGCGGTGACGATCTCCACCAGAGGTATGCCAGAGCGGTTGTAGTCGATGAGGGAGACCTCCTCGCCCGACCTACCGACGCGCTTGATCCTGCCCGGATCCTCCTCCACGTGGACGCGCCATATCCCTATGCTCCTGCCTCCGACCACGAAGCTGCCGTCCACTCCGACCGGCGAGTCGTATTGGGTGATCTGGAAATGCTTGGGGAGGTCCGGATAGAAGTAGGTCTTCCTGGAGAACCAGATTTCAGATGCAACACGACATTCCAGGAAGCGGGCGATCTGCACCGCCATCTCCAGCGCCCTTCGGTTCAGGACCGGCCTGGACCCCGGGAATCCTAGGCAGGTGGGGCAGACCGAGGAGTTCGGCTCGTCCGCGGTGGTGGGGCAGGAGCAGAAGAGCTTGGAACGGGTGGGAAGCTGGACATGGATCTCCAATCCGATCTTCATCTCGCGACCTCCGGGAACCTCATTTGGAACTTGGAGGTCCAGCGCTCGGCGATGTCCAAAAGCGCCCGCTCCTCCCAATGGGGGGCGACGGCCTGCATGCCCACCGGCATCCCTTCGATGTAACCGCAGGGCAGGCTGAGGTGCGGCAGACCAGCAAGATTGGGCGGGACGGTGAGGAAGTCCGCCTGATAGGCCTCGAGCGGCCTCATCTTCTCTATGTCCGCGAACCGAGGGGCGATGAAGGGCATAGTGGGCGTGAGCACCAGGTCATGGTCGTTCAGCACGCGCTTATACTCCGATATGACCAGCTGCCTCACGGCCAAGGCCTTCATGTAGTATCGGTCACGGAAGCCGACCATGCGAGCATACGTTCCCAGAAGTATGCGGCGCTTGGCCTCGGTACCGAAATTGGCGCTCCTGGTCTCGGAGAAGAAATCGTTGAAGTGCTGCGATATGTTGCTGTTACGCACCCCGAATCGCATGCCACAGTATCGGGCGAGGTTGGTGGACGCTTCCGAGGTAGCCAGCACGTAATAGGCAGATAATGCGAACTTCAGGGAGGGCATGGAGACCTCCTCCACCAGGATGTCGTGGTCATCCTGCAAGGACTTTAGGGCGCTCGCGAAACTGGACTCCACGCCGCTGCCGAGGTTCTGCATCGCCTCCAAAGGCACCGCCACCCGCTCCACCTTCCTGGGGCTTAGATCGAGCATCGGCTGCACGCAGGAGGTGGGGTCCTTGGGGTCCGGCCCGGATATGACTGGCAACCAAGTGCGCAAAGAGCCCGAATCTCGGGTCATTAGGCCCACCTTGTCCAGGGAGTTGCCATAGTCGATCAGCCCGTACCTGGAAACCCGGCCATATGTCGGGGTGAGCCCTAGCACACCGCAGAAACTGGCGGGACAGGAGATTGAACCGCCGGTGGATACTCCCAGCGCCACATGCCCTTCCAGCAGGCTGGTGGCCGCCGCGGCCCCACCGCTGCTGCCGCCGCAGGCGCGGCCCGCATCGAACGGGTTTCGCGGAACGTCGTAGCCAGAGTTGGTACTGAAGGTACCGAAGCCGAACTCGTCCATATTGGTCTTGCCTAGGAGGAGCATCCCTTCCTGTCTCATCCTCCACACTGGCGTGGCGTCGAAGGGAGGACGATACCCTTCGAGTATGCGGGAGCCCGCCCTGGCCTGGAATCCCATGGCGCAAAGATTGTCCTTCGCCGAGAACGTGGGGCGGGGTGGATAATCCTGCAGGCCAGAGAGGTCCTCGGCCATCTCGCAGAAGATCCTGAAGCGCTCATTGAGTTGGATTAGCCTCTCCGGTGTGGGCGAGCAGCTCATGAGAGCCGGGGCCCCCTGACCAAGTCATCATAGGTGTCCATGGACTCCCGCAGCCTTTCCGCATTGACGTCCCTCGATGGCTCATCGTCCCTCAGAACGTCCGCGACCCTCACTGGATTGAAATCATGGGTGTCGACTTGCGGTGCCTCGTCCAGCAAGGAGAAGTACTGGAGAACTTCCTCTAAGTCCTGGGCGAATTGCAGCTCCTCGCTCGGAGTGAGCCTGAGCCTCGCCACCCGGGCCACCTTCCGTACCGTTTCGATGTCCATGGACTGCACTTCCAGAAGCTATCCGAGCACGATGAGGGACGAGATGATTACTGCACCGTTCTATAAAACCATTGTCCATGCCATTTTCCGTGCGATACCGAATCAATGGCGTCTGGTCGAATTCGCTGCGGAAGGGTCCTCTGTCCACTCTAATGCGCTTCCCGCATTGGAAGCAAACCTCGTTGCCCTCAAGATTCGAATATTCGCAATATGGGCATTTCACTCCGGCTTCCCTCATTAATCGAATATTCTTACGGGTCTTTGAAGTTGTGCGCCCTTCACGCAACATGTTCCATAGAATCTCGGCAATTATGATTATTAAGGGCCCCCGCCTTGGCCGCCACCGCCCCCCCATCGCCAGAACCAGCTGACGTCATTGGGCTGCTGGTCTTCACTGGGGGTCTGGTCCTTGCCCCGCCTTCTTTGAAATCGAACCTCGTCATCCTTGAGGACCAGCGTCCCGACCACCACCAATGCGAGCCAGGCCAATATGTACCCAAACCCTATTGCGGAATTGGTGTAGAAATCCTGTTCAGAGTTAGGTGGACTGGAGGGGAGCTGGGATAGCACATATTCGGGCATGGTGAAAACCAATAGGACCATTGCGCCGATCGGAATCACTATCAGGCGTGGAAGCACCATCGAAAGAAGTAGTCCGATCAAGAAGATTAGTGCCAGGGCTGAAACGATTATGTTATCAGCAAGAACCAGAGAGAAGAGGTTTGCGTTCACGGTAAGGACGGGGGCGTTCGTCAATTTGTCACGATAGAACGCGCTTTCCCAAGGCAATAATGCCGAAACGATTAGAATTAATGAGGCGATCAGCCATATCTCCCATCTCTCTGATGCAGACCTTCGGAGCCAATATCCCTTTTTCTGGGTTTCAGGTCCAACTATGAAGCTCGACGGGGTCTTTTGGCGAGGAGCCGAGCCTTCGATCCTCGCGTTGCAGGAGAAGCAGATCGACGCCTCCTCCTCGTTGGGGTATCCGCAAGCTGGGCAGCGCATCCGACTTCCCCAGGCAATATAATCCGTATGTAGGTAATAACATTTGCCTGGCCAGTAGGTACAACCAAGTCTCGCTCCTGCGAAATTTGCACATTTATCAAGGAAACGATGCGCATAGAGAGCGGCGAGATCGAAGAGAGGAGTGGCGCTCAACAGAGCAGGAAGCTCGCATCTTTCGAATATCCATATGAAAACGTTTATCTGCGCCCCCCTCTTTCATTGGCAATGGTGCTTTGATGGCAGATGATGCTGAGAAGTTGATTCAGCAGGGACAGCAGCTCATGAGCGATGGGGAATACCAACAGGCCCTTGGGAAATTCGATAAAGCCCTGAAGGCCAACCCCAACAACCCCGAAGCCTACTTCTTCAAGGCGGAGGCGGCCGTCCTCGTGCCCAAGGTCAGCGTCGAGGAGGTCCTGGCTCTCTACAACAAGGCCGTACAGCTGGACCCGAAGAACCCGTTCTATTATTCCTCGTTGGGCGCTTTCTGCTTCGATGCCGGTCGGTTGAACGAGGCCGAGACCGCCTATAATAAGGCGGCTGAGCTAGACCTTGATAACGCGCCTTACTATTACTCGGAGTTCGCGGTGGAGTACAGCCGGCGCGCCCCGATCATCATGGAACAGTTCCTGGACGACAACACCAGGGGAATGATAGCCAAGAAGGCGCTGAAGTACTCATTGAAGTCGATTGGCCTCGACGAGGAAAAGGCGAAGAAGCTGCTTTGACACTTAAGACCGATTTCGGCTCATTCAGATGACAGTCCCAGGAGGCTCCTTCCTCTCATTTCTGCGCCCTCTCTCCGAGGGCGGTATGCATTGAGAACACAAACCCGCATAAGGATAGAAATGCTCTGGACAGACCAATCGGCCGCATAGCCTGCAGCTGTTGTTGGCAGGTCTCCCGCAGGTCGCGCATAGTCCCAACTTCTGCATGATCGGGAACTAGTCCCGCCCTCGTAAAATCATTGCCTTGCCCTCCGAAACTAGCGAAGGCACCATGCAGATGGTGCACCGATCAAAGCGGGGAGTACTCCACGAAGACTTCCTCGCCCTCAACCTTCACCGGGTAGACCCTCATGTCCTTGGCCTGGAGGTTCTGCAGCACCTTGCCCGTATCCAGGTCGAACACCGCTCCGTGCACCCGGCAGCGGATGGTCCCGTCCCTGACCTGGCCCTGTTCCAGGGATGCGCCCATGTGCGAGCACCACCCATCGATGGCATAGAATCTGTCTCCCTGCTTCACAACCAATATCTCCTTCTTGCCCGCCCGGACCATCTTCGACTCGCCATCCCTCAGGTCCTGGGACTTGCCAACGTGGATTCGCTCCATCAGTGTTCCCCTGTCATCTCATCGTAAAATACTCTATTCGATTATTTATTCGAGTCGATAGGTGCCTTTCTAGCAAGCAATATTAAGGGCAAGTTCTAATCTGAAGCCAAATCAAGGTGGTAGTGACATATGGGAAATGAGGACATCGCTGCTGAGCTAGGGGAGAAGAGCAAGGAACTTAAGGCAATGTTGAAGGACCTGAAGGCGACCTTGGAGACCTGGAAGTTCTCCGTCGAGGAGACCAAAGAGGGCATGAGGGTGGAGATACACGCCATCGCCCTCTTGAAGAGCAAGCCCAAGTGAGCCTTTTATCAAAAATGCTGGCTGCGTCAATTCCTTATTGCATCAGGCGCAGCAGCTCGCTCTTTGTCTCGTCATTGAACTTCAGGTCCATCCGCCTTTGGATCAGATCGAGGTATTCCGAGGCCGCCCTCATGTCCTCCTTGGAGTAATGTCTCCTGGCCACGCTGACTATCTTGTCCGCAGGCTGGAACGGAAGGAACGACGCGATCTGGCAGGCGAGGTCGTAGGCCTGCTTCTGCGACTGGGGCGCTTCCTCGAGATATCTCCCCACATCCAAGATGTAGAGCTTGTCCCCCAACATCACATTGTCTGGCTTGATGTCGCCATGATGGATCCCCTTCTTGTGCATCAGCTTGAGCCAACCGAACACCTCGTCGATCTGCTCCAGCGACATCCTACCAATGTCCGTGACCGGCCTGGCATCAAGGAACTCATAGACCAGCAGCCAGAGCACGTCGTTCAGCTGGTAGCAGCCCAAAGGTTTGGCCGTGGGGATGCCCAGATTGTAGATGGCCTTCATGGTGCTGTACTGGTGTAGGGCCATGTCCCGGGTGTCACGAGCGAAGTCGAACATCGGGTCATGCGCGTTCATTTGCAGATATAGGTTCTTCACGGTCTGGATGGTCCTGGCAGTCATGATATCGGCGTTGCCAAGGATCTTTCCGAAGAGCTTCGTGCTCTTGCCATTCCCATCCGTCCCGGTTATCTTCACCGGAATCGAAAGGCGCGACCCACCCGAGCCGAGAGGATGAACGGACACTTGACTCAGCCCGAAGCTCTGGGCGGATATCTGATGAATCTTCCTAACCACCTCTCGGAAATACTCCCTGTGGGATTGGAGGTGGTCCGCTTCCTCGTGCTCTTTGCTCATCAGGTGATGTCCCCTTTCTCCTTTAGGTCCTGGTTGTCTTTTGCCTTCTGGCTCTTACTCCCGCCCTGTATTGGTGCGGATGCGCCCTTGCCGGTCTTCTTGGGAGCCTTCTCCGCCTTCCTGCTGCCCATCCATACCTCCATCAGCAACCGCACGGCGTTCAGGCGGTGCACCTTCATGCCCTTCTTCACCCCGCGGCCTATCTCCAATATCGGCCTGCCCTTATGGGTATAGGTTATGTGCCAGACCACCAACTCTGGGAAGGCGAAGTAGAGCTGGTTGGTGTTCACGATCACTTCCTTGTTTTTGATGTGGACGTCGATGTCCGCCAGGCCCTCCTTCTTGATAGGTATGTGCAGCTCCTTTCCGAAGGCTACACGGAAGATCCAATAGCTGATCACCTCCAGGGTGTTGATGTCCACGACCTCGGTGAGTTTCAAAGGCTCCTTGGGTTCCTTCCCATGCTCCAACGGTGGTGATGGGGCCAAAGTAGCCTCGCCCTTCACAATGCCGGCATCGGTGAGTATGGCCGGTTCTGACGCCTCTCTTGCCGCGAGGTTTTCAGGCTTCTCCTCTTCTTCGAATACGGTCGCTAGACTTGGCTGGGTAGCAGGCCGGGCTTCCCCTACGGCCTCTTGGCTGCGTGGTCTATGACCGTCCCATCCGGAGGGTTCCTCCAAGAAGGGAGCGCCCTCCTTGTGATACTCCCCTTGGAAATTGATGCCCTGCTTCTTCTGCCAGTATCTCTCGAAAGCGTCCAGGTCCTCCTCGACCCGCCTCTCCTCGTCCGGCCCCCCATCCTTGTGGAACTCGGCAATGACCTTCGCGCCCTCCGAGTCCTCCCATTCCTCGGCGCATATCAGGGGATGGGTGCATTTGTCGTCCTCCTCCGGCTCGACCCTCTTCTTATCGGCCATCGCACACCTACTTCTTGATGAGAACCTGCACCCTGGCGAAGATCCTAGTCCCGTCCTTGAACTCCTCCATGGAGATCTTCCAGTCCTCGATCTCCGCGTTCAGGTTATCGAAGAAACGGTCCACCTCGTCCACGACCTTCTCGGCCTGGTCCGCGTTCCCGCCAATCATCTGCAGGATCGAGGCCACTTGCTCCTTTTTTCCCATGTGAGCGGCAAAAGGAGGACGAGGGCTAATAGCCTTTTGTTAATGTCATAGTTAGTCAGCGATTCAAACCCCGCCGACATATGGGAGGACCCTCTCATCGATCAGATACTTGACATTGGGCCCTACGATGTAGACGGATGAGTACCCGAAGAGGTTGAGCTCGTAGACCGCGTAGATGACCACGTTGAAGAAGTTGGTCTTGATGCGTTCGAACTCCTCCTTGTCATAGCCTTCTTCATCTGCGTACTTGCCTTGGTCGAGCAGGGCGGTCAGGGGCTCGAGCACATCCTTCCTCAGTATCTCCAACCTGTTTCTGATCAACGTCCTAGCCATCTTCCGGCTCGATACCGCCTGGAAATGGCGCATCACCACCAGTTCCACAACGAAGACTAAGGCGATCAGGAGCAAGCTGACGCCTGTCCGCCCGCCCTCGGTTATGACCTCCCCCAACACGCCACCGGTAAGGAGGATGGCCCCCACGAGGAGCATCGACAAGCCCACGGCGACGAGGCCGATTCCGAGGACGATGGCAGCGGTGTACCACCTGCTCCTCTGGCGGGCCCCCTCGTAACGGTTATGGAACGATCTGGCTATCCTGGTCAAGCCTTGCGTGTCCGGCCTGATCAGCACCATCGCTATGAAGAACAGGATGATGACCAGCACCTGGATTATTATTGGCCAAGCGACCGAGGGGTCCAGAGTAACAGCTAGGAATGCGAAGTAGATGACCAGCAGGAGCCCTATGCCGAAGAGGACGAAGAAGCTCAGTGCCAGGGGGACCATTCCCCCTAGGAACATGGTAAGCCCCACCTCCACAGCGAGCTTTCTCTTCTTCTTTAGAAGGTAATTTATCGGTGCCAGCGAGTCTCTGCCGATGGTACGGCGGCAGCTCTCGTCTCGCTTCCCCTTCCTCGTGGTTGGCAGGAAAAGGATGATGAAATTGAAGGAATAGAGGACGAAGGCGACGATGAACCATGCGATCACGCCTGCGGGGAATATCAGGATGAGGATGATGCTGACCGCGATCAATATCAAGGCCATGGCGTTTATGAACGCCGACCGGGGGACTGGTTTGGAGAGCCTCTGCAACATGCCCTCCTCCGACTCGATCTCTTCGATGACCTCGCCGCGCAGGCCTTCAGGCCAGTTGATGTCCCTGCATATGCCAGCCACGCGCAAGCTCAGCACCCTAGGATATCCAGAAAGGTCGGTCCCCCGTATTAACGGTTGTCGAGATGCATCTTATTGGCATCGAATCAAGCTCGGCTATCGCTTCATAAGAGCCCGAAATGTAGGAGGCCATCTATTACTCCATCCACGTGGCTGGACTCGGCGACGAAGGTGGCCGCCTGCTTGGCCAGCAAGGAAGCGTTCCCCACAGCCACGCTCTGACCCACCCCCCTCAACATGCGCACGTCATTGTCCGAGTCGCCGATGGCCAGGACCTGCAGGGGGTCGATGCCGAGGAGCTCGCAGCCCTTCACCACTCCCTTAAACTTGCTATGGCCCGGCTCCATGATGTGGATGGCGAAGCCGGTGACCTCGATCTCCACTGGCCAGTCGAACAGGATCTTCTGGACCTTGTCCAGGTCCGTAGATCGCTTCAGGCCCACCTCCGTCTCCCGCCAATGGTCGGTGAACAACCGCTCCGCCTCGGGCATCCTTTCCTTAAGGTAGGCCCAGGCTTGCAGCGGGGTATCGATGCTCTGGAGCTTGTAGACCTTCTCCTTGTAATACACCAGCCCTCCGTTCTCGGCGATGACCGGGCCCTTGATTCCGAGGAAGGCGGAAAGGCCGAAGGCCACCGGAAGGACGTTGCCCGTGGCCAGCATGACGTGATAACCGTTCGCCTGCACCTTCCTCAGGACCTCTATGGCCTTCGGCTGGATGTGTCTGCTCCCGTCGGTGATGGTGCCGTCGATGTCGCAGGCGAGCGCCTTGATCAGGAGCAGCCACCCCTCGGTCCCAGATCGACGCCTTCCTGTGAGGACCTGTCCCTCAGCTCGCCAAGTGTCGTCACCCTCTCCGCGAAAGCGTTGTGCTTGTGGATGGACTCCTCGCTCTCGCTGCGAGCGGTGACGATCACGTCGTCCGGCAAGGATGCGTACCTCTCCAGGACCTTGGTGAGGATATCCCGCACCACATCCTCGACGAACTTGGGGTTGGAATGTGCTTTTATCACCACGGCCGCCTCGTCGGTGCGTTTGAGGATCTCGTAGGTCGGTGAGGAGAAGGACGCTTCCAGGATCTCGATCAGGTCGTTCGCCTCCACATCGTACATCTCCGGCACTTCCACCATTAGGGTCGAGACGTTCCTTTGGTTGTGAGAGATGGTCGGCAGCTCGCCGTCGATGGTGACATTGCCCTTCACCTGCTCCCTGACCGTCTCCATCGCGCACGGGCACGCGGTCATGCCAATGGCGGTCGCTCCGATCATCTTCTTCAGGCCATTCCCACGGGTGCCATTGGCCTTGGCGGTCAGCTCGAAGTATTCCCTGGTGGTGCGACCGCTGGGGTTATGGCGGTCAAGGAAATAATCCGCGTGCACGTTCACCTCCGCATAGGAGGCGTATCCATGCTTCTCCAGCAGCCCTCGGCACATGTCCGAGGCTAGGACCTCCAATCCAGACACCGGGGCGCAAGCGCTTGACTCCAGCACCTCCTCGATTACCTCCAGGTTCCGAGAGAGGTGGGAGCCGCGTTGGGTTGAGGGGAGGTCCACGAAGACATCAATGTTGCAGTTGAGGCAGCCAGCCACCCCTGCCCTCCTCACCGTGACCTGCTTGCGCACTCCAGTCACGCCTACCCGGGTGAGCTTGAAGCCGTTCAACAAGCGATGATTCTGAACGTCAGAGACCGAGATGCAATCACCGGGACCGGATTTGTCAGAGGTTCTTAAACTCTAATCCAATGACCATTTTTTTGGTAGAACTCGCTATCGAGAGTAAGTGTTTCAGACCTTGATGAGCTGGTATTTCCTGGAACCGAGCCCGAGCTCCTCGGCATACCTCAGCTGTGGCTGCCAATCCACCTTGTTCAAGCCCTGGATCTTGTCCTTGCCCGGTGCAAGGAATTCCACGTCCAGCTTGGTGCCCTCGATGCCTGCCTGGGCGTTGACCAGGTCGGCCGCGGCCTGGTCTATCGAAACGATGTCCCGGGAAGCGAGAATGCCGACGTCCGGAATCACTGGACGGTCGCTCCAGGAGGGACAGTCGCACAAGGGGGTGAAGTCCATGATGAAGGATATGAACCCCATCTTGTTCTTCTTCCCCTTCATTATCCCGAAGCAGTACTCCACGATCTTCTCCTGTCCCAGCTGGTTGCCGCTCCACTCTCCGGGGTCGATCGCCTGATTGTAGCAGGTGATGAAGCATTCTCCGCAGCCGATGCATTTCCTCGGGTCGATGCGCGCCTTCTCGCTTCTTAGCGCTATGGCCTTGGCCGGGCAGTGCCTGATACACAAACCGCAGCCCTTGCAAGCGTCCTCCTTGACCTTCGGCGTGAAGTCGGTGTGCATCTCCAGCTTGCCCGCCCTCGACCCGAACCCCATCCCTAGGTTCTTCATGGCTCCCCCGAAGCCAGTCATGATGTGCCCCTTCACGTGCGAGACGCAGATGATCGCGTCCGCGTGCACCGCCGCGCTGCCTACCTTCACCGTCTTGCAGTGGCGCAGATCGACCCTGATCTCCGCATGGTCCCTGCCCGTGAGGCCGTCCGCGATCACCACCGGGGCGTTGACCACAGGGAAGACGTAACCATGCCTGGCGGCCGTGGTCAGGTGGTCGACCGCGTTCGTCCTGCCCCCGATGTAGAGCGTGTTCGAGTCCGTAAGGAAGGGCTTGCCTCCTTTCTTGCCCACCAGCTCGACGACCTTGGCCGCGTACTGCGGCCTGAGGAAGGTGTGGCTTCCAGGCTCGCCGAAGTGGGTCTTGATGGCCACCAGCTCTCCCTTGTTGAATGCCTCGCCCAGCTTTGCGGCCTTGAAAAGCTTGGCTATCTTGTTGGGCATGTTCATGGACTCTCGGTCCGCCCTCAGGTCTGAGAAGTAAACCTCGGACACGGCCATGGACTAGGCGCTCCGGCCAAATCAACCTTGCGAGCTGCCCCCCGGCTTGCTTCAGCTGCGATAACTCAGAATACAACCTCCAGGATATGGTGCACTGATGATCTGCGGGGTGGACGAGGCTGGCCGCGGCCCGGTGATCGGGCCCCTGGTGGTGGCGGCCGTGATGGTGGACGACGACGCCGTCCTCCGCTCGCTCAGGGTCAAGGACTCCAAGCAGCTCTCCCCCCGCCGGCGCGAGGAGCTGGCGCTTGAGATACGCAAGCGGGCGCGGGTGGAGGTGGAGATAATCGAGGCCGCGCAGCTGGATGAGATGATGGCCATCGACTCTCTCAACGACATCGAGGTCAAAGCCTTCGCCTCCCTGATATCCTCCCTGATGGCCGATGTGGTTTACGCCGACGCCTGCGACGTGGACGCCCGGAGGTTCTCCAGGAGGATACGAGGCCATCTTAGCTACCATCCAAAGATGTTCTGCGAGCACAAGGCGGACGAGAGATACCCCGTGGTGTCGGCCGCCTCCATAATCGCCAAGACAGTTCGCGACCGCCGGGTGAGGGAGATCGAGGAGGAGCTGGGCCAGCCCATAGGCAGCGGCTACGCTCATGACGAAATAAGCTTGGCGTTTCTGGAAAAGTGGATAAAGGAAAAGGGGGATGTACCGCCCCACACCCGCAGGACTTGGGAGACGGCCAAGAGGAAGCTCTCCGTGTCCAAGACCTCCAAGCTGACGGACTGGGAGTGAGAAGTTGCCCGAGCAGGTTTGCCGACCGATCCTACAGGACACCATCGACCGCTTCAACGCCCGGGTGGCCAAGGATCCCGCGCTCCACAAGGAGCTGGAGTGCATCAAGAAGAAGGTACAGCTCGACCTGGGGTGCGAGCGATACTACTTCCTCCTGGAATGCTCCAAGGTGGAAAGGCTCTATGAGGGGACCATACCCGATCCGGATATAACCATCATCTCCGACCCGGACACGGTCACCAAGCTCTTCAACGGCGAGATGAAGATAATGAAGGCATGGGCGCTGAAGAAGGTGAAGGTCAAGGGGTCGATCGATGACGTCCTCCGCCTGAGGAAGTTCTTCTGAGGCCCTTGGGCGGCCCCAAAGGTTTATAATGGGCATGTGAGTTAGGAGTTCTCCACAGCGGGGTGGGGTAGCCAGGACATCCCGTCGGGCTCATAACCCGGAGACCGGTCGTTCAAATCGACCCCCCGCTACTCATTTCTCTCCATCCTCCGTCCCGACCCTCTGCCCATGCGATAGGCTCATTAGGCCGGGGTGAGGTCAAGGTTAACACTGAGCATTCAGAGGAGAATCTGGTAATTGGCACGAGTTGAGGCTCTCGTCATCGGGGGAGGCGCTACCGGGGCGGGCGTCGCCCGGGACCTGGCTCTGAGAGGGGTCGAGGTCCTCCTCCTGGAACGGGGCGATTTCTGCAACGGGGCTTCCGGTGGCAACCACGGCATGCTCCACAGCGGGGCGAGGTACGCGGTTAAGGACCCCGGTTCCGCCGCCGACTGCGCCTCCGAATCCCGGGTCCTTCGTCGCATCGCGCCCTATTGCATCGAGGACTGCGGCGGCGTATTCGTCTCGCTTCCTGAGGATGATCCAACCTACCCTGATAGGTTCGAGCGGGCATGCAAGTCCACCGGGGTGGTCTACTCCCCCTTGACGGTGCAGGAGGCGCGGGGCATAGAGCCGGAGCTGAGCCCGGAGATACGCTCTGCCTTCTCGGTGAACGACGCCTCTCTGGACCCGTTCGCGCTCGTCCTGGGTAACATGGAGTCCGCCCGGGACGCTGGCGCCAAGGTCCTCAACTACAAATCCATCCAGTCGTTCAAGGTGGGCAGGGGCTCCATCGACGAGGTGATCTTCCGTGACGCGGTGACCGGGGAGGCGGATAAGGTCAAGCCCGAGGTGGTGGTCAACGCCGCTGGAGCCTGGGCGGGGGAGCTGGCCGCCATGGCGCGCGTCAAGCTTGAGGTCCAGGTCGACAAGGGCACCATGGTGGTGATCGACGGTCGCCACACCCGAGGGTTGGTGAACCGCCTTCGCTCCCCGACCAACGGGGACATCGTGGTGCCCAACCATTCCTCCACCATCATCGGGACCACCTCCGCGCCCATGAGCCGCCCCGGACCCGCATGCGCCACGAAGGAAGACGTTCAGGAGCTGAGCCAGCAAGCGACCAGGATCTGCCCCTCGTTGGCCAAGGGAAGGGCTGTCCGCGCCTACGCTGGCATTCGAGCTCTCTCCCCCGCGGCGACCGGCCGGGACGCCAGCCGGGGTTACCAGGTCGTGGAGCATTCGAGACAAGGCGTTGACAACCTGGTGAGCATCCTGGGGGGCAAGCTCACCACCTATCGGCTGATGGCGGAGAAAACCGCAGACCTCGCCTGCCTCACCTTGGGCTCCACGCGGTCCGGCCGGACGGCGCAGGCCCCACTGTGCGAGGATGAGGGGGAGCCCCACCTAGAAGGTTCGTTGCAGATGTATTCGCGGCGCATATGGCGCAAGTACGGCCCAGGCAGGGAGAAGGTATTGGCCGCTTGCGCCCAGCGCTCCCGCGGGACCGAGGTCGTCTGCTCCTGCGAGCAGGTGCTCCTAGGAGAGCTCGAGCACTTCGCTGCCCATCCTGACGTCAGGACCCTAAGCGACCTGACCAGGAGGACCAGGGCGGGGATGGGCTACTGCCAGTCAGGGATGTGCGCCCTACAGGCCCTTTCATCGCTGGCATCGCGGACGGAGCAGGATCCCAAGCGCATGCTGGAGGAGTTCCTCTCCGAGCGATGGAAGGGGCTTTCCCCCGTTCTCGAGGGCGACCAGCTCCGCCAAGAGGTGCTCAAGAGGTACCTTCTCACCGGCACCTACCATCTCAGCATCAGGGAGGGAGGATGCTGAGGGAGCTCCCCCCGATCAAGGTGGATGCCCTGGTGATCGGCCACGGGGCCTCAGGCCTGATGGCCGCCTCGGCCTTGGCCAGCCAGAACAACAACGTCCTGGTGGTCGGGAAGGGGGCCACGGCCACCTCCATGTCCACCGGGTGCATATCGTACATCCGCAAGGACATCCTCAGGCAGGAGAGGGGTGCCATCGACCTAGAGGCTCTGGCCCGTTCCGTGCATCCCTTCAACGACATAATGGAGAGGGGCTCGCTAGCCTTGGAGGAGGTGCTGCTGCAGGTGAGTTCCTTCTTCCAGCGCTCCCTGTCCGATCAAGGCCTGGAGATGACCGACGACGCCTTCCACTTCTTCGACATGCTGACCAACGCCGGGACCATGTATTCCTGCTCCATCGCCCCTTCCTTCACCGCCTCGGGCCGGTTGGATCGGCTGAGGGAGGGATCACTGGCCCTGCTGGGGATCGAGGGTCACCGGGACCTAGATCCCAGGCTGGTCGCGGCCATGTGCGCCGGCCATGTGGATGGGGTGAGGGTCCGGCCCTATTGGCGCAAGCTCGATTGTATGGGCCATGGGGGCATGACCGCCACCGAGGCCGCCGCGCGCTTCAAGAACGGTGGGACCCAGGAGCTCATCAAGACGATATCCGATCTCGAGGAGGACAGCGTGGCCATCCCACCGCTCTTCGGCCTCCAGTCTGTTCATAAGGGCATGTCCGAGCTCTGCTCCGAGAGCGAGAAGAACGTCTTCGAGCTCGTGACCCCGATGTCCCTGCCCGGCCTTCGCCTCCAGGACGCGATGGAGCGGTCCGCCGTGGGCCACGGCTGCCACCTGATGAAGAACCATCTCGTCACCCGCCTGGAGGTCAAGCGGGAGCGCGCCGTCTCCGCGCTCATCGAGACCCCGACCCGGAGGCAGGCGGTTAGCTTCAACTCCCTGATTCTGGCCACCGGGGACCTGGTCGGAGGAGGGCTCGCCCTGGCCGGGAGGGAGGTGGTCGACCCCTTCTCCACCTTCAAGGTAGGGTGGTTCGGGAAGACCGAACCCCTTCCAGGCCAGACCAGATATGACGCGGCGATGCGGCAGGTGGTGGAGGCCGGCTACCTGGTCACCCACGAGATGAGGCTCATGACCAAGGAGGGGAGGCCGTTCGAGAACGCCTTCGGAGCCGGCTCCACCCTAGCCAGCTTCTCGTTCCCCACCGGCGTGGGGCTGGGAGGGGAGCTCCTCACGGCCTGGATCGCCGCCGAGTACGCCAAGGAGGGGAGCTGAATGGCGCCCTTCGCCAACCGTTGCATCAAGTGCGACAGCTGCCAGAAGGCCTGTCCGGTCGTGACCATCGAAGGCCTGCGCTCCTTCTCTGGGCCCAGAGGTCTGGCCGTGGACTCCTCCCGCTTCCCCGAGGACGCCGAGGCGCTGCGCGACAACCTGTACAAATGCACAGCCTGCTTCCGCTGCGGGGACGTGTGCCCCGCGCGCCTTCCCCTGACTGGGCAGATCATGGCCTTGCGCCGCTCCATCTTCGCCAAGGACAAGGCGTTGGGGGGGCACGCCCGCATCCTCGCCAACATCGACCAGCACCGGCGGTCCATCGAACCGGCGGCAAGGAGGCCCGAGGCCAAGCCATCGGACGCCAAGCTCCTCTACTTCCCTGGATGCATCGCCGAGAACCGCCTTCCGATCATCTACCAGAGCACAGCCTCCCTCCTGACCAAGGGCAAGGCGGCCTTCCGCGTGCCCGAGCGGTGGTCATGCTGCGGCGCCCCCTTGGAGAAGGTGGGGGACTCCGAGCGCCTCCGCCTGGTGCGGGAGGAGAACCTCAGGTTCTTCGACGGCTTCGAGCGCCTGGTCACATCCTGCCCCGGATGCACGACGCATTTCATCCAGGACTATGGGTTGGAGCCTCTCCACACCATCGAGCTCCTGTACGAGGTGGTGGGCGTGCGCAAGCTGCCCGCCCTCCCGTCGCACAGGAAGGTCAAGGTGGCATTGCACCAACCCTGCCACCTCGCCCGTACCGTCGGCCAGCATGTCATCGATTACGCCGCCGAGATACTTCAGCGGTTGCCCGGGGTGAGGCTGGTGGAGATGGAGGATGCCGACCGCTGCTGCGGCGGTGGCGGAGGCGTGGTCGCGGGCCATCCGGACGTGGCATTGGCCTTGGCCAAGGCCAAGGTGGAGTCGGCCAAGCGCGCCAAGGCCGATCTTATCGTCGCCCCCTGCCCCTTCTGCGTAATGAACATATCCCGCGCCGGCGGCGTCGAGACGGTGGACTTCACCAACTTCCTGGACGCTCGCTTGAAGTAAGGCGGAAAAGCAAATTATAGCCGTAGCGCCATGGCCGCTGCGTGACCGAGGACCGCAAGAAGGCGCTCTGCTTCACCTGCCTGTACCGCGATGCCAGGCCAGAGGTGGGGGTGGGGGACCAGCTGTTGTATTGCATGAAGAAGGAGAGGGTCGTCTCCCCCAAGATGAGCTGCGCCCTATACACGCGCGCGACGGAGAGGGCCAAGGAGAGCCTGCGCCACTCCCTATACGGCAGCTTCAATGACGAGGACGAAGTGGGCTGAGCCACCGAGCGATGGCCTATCCCCTTTTTCCCAGGCGCGACCGCCGCCTCGTTTTCATCCCCAAGGGCCAAGCTGGGAACTTTTAATAACGTCGAACAGAATTGTGTTCGCCTGGAGGCCGAACATTTGAAAGCCGTAGTGCTCGCAGCGGGAGAGGGGACGAGGTTGCGCCCCTTCACCAACTCCCGTCCTAAGGTGATGATTCCAGTCGCCAACAAGCCCATCCTGCACTATGTGGTCAAGGCCCTGGTGGAAAGCGGCGTCAAGGACATCGTCCTGGTGGTCGGGTACAGGAAGGAGAGGATCATGTCCTACTTCGGGGACGGGAAAGGGTTCGGCGCCAATATCCGTTACGTGGTTCAGGAAAGGCAGCTGGGGACCGCGCACGCCCTAAAAGCCGCCTCCGCCCAGGTGGACGACGAGTTCCTCGTGGTCGCCGGAGACAACCTCATCGATTCCAAGGCGGTGCTGGACATGCTCAATAAAGGCAAGGGCCCCTGCGTCGCGGTGACCACCTCCGAGACCCCGTCCAAGTACGGGGTGGTGACGCTGGAAGGCGAGATGGTCACGAGTATCGTGGAGAAGCCGCAGAAGAAGATCGGCAACGTCATCTCCACCGGAATGTACCGCTTCTCCCCGGACATATTCAAGCTCCTGGAGCGGGGGATCTCCGAGGGCGAGGGCGCTATCACCAACATCCTGCAAGGACACCTGGCCCGGGTGCAGTTGCGGGCGGTTCATACCCAGGGGAGATGGATGGACGCGGTCTATCCTTGGGATCTCATCAAGCTCAACTCCTTCGCCTTCGACCTCGAAGGGCAGGAGGTCAACGGGACGGTAGAGGCCGGAGCGGTGCTGCGAGGACCGGTGGTGGTGGGCGCAGGCAGCAAGATACGCTCTGGCACCTACATCGAAGGGCCAGTGGCCATAGGCGAGGGGTCCGAGATAGGGCCCAACGTGGTGATCTCCGCGTCCACCTCCATTGGCGACGGGGTGAGCATCGGCCCCTTCAGCTACGTGGAGGAGTCGCTCATCTCCGACAACGTCAGCATAGCATCTCACGCCCATCTCTCCCATTGCGTGCTCGACGAGGGTGTCCAGATCGGCCCGGGCTTCCGGGCCCCCGCCGCCGCTGCCACCACTCATGTTGAGCACGAGTACTTCCACCTGAAGCGCATCGGCAGCCTGATCGGTGAGAGGACAGCCATCGGCTCCGGTGCTGTCGCCGCCCCGGGCTCGATCATCGGCGCTGAGTGCCGCATCTCCGACCAGGCTAGGGTCGTAGGCAACCTGGCCGACAGGAGCATAGTGGTCTGATGTGCGGGATCATCGGCTATACCGGTCCCAGGGTGGCCACGGAGGTCATCCTGGACGCCTTGAAGAAACTGGAGTACCGGGGATACGACTCCGCCGGCGTGGCCATCTCCGGTAGCTCGATCCAGATCCACAAGGACAAGGGCGAGATATCGGTCATGGAATCCACCCTCCCCCATTTTCTGGGCGGTGTGGGCATCGGCCATACCCGCTGGGCCACCTGCGGCAAGCCCTCCAAGCCCAACGCCCATCCCTTCGCAGATTGCACCGGCTCCATCGCCTTGGTGCACAACGGCATAATCGAGAACTATGCGGAGATCAAGCGCAAGCTCATCGAGGATGGCCACATCTTCACCTCGGAGACGGACACCGAGGTGTTGGTCCATCTGATAGAGAAGCACAACCATGGCGATCTGCGGCAAGCCCTGGTCGCCGCCCTGAGCGAGGTCAGGGGGACCTATGCCATCGTACTATTGCAGAAGGATTCCGACCGCATCCTCGCCACCAGGAAGGAGAACCCCTTGGTCGTGGGCTTGGGGGTCGGTGAGAACTTCGTCGCCTCCGACGTGACCGCCCTCCTCAACTATACCAACAAGGTCCTGTACGTCATGGATGACGAGATAGTGGAGCTCGACCCCAGGAAGGTCACTATCTACGACCCTTCCGGCATTCCGGTCGAACGCAAGCCCAGCCTGATAAACTGGAGCGCGGACGAGGCCCAGAAGGGCGGGTTCGAGCACTTCATGCTGAAAGAGATATTCGAGCAACCCGAGGCCATCAGGAACACACTCCGCTCCAACCTGGAGGCGGTGGAGAGCGGCAACCTCCTGAGCAAGACCGATTTCCCATCCATCAAGATCGTGGCCTGCGGCACCTCGTACCACGCCGCGCTGGTGGGCAAGTACGTCCTGGAGAAGGTGGCCAAGGTACCGACCACGGTTGAGCTGGCCTCCGAATACCGTTACGGGTCGGGCGCGAAGGAGCACCCTCTAGTGGTCCTCATCTCCCAGAGCGGGGAGACGGCGGACACCCTGGCGGCCGCAAGGGAGGCCAGGCGCAGGGGGTGCCAGACGCTGGCCATCACCAACGTGGTCGGGAGCACGCTCACCCGCGAGGTGGACGAGGTGTTCTATACCCGTGCTGGCCCAGAGATCGGGGTCGCCGCCACCAAGACCTTCATCACCCAGCTGATCGCGCTCTACCTTATCGCCATGCGGGTGGGGGATGGCCGCAGGTCATTGAGCCGCGACGACCTACGCGCCTTCCGCTCTGAGCTGCTCCGCCTCCCTCAAGTGGTGCGCAGCGTCCTGGACTCCTCCCCGCAGGTCGAGGAGGCCACGGACATGCTGGTCGAGGCCCGGGACATCTTCTTCCTCGGGCGCAACATCAACTTCCCCATCATGTTGGAGGGGGCGCTGAAGCTCAAGGAGATATCCTACATCCATGCCGAGGGCTATGCCGCGGGAGAGCTGAAGCACGGCCCACTGGCCTTGCTGGACTCCAAGACGCCGACGGTGGCCGCCTGCCCCCGGGACCACACTTACGACAAGATGCTATCCAACGTGGCGGAGGTGCAGGCGCGCGACTCGCCCGTCCTGGCCATCGGCTTCCAGGGCGACAGGGACCTGGAGCAGGTCGCGTCCAAGGTGATCCTCGTGCCAGAGGTCCCGCCCCTCTTCTCGCCCTTCCCTATCACGGTAGCATTGCAGTTGCTGTCCTATTACGTTGCCAAGAGGAAGGGCTGCTCCATCGATAAGCCCAAGAACCTGGCGAAGAGCGTTACCGTGGAGTGATCAGGCCAGGCGCTCAGGGCAGCCTTCCCGCCTGGAGCAGGAGCGGCACTTGCCCGGGCGATGGTGGTTGCGGTGCACGTCCCCGCTCCTCATGAGGACGCGCATCTCCTCCAGCTTGGACAGGACCATCCTGCGCAGGTCCTGGTTGTATTCGATCTCGTGCTCCGCCTCATCGTAACGGAGGATCCCATGTGTGACCTTCTGCCCCTCCTCCTCCAGAAGCACGCAGTAAGCTGCCACCTGAAGGATGTGGGAGAAGAGCGGGCCCTTGGGGGTGCGGCCGCTCTTTATCTCCACCGGGACCATCTCGCCCTCTATCTCCAGGACGTAATCGGGCCTGCCCTGCAGACCAAGGCGCTCGGACCTCAGCATCCTGGGCTTGCCGTCGTCGACATATTTGATCTCGCCCTGGATGTCCCTCTTCTCCCTGATCTCCCTGGCCATCCTGACCGAGCGTATGGAGACGTACAGCGCCAAGGATGCGGCCATCAGCCACAACAGGGCGATGACCTCCACCACGAAGGCCAGGTCCGGATTGACGTTGAGGATGGATACGGCATTGAGGGCGATGACCATGGCCACGATGGCAAAGCCAGCAACAATCTGCTGCGCCCGGGACCGCTCCTTCTTGTCCTTCACCGACGCGGAACGGAACAGGAACAGCAGGGCCGCCACAATCCACACGATGGACAGGGCGCCCAGGACCACGCTCAGCTGCTGGCCGTTGCCCTCGCTCATCAAGGTGATCCCGATCAAGGCCAGGACGGTGGCCACCACGGAGAAGGCGAGCACGATCCGCTCCCAACCGCGGGCGGTCCGTTCCTTCTCCACGATCTCGACCAGATCATTGGCCACGGCCGAATGCTCCTTGTCGCCCTCCTCCAGCTGCTTGGAGGTGACGTCGGAGCGCAGAGCGAGCCACCAGCTCAGCGGGCAGTACCCGAATCTCTCCAGGGCGCTAGCGGAGACGGGCTCCATGGCCATGCATATGAATCTACAAGCGCCTATAATAAAGGTCTCTTGCACTCCGAGCTGAGCACCTGGCAGTCCATGTGGAGCAGGGACGAATCGGTGATGTATATGCCCTCCGGGCTCTCGATCTCGTCCACGAAGCCGAACCAATAGACCACGAGGCCCTCGCCGAACAGCTCGGTGTAAGGCTCGAGCTGCTTGCGCACGTTCTTGTTTATCTCCACCTTGTCCCCGAACGACGCCTTGGACTCAATCCAGTTGATCTCCCAACCGTTCACGCGGATGGGCTCGTCCAATAAGCAGTCAGGCGTCTTGGGGAACTCGCCGCGCAGGTCCTTCTCGGTCTTGTACGTCAATTTGTGCCGCTTCAGCCAGGACTCGAGCTGGCTTTCGCCCCAGGTCCCCCGCTTGTACTGCAGCTCGGTTCCCCAAGGGGAGTAGATGCAATCCTCGCGGGTGATCTCCTCGATCTCGCGCCTGACTCGCTTATCGGATATGTTATGCGGCTCGCGGACCAGCTTCCAGAACTGCTTCTTGGAGCAGCCGTTTGCCTGGAATATCATCAGGCCCATGAGCATGGGCGGGAACTCGAACTTCTCCGACAGGGAGAGCATGCTCCGGCCGCCCTTCCATTCGCTGAGGATCCGGGGGGCGTGCCTTTGGACGCGATAGAATTTCTTGGTCGTGTCCCGCACGGTTCGCTGGGTGTAGATGACCGTCAGAAGCTCTTCGTCCAAGGACAATTCCTTGGCGAGGCGTTTTACATCGGAAGGGGTTTTCAGCTGGTCATAGAGGTTCTTGAAATCATTAGACTTCATCGCTTCACTTTCTTTCGGGCCGTTGTAGTCTTGGGCCATTATATAAATCTATAGGGCCTAGCATCGAACATCCTGGTGCGGTCTCAAGAGTTATCGAATCCCCTGATTATTGCGAGGCACCATATAATTATCATCGAATAGCTGGCCATTGATAAGATTCATATATTGCCATGCTCTTCCAATTATCAGCGGTTCGACCGCGATTTCGATTCGAAGGGGATGGGATAGATGAAACACGAACTTGACAACCTCAACCTGCCGTTCATGGCGAAGAGCGCAGGACCGCCTTGGCTCCCCGCACCAGTGGTGGAGTCCAGGGAGATCGCATGGTGGACGCAATGGGTAATGGGCCTGCTTGGGATATTGTACATCATCAGCGGGATAGTCTCCTTCTTCACCATCGAATCCTCTTGGGCGGCCTTCTGGGCCGGGTACATCCTGGCATGTGGTGTGGTCTACTTCATCGTGCTCTATTTCCTCAAGAAGCACTTCTTCGACAACGTCGACCAAGGCAAGTTCCAGGTCGCCGCGAACTGGCTCGTCCTTTGGGCGATCGTGGGGCTGTTCCTGGCCTTGGTCCCGGGCGTGCTGCTCCTGCTATCCTACATCCGCCTGAGGGATGTCTTCCAGCCCAACTATCAGCCCTATCCAACGGGAAGCTATCAGACCGGGGCGACCGGTCAACCCCCCGCGCAAGGTCAGACGCAGGGCGCGCCACCCGCGCCACAGACTCCACCCGCCGCAGCTCCCCCAAGACAGGAGGAACAGGTGCCCGAGCAGCCTAAGAAGACGGAGATGGTGAAGTGCAAGAAGTGCGGGGTGATGTATCCGTCCTTCATGCGCACCTGCCCCAACTGCAACGAGCCGCGCTGACCCGCTGCAAACCTATTCCTTGCCCTTCCTCAAGCTCGAGTCGTAGAGGACGCTCCCGTCCAGCAATATCCTGCGGATCCGGTGGTAGGGGATCTTGCTCTCGCTGGTGCAGAAGAAGGAGCGCTCCAGCTCGGTGATCTCCGAGCCTATGACCGTCATCTCGTCGCCGGGGGCGCCTCGGTGCAGGTAGGTTACCTCGGCCCTTTCCAGCCCCCCGGCCGGACCCCATTTGAGCTGGCTCAGCACTTCCCTGGGAAAGACCACGCCTTCCGAATTCATCGACGAGAAGAAGAACATTAGGGGACAATCGCGAGCGCCGGTCATCCTCGCTCTAGGTGGTCGATCGTCATCTTCCGGAACGAAAGACTTTTGCCAAAGCATAGCCGTTCAGACATCCAGGGTTCGAGGATGGAAAAGGTGGAGAGCTTCAGGAGCAAAATCGTGACCTGGGAAGAGATTTCCCGCTGGACCTTGGACGTCGCTCGCCAGATACAGGACTGCCGCTGCAAGCCGACGGTAATAATCGGGCTCACCAGAGGGGGATGGATACCGGCCAGGATGCTTTGCGATCATTTGAACGTCAAGAAGCTATACGCGGTCAAGACCGAGCACTGGGGGGTGACGGCGAATCAGGACGGAAAGGCCCTCCTGACCCAGGAACTGAACGCCAAGATAAAGGGCGAGCAGGTCCTCATCGTCGATGACATCACGGACACGGGGGAGAGCCTGAAGCTGGCCATCGCCCACGTGAGAGACCTTACCCCCGACTCCATCCAGACCGCGTCCCTGCTGCACATCACCCACTCCAAGATCGAGCCCGACTTCTACTCGCTGCGGGTCGAGGAGCGCGACTGGACCTGGTTCATATTCCCTTGGAACTTACACGAGGACCTGCGCACCATCCTGCCTAAGACGCTCTATGAGGGCAAGACCGAGGATGAGATACGCAAGGCGTTCAAGGACCAGTTCCAGATCGAGGTGTCGGAGGACCTGGTGAGGGGGACGCTGAAGGACCTTGAGGCCTCGGGTAAGGTCAAGAGGAGCGGCAGGACCTGGCAGAGGGCCGTTTGAAGCTCCTCGAGCGCCCTAAAAGAAGGAACGAAAATGACGGACCATCAGTCCTCGCCGATCGACCTGGAAAGGTTCAAGAGTAGCCTGGAATCCTCGCCCATCGTCAGGATGGGGTCCTATGATTATTTCGTGAACCCGGTCACCGACGGCATCCCTAAGATGGACCCAAGGGTACTGGCCGAGGTGCTGGACGCCTTCAAGGAGATAGGCGACTTCCACTGCGACGTCATCGTCTCCCCGGAGGCCATGGGCATCCCTCTGGCAGTGCCCCTTTCCCTGGAGCTGGGAATCCCATACAGCGTCGTACGCAAGAAGAGATACGGCCTGCCCGGCGAGGTCGCGGTGAGCCAGGTCACTGGCTACTCCAAGGGCCATATGTATGTGAACGGCATCGGCAAAGGGGACAAGGTGGTGGTGATCGACGACGTGGTGAGCACAGGAGGCACTCTGCTCGCCGTCATCAAGGCCTTGCGGCACATCGGGGCGGAGATAGTCGACGTCATCGTGGCGGTGGAGAAGGGGGAGGGCAAGGCGGCGCTGGAGAGGGAGGTCGGCATCCGCGTCAAGTCCCTGGTGAGGGTCGAGATACGCGAGGGCAGGCTAAAGGTCCTCAGCTGACCAGGCGCCTGCGCATCATCCATATCGCCGCATAGAAGGTCACCAGGGTCAGCACTACCAGATACGCTATGCTGACCAGGTCGACGGCCCCGTAGACGCCGAGCCCGAAGCTGCGCATCAGGATGGTGGTGTGGGTCAGGGGCAGCAGCATGGCGATGTCCTGCACCGCCTGGGGGAGGATCTCCAGAGGGAAGAACGTCCCACTGAACAGGAACATGGGCGTGATGAACAGGAAGAAGGGATAGTTGAAGGAATCGATGTTGGGGACGAGCGCGGTGAACATCATGGCTATGGCTCCGAAGAGCAGCCCCACCAGGAAGGTCAAGGGGATGATCACCAGGAAGCTGGGGAAGGACATCAGGCCGAAGGCCGCGACCACCAGCGCCACTATGGTGGCATTGATGAAGCTCTTCGTCGCCCCCCAGAGTATCTCCCCAGCAATTACGTCCTCCAAGGTGAGGGGCGTCGCCACGATGGCGTCGAACGTCTTCTGGTAGTGCATGCGCACGAAGGAGCCGTAGGTGCATTCGAAGAACGCCCCGTACATGGCCGAGATGGCGATGAGGCCAGGGCCGAGGAACTCGGCATAGCTGAACACGTCCCACGGGGGAGGCAGCTCCTGTATGAGCATTCCGAACCCGAACCCCATGGCCAGCAAATAGAGGATGGGCTCCAGGAACGGCGGGAGGAAGTTGGTCTTCCAGGTCTTGAAGAATACGTCCTTGTTGCGCTGCCACACCGCCCAAGAGCGACGGCTGATGTTGGAGACCAGGCTCAATCCCGCAGCCCCCTCCCCGTGAGCTTGAGGAACACGTCCTCCAAGGTGGCGTCCCTGATGATCACGTTCGCGCTCGGGCTCTCCTTGAGGATGGTCTCCCTCACCTTCCGGTTGTCGTCCGTGTAAAGGTAGACGCGGTCCCCTGCCCTCTCATAGGTCCAAGCGCTCTCCTTCAGCCACTTGTCAAGCGGCTCGTCGGGGCTCAGCACCTCCACCACCCCGGAGCCGACATGGTCGGAGATGAGGCTCGCGGGCCCCCCCTCCACCAATATCTTGCCCTTCTCCATGATCACCAGGCGGTCGCAGAGCTGCTGCGCCTCGTCCATGTAGTGGGTGGTGATTATGACCGTCACCCCCCGCCTCTTAAGCTCCCGCACCTTGTCCCAGATGAGATGCCTCGCCTGAGGGTCCAGCCCCGTGGTCGGCTCGTCCAGGATCAGGAGCTTGGGGTCGTTCATGAGGGCGCGTGCGATTATCAGCCGCCTCTTCATGCCCCCGGAGAGCTTCTCGATCTCCACGTCCTTCTTCTCGGTGAGGGCCATGAAATCCAGGAGCTCCTTCGCCCTGGCCTCTGCTTGCCCCTTCCCTATCCCGAAGTAGCGCGCATATACGAGGAGGTTCTTCCAAGCGGTGAAATCCGGGTCGAGGTTGTCCTCCTGCGGGCACACCCCGATCAAGGACTTGATCTCTCTGGGCCTCTCGGTCACGTCCATGCCCAGGACCTCGAGCTTTCCCGCGGTGATGGGGGAGACGCACTGGATCATGCGTATCGCGGTGGTCTTGCCCGCGCCGTTGGGGCCTAGGAACCCGAAGCACTCCCCCGGCCGGATTCGGAAGGAGACACGATCGACTGCCGTCAGGTCCTCGAACTTCTTGGTGAGGCCTTCTGCGGTGATGACCCATTCCATCGGCCTGAGGAATCGTGCCTCCGTGTATTAAGCTTGCCAGGGAAATGCTACGGGTAAGCGGCCCATTGATGACTGGACGGTATGAAGCAAGGTCATGGACCCTGGCGTTCTCGTGATGGTGGTGGGCGTGTCCGCCGCCGGAGGCGTGCTGGGAGCGTCATGTGCCCTCATCCCCGGATTCCACGCCAACACCCTGGCCCTGGTTCTCCTCGCCCTGCTCGGTCCCCTGGCCTCAGGGCTCTCATACGCCGCATCTTTGCTCGGCTGCCATCTCTCTGGCACCCTGCTGTTCGCCGCGTTCCTGGTGGCCGCGGCCACGGCGCATTCCTTCGTCGACTTCGTCCCCTCCGCCTTCCTGGGGGCGCCGGCCGAGGACACCGTGCTGTGCCTGCTGCCAGCCCACCGGCTCCTCAAGTCAGGAAAGGGGATGGAGGGCATACGTTATGCCGCCTTCGGCTCCCTCTGCGGCGGCTTGCTGGGCATCCTCCTATCGGTGCCGCTGCAGCTCCTGCTTCGACCCCCCTCCCCTCTGATCGACCTCCTCGACGCCTCAGTGCCTTTCCTCCTGGTCGGCGTCGCGGCCCTGCTGGTCTTGACCGAGAGAGGGCACGAAGAGCCCCGCGCCCACATCGATGTCCGCGACGGTCAAGTCCTTCCCGCCGGGGAGCTCTGCATATGTCACCCCATCCCCGTGGACGGAGGCGAGGCGAAGCTCTCGGGCAAGGTCACGAGGCGAGGCGCCCGTTCGTTCCATCTGGCTACGCCTTTTGGTGATTGGAAGGTTGTCTCCGGCCCGTTGCCTCGGCCGAAAGGGTTCGTGACCGTGCAGGGGGTCTGGGTGGTGAGGAAGGGGTCGGCGAGGAGCAAGCTGATGGCGCTGGCGGTCCTCGCACTGTCCGGTCTGCTCGGCTTCGTGGTGATGAATTCCTATCCACCGCTCGCCGGGACCTTCCAGGGCTGGGGGCAGAGCCTGCTCTTCCCCCTGCTCTCGGGGCTTTTCGCATTCCCCGCCCTGCTCTCGGCCGCCTCCTCCGCTCCCATACCTCCGCAGGCGGCGGCCGGCGACCAGCGTCCCCCCTTCCTCCCCGCCCTCACCGGCACCTTCGCTGGCTTCCTGTCCGGATGGATGCCGGGGGTGACCTCCACCATCGGGACGGTCATCGGATCATGTTTCGTTCCCCGCCCCAAGGACGAGGAGCAGGGCACCAAGGAATACATTCTGATGCTCTCCGCGGTGGGAACGTCCTCGGTGGTCTTCAGCCTCCTGGCCCTATGTATCGAGGGCAGCGGGCGGAGCGGGGCCATGCTGGCGCTCAAGAGCGCGGTCGGCCAGGAGGGGATGGGCTCCCTTTCCTCCTTCCCCGGAGCTTGGTCCTCATCGCTCCTGGTCGCGGTCCTGGTGGCCTCCGCCATAGGCTATCATGCCACCCTTTGGGCCGGGGGCCTCTTCTCCAAGAAGGCCGCCGGGAGGGACATGGGAAGGCTCAACCTCATCGTGATATTGGTGCTCACCGCCCTCATCCTGGCCTTCAACGGCCTGCCTGGCCTTCTGGTGGTTGGGGTGGCGACGCTGGTCGGCCTCCTCCCTCCCAGCCTGGGCGTGAGAAGGGTGCATCTGACCGGCTGCCTGCTCCTCCCCCTGCTCCTCTTCTACATCGGCATCGAGAGCGCGGCGATCGGCCTCCTGTGGTGAGCGCGCTCCTTCAGCGCCTCGAACCTCCAGCCGAAGGGCAGCAGCAGGTCCGCCGCCGCTCGCAGCAGCAGGTCCTCGTACTCGGCGGGGTCGTAGCGCTCGTCGCCGCGCAGGAAGGGGGCGGCCTTGACCCGCTCCCAGACGCTCTTGCTCCGGCCGTCGAGGATCACGTACTCCACGCTTCTCCCTGGCGGCACGTCGAAGCCCCTCTCCCGCATCTGCCTCAGAGCCGCGTAGGAGTCGTTGAACTGCGAGTACTCCTCCAGTCCCTTCGCCACCCTGTGGCGCACCACCAGCTTCTCCAATGGCGCCTCGAACGAGCGCACCTTGCCCAGGTGCGAGTCCAGGACCTCCAGCGCCTCGGGGATGCGCTCCTGGAACTCGCGCGCGTCGTCCGCCTTGCAGAACACCTCCAGCATGTCGTTCTGCAGGTCCCTGGCCAGCTCGATGGTGTCGCTCTTGCGCAGGAACACCCCCCGCAGCTTCAGCTCCCCGTCCTGGAAGAGGCCGTAGTAGCGGTTGAGCGCGCCCACCCCCGTGGAGACGCTGGGCAGGAAGACCACCCATTTGAACACGCCGTCCAGCTGCAGGGAGATGCCGATCTCCTCCGACACCTCGTCGCAGAAGGCCTGCGGGTCCCCCTCCCCCTTGAGCCAGAGCGAGTCCACTATGCCATGCAGGACATGGAACCCTCGCTCCTCGGCCATCTCCGTGGTGCGAAGCAGTATCTCGCGCCCGTAGGCGTTGATGCTCTCGTGGCACTCGATGCGGCCGAAGCGCGCGTTCCTGTACCCCGTATACCCGAAGCAGGTGACCAGGATCCACTTCAGCAGGTCGGACCTCTGCTCGACCGCCTCCCTCTCCAGGCCAGCGACCCTCTTCTCCCTCAGCAGGCGCTTCAGCTCCAGGCGGCGCTTGATCACCGGCTCCAGGACCTTGGGCAGCAGGCCCACGCGCCTGACGCAGGTCGGGTATCCTATCCCTGGCACGAACTTGGTGGTGTCCGGGCAGCATTGGCATGTGAGCGTCTCGGGCGAGATGTTGTGGCGCACGATGATGCTCGGGTACAGCGATGCGAAGTCCACCTCGGCCACGTGGTCGTGGATGCCCACCTCGGGCTCGTAGATGAACCCTCCTCGGTCGGAGTTCAGCAGGTGCCCGGCGGTCTTGAACCCCTCGGGCAGGTTCTTCTTCCACAGCACCAGGTGCCCGTCCTTGATGGCCTGGTTGATCTGCATGGCGCTGATGGCCGTGCCGGGCGAGAGTCGGGCGAGCTCCTGCACGGAGATGAGCGACAGCCTGGAGACGTCGATCAGCCCGTAGACGCCGCTACGGGCGTAGGTGGCCGAGCCTCCTGAGTCCAGGTGGATGCGGCCGCGCAGCTTGTGCGCCGGGGGCTTGTACATTATGCGGCCGTAGGTGAAGTAGCTCTTGCCCTTGGAGACCCGGACGCCCTTCTCCCGGCCCAGGTCGAAGCTCTCCAGGCCGCAGCGTCTCGCCCTCTCCGCCAGATACTCCATGTAGAACTCGTCGCCCTCCTCGGTGTAGATGATGTCCGGGTCCTTGGAGGAGAGGATCTCCAGCAGGTCATCCAAGACGGCGTCCTCCGGCCCTTCCAGGACGTCCTCGTCGACGCTCACCTGCATAATCGGGTCATCGTTGGTGGGGATGCCCCGCGCCGCCTGCACCTGGACCTTGATCTGCACCGCGCTCAAGGGCGGGACGGGGTAGTGGACGAGGTCCTGGGAGTCGAGCATGCGGTACTCGGTGCCCACCTCCAGCAACCCCATGGGGAAGACCCCCTTCTCCAGGAAGTAGCGCTGGTCGAACCTCAGGTCCACGTTGTACAGCTCGTGGTCGCGGTAGTGGCCCCACATGTCCACCAGCCTCACCAGCTGGTTGAGCTGGCGGTACTCGTCCAGCGTGACCTTGAGGAACGGGCGCGGCCTAGGGTCCATGAGCGTGGTGCGCGCCTCTGTCTCGACGTCGTTCACGCCGAGCATGCGCAACCCCTCCTCCACCTTGCCCAGCTTGTCGGAAGAGGCCTTGACGTAGAACGAGGGCCGGAAGCGGCGGTCGACCAGCTTGTCGACCCCATGCTCGGTCTTGAGCCAGACTACGATGCAGTCGTGCTCGTAGTCAGGGTAGCAGTCCAGTATCCAGCCCCTCATCCTTCTTCCTCAGCCGTCGGATCTCCTTCTCCTGCTCCAGGAGGATGGAGAGCAGGGCGCCCTCCACCGGGTCCGGGAACGCCGCGTAGGTGGAGGCGGAGGCGTGCATCCTCGCCCGGTTCACCATCCGGTCGAACGCGTCCCTGTCCTCCTTGGGCAATGCCCGGCGATAATCGGACCAGCTCTGGATTATGGACTCGAGGGTCATGCGGTACGTCGGTACGGTCCTCCCCATGGGATCACCGTGCCTAGTTCGGTGGAGAGGGTATTAAGGGAGGGAGGGGGGAGATGCGCGAAAGTGGCCAAGACATTCTTTAGCCCGGGCGACGATAATGCGCCAGGGGCGTGCGCGAACGGCCAAGGGCGATGACCAGCTCGAGGTCCTGTACGACATGGACCGGGCGAAGTGGCGGAAATGGTTGGAGAAGAACCACGAGCAGACTGCGAGCGTCTTTCTGGTCCTGGTCAAGAAGGGAGCGAGGAGGGAGGGCATCTCCTACGTGGAAGCGGTGGAGGAGGCGCTCTGCTTCGGCTGGATAGACAGCCGCCCCAACGTCATGGACGAGGAGCGCTTCAAGATACACATGTCCCCGCGCAGGCCGAAAAGCATCTGGTCCAGGTCGAACAAGGAGCGCGCCAGGAAGCTGATCGAGCAGGGCCTGATGACCCCAGCGGGCATGGAAAGGATCGAGGCTGCCAAGAGGAACGGCAGCTGGAACATGATCGAGGACGTTGAGGAGCTGAAGGTCCCGGTTGACCTGGAAGAGGCCCTACTGGCCCATCCTCCGGCCAAGGAGAACTTCGAGTCCTTCATCGCTTCCTACAAGAAGCAGGCCATCTACTGGGTGCTCAGCGCCAAGCGCCCCGAGACCCGGGCCAAGCGGGTGGAGGAGATAGCGCGCGCGGCGGCCGAGAACCGGAAGGTGGGTCAGAGCGCGAAAGAGTAGAGAAAGGGCGCCTAGCCGAGCTGTCCCGGAACGCATCAGTCGTCGAAGAGGAACAGCTCGTCGATGGAGGTCTTCAGCGCCCTGGCGATGGCATGCGCCAGGTTCAACGAGGGATTGTACTCGCCCTTCTCGATGAAGAGGATGGTCTCCCTGCGCACGCCGACCATCTTGGCCAGGTCCTCCTGGGTCATGCCGTATCGCGCCCTGAGCTCCTTGATCCTGGTCCTCATTCCTGCCCCACTCTTCCCTTTCGGTTGTAGTAGGCGCTGAGGACGATATGGATCGAGCCCATGATGGCTACGGCTAATAGTAGCAGCTCGGCGTTGGAGATCAACATCTCTTGGTCATCCAGACTCATGAGTCCCAAGCCCATGAATAGGAACAGGTACATGCTAACGTAGAACGCCTTGTTGCCGGCGCGCATGCTGAGGGCGATCGACCTCTCGTCCTGCTTGGGGAAGCCGCTCTTTATCTCCCTCTGGGACTTGACCACCATCGCGATAGCTACCAGCGCTAATGCCACTATGGCCACGAGCATCAACATCGACCAGACGTTGATTCCTTCGGTCAGGGTGATTATGAGCGCGATCGCCAACAGGACAACCGTGGTGATGCCCACCATCACCCATCTCCTCGTCATCTCATCCATTTTACTTCACCTCCGACATATTATCTATGTCTAACAAAATGTTATGTTAAACTAACATATAAACATTTCGAACTGTCTTGAAACTGATGCAAAGCTCGAGTTGAGAGAAAGAAGGTAAACGGTTTGCTGGCCCTATTTACAAATCACTCCGTCGGCTTCCCGTCGTAGTGCTCCTCTTTGTCCATCGCTTCCTGCTTGGTGTGGCGCACCACCCCGTCCTGATGCTCCGGGGGCGAGTAGATGGTGTACAGCTTGAGGTCGTTCTTCTTGGAGGTGTTGATCACGTTATGCTTGGCACCAGATGGGACGACCACTGCCATGCCGTCCTTCACCTCGTTCTCGACGTCATCGATGACCACGAGTCCCTTGCCTTCCTCGAAGCGGAAGAACTGGTCCACGTCGCCGTGCACCTCCTCCCCGATCTCCTCCCCTGGTTTCAGGCTCATCAGCACCAGCTGGCTGTACTTGCCGGTGTAGAGCACGCGGCGGAAATCCGCATTCTTGATCGTATCCTTCTCGATCTTGCCCACGAAACCCTTCTTGGTCTTCTTCGCCATGGTGAATCTCCTCAGGCTGTTAGGCAACTCCCCCTGCTTAAAGGTGTCAGGTGCGCGCCTAGGCATCACCGGAACTCGTCCAGGGTGCGCTGGTAGTAGGGGACGGGGTGATAGAGCATGCTGCGCCCCTCGTTGACCACGCTGATCCGGAGCGCGGCGCGCTGGCTCTCGATACGCAGCACCTGGTCCGCGGAGGAGTACATCAGGCTGCGCAGGCTCTTCTTGTACAGCATTTTAGACAGGCCGAGGTTGGTGACGAGGGTGACGGTGCCGTGCCTCCTGGTCACCTCGCGCATGCAGGCAAGGCACCGCTTCATCAGCTGCAGGGACTCGGACCACCACATGTCCTTGTCCTGGAACAGGTCGGGGAATGACGTCACTACCAGGAGGCCGGCCCTGGTCCTGGCGACCTCCGCCTCCATCATCTCCTCTATCAAGGTCACGAGCTGGTAGGCGGTGAAGGCGCGGGACACGTTCACGCTCTCCAGCACCTCGCCCGAGCGCACCCGGAAGCGCTTGCACAGGCTGGTTAGGGCGTAGGGGTTCACCGAGTTCCCCCCGTCCACCCATACCACGTCCCGGCCCTCCTCCAGCACCTGGTTGACGCAGAGGAGGTGGACGATGTCGAGCACCAGGCGGTCCGAGGAGTCGATCAGCGTGACCTGGGAGGAGGGGAACCCCCCGATGAAGTCGTCGAGCGCCTTGACGGACGTGCTCAGCCGCCGCTGCGGGCGCGTCTGTATCAGCTCCCTGTTGGCCTCGACGCTCACCGCCCCGGAGCCGGGCGCGTCCGCTTCTAGATATTGGCTCATTCGCCTCCCCTATGTACCCCCTTGCGCTCCGGCGTATAAAGGGGTGGAGGGGGGAGTGGGCTGAAAGTAGCCCAGTGCCTATCCTGGCATT
>JAJRAN010000071.1 GCA_028682915.1 Methanomassiliicoccales archaeon | reverse complement strand
CTTTGGTCTTAAACAACGGTGGAGGGGCCTGGGACAACGCCAAGAAGTATATCGAGGCCAAGGGTCAGAAGAAGACCGCCGCTCATTCTGCGGCCGTGGTCGGTGACACCGTCGGAGACCCGTTCAAGGACACCGCTGGTCCATCCCTGCACGTGCTGGTGAAGTTGCTTGCCACCATCACCCTGGTGTTCGCGACGCTCTTCGTGGTCGCCCCATAAGCACCATGAAGCGTGGAAACCCTTTCCTTTCCTTTCATTTTTCTTGCATCCAGAGCGCAGGCTCCTAAGGCAGGACAGGAGTCAAGCGTATATAAGGGTTCAAATATGCCAGAGTCACTAGAGGGTAACCTATGTACCTAATGGCCAAGCGTGAGAAGGTCGTGCGCATCCCGCCCGATCGCCTAGCCGAGGACCTTGACGCCACCGTGGTCGAGCTGGCCAAGGAGTCCTTCGAGGGCAAGGTGGAGGGGAGCGACTCGCTCACCGTCCTCATCCGCAACATCCACCGCGAGGGCCCCGGGCGCATCGTGCACGGGGACGGCGCTGTCTATCAGAAGGTAACGTTCGAATCGCTGATCTTCCGTCCAGTCTTGCAAGAGGTCGTGGAGGGAACGGTGGTGGAGGTACTGAAGTTCGGGGCGTTCGTGCGCTTCGGTCCTTTGGACGGCCTCCTCCACATCTCCCAGATCATGGACGACCGCATCGATGTCGATGACACCAACCAGCGCCTCCTGGGCAAGGACACCAAGCGCGACCTCAGGGTCGGGGACAAGGTCCGGGCCAGGATCGTGGCGCTGAGCATCAACGAGCGCAACCCCCGGGAGAGCAAGATCGGCCTGACCATGAGGCAGGCCGGCCTGGGTAAGTTCGAGTGGCTGGAGGAGGACCGCAAGAAGAAGGGCGAGAAGGAGAAGGGGGCCGCGGCATGAAGATACAGAAGGCCTGCAAGCACTGCTCCTTCATCTCCGAGGAGGAAACCTGTCCTTTGTGCGGGAACCAGACGTCCAAGGACTGGCAGGGCTACGTCATAATCCTGGACCACACCAAATCCGAGATAGCCAAGAGGATGGGCATAAATGTCAACGGCAAGTTCGCGCTCCGCGTGCGCTGATCTGCGCACGCCGAGGAAAGGCTGGAGACTGCCGGTGGAGATCAGGAGCAGGTTGGCGATGCCTTTCGGGAGCTTGGTCAGCGAGGAGCGGGCGGTCGAGGACCTGCGCCGAAGCGAGCTCACCGCCACGGTGGGGGACGTGGTCTCCTTACATATGCTCGAGAAGGGCGAGCAGCCGGACCTGATGGTCTACGACCTTAGGACCGAGCGCAAGGACATGAGCGAGCTCGAAAGCAGGCTCCCGTCCTTGCCAGGAATGAACGTTCATGTGAAGAACCCGGCCGGGAGGATAACCCCCGAGCTGGTCAACGCCATCGAGAAGGCCTTGACCCAAGGCAAGAAGGTCAAGCTGATGGTGGAGGGCGAAGAGGACCTTGCCTCCCTCGTGATCGCTGCCCTCGCCCCCTTCGGGACCAGGCTGTTCTACGGCCTGCCGAAGAAGGGCATCATATCCGTGCACGTGGATGAGAGCGTGCGCAAGAAGGCAAGAGATTTGATCGACGCGATGGAGGAATGCAATTGAAGGTGCAGATCGAGAGCAAGAAGGAGAACCAGCTCCTGCAGAGGACCGAGATCAACTTCTCGGCCGAGCATGCCGCCGAGTCCACCCCGACCAGGGACGCAGTGCGCACGGCCATAGCAAGCGCCGTGGGCAGCCCCAAGGAGAGGGTAGTGATAGACAAGATGCAGACCGAGTACGGCAAGGGAGTCAGCATGGGATACGCCAAGGTCTACGAGAGCGACGAGGCCTTGAAGAAGACCGAGAGCCGCCACATGCTGGTGAGGCATGGCCTGGCGGAGAAGAAGGCGAAGGCCAAGGCCGCGGCCAAGCCCAGGGCCGCCCCCAAGGCGAAATGAGGTGATGCGAGATGGCAGACAAGAAGGACAAGGGAGCGGGAAAGCCCAAGCAGCTAGGTAAGGGCAAGAAGGACTTCTACGCCCCGGGCAAGGACGGCAAGCTGGAAAGGAAGAGGAGGAACTGCCCCAAGTGCGGCCCCGGCGTTTTCCTGGGTGAGCACGGGAACCGCAATTCCTGCGGCAAGTGCGGCTACACCGAGTTCAAGAAGAAGTAAAACACCTTATCCCCCGTTTCTTATTTTCTAGCACGATGGCGAGCTGGCCTCAGGCGCGAATTCCGATCATCCCCGGGCTTTCTTCTCTCCAGGAAGGAAAACGTAGGTCAATATCAACCCCACCACCGCCCCGAAGATGCCAGCGAGGAAGCCGGCGGGGACCGAGTTGACCAGGGTGTAGAAGAAGGCGTCCTGGTCCCCGAACTCCATGCCAGTGGTCCAGAGCAGGAACATCATGAGCATGCCGGTCACTGCCGCGGTGATCCCCCCCGCAATAATGCCCAGGATTACCCCCCAGGCGCCTGACCCGGATTCCCATGAGGCGTAGGACGCCACGGCCCCGGAGGCTGCGACGATGACGGCCAACGCCACCTCGCTCCCGAACCAGCCGATGGCGCTCTGGTCAGGGAACAGCATCGCGTAGACGAGACCGGCCATCGCTCCCGCGAAGAGGACGATGACCCCGTGCGAGCCGCTGCTGACCAGGCTCTTGCCCCAGGCCAAGCCGACCAGAATCATGAGCTGGATGATCAGGATGATCCCGAAGGCCGTCCACCATTCCTTCGCGCCCAAGGTGGGCACCGAGTTGTCAAAGGAGTAGAGGCCGCCATCCTGTGTCCAGACCAGGATGAAGGACGCGCCGAAGTCGGCTTCTACCCCGGCGATCGTGCCCTGCACCCATCCCTCCCAGAGGGCATCAGCCCTTCCGCTCTTGAACAGGCTGACGAGATCGTTCTGGCATATCAGGAGCTCTCCCGTGCCTGGAACGAAGAACGCGCCTATGTCCTCGCCCGAGAACACCGAAACGCCCTCCGGTCCCGATACGAGCATCAGCCTGTCGCCGTCCAGGGCATAGACGCTCTCCCCGTCCGCCGCCAGGACCAGGGTGTCCACCGCATCGGTGAGGTTGGTCCAGCTGTAGACGAAGCCATTGGCTGGCTTGACCGCTTGGATGGAACCCCCATGGAACAGAACGAACAATTTCATCCCGTTGTCGATCATCGTCATATCGTCGATGTCGCCCTGGAATGGGAAGTTGGCCACGGCGTCGTCGTGGCTCATTCGGAAGGTGACCAGCGAGCCGTCGTCGCATGCCAAGGTGATGTAACCACCGCTCCTAGCGCTGGCGTGGGAGAGGACGCTGCCCGGCAATTCCCGGACGGCTCCGACCGTGCCCTGGCCATTGATGGAGAGGGGCATGAAGAAGGAGCCGGTCTGGTTGCTGGCGAGGATGGCTATATTCACCGGGATGTAATCATTGACCGAGGCCATCTCCTGGATGCACAGCACCTCGGAGTCGGAGTCAAGGGCCTTCGAGAACGACGGCTCGAGCGACCCCCGCGGATAATATCTAAGAACACGCTGCTCGGTGATCAAGGCCACCGCCTCGGAGAGATACCCGAAGGCGTAGGAGGTCAGGTTGTCGCTGCCCTCGAACTTGACCAGGCCGGAAGGGGTCAACATGTAGAGGGAGTCCTCGGCCATGATCACCATGCTGCCGAAGGCCGAGATCTTGGCCTCGGATACCACCAGGTCAGATTGCAGCAATGTCCCTTCCTTCGTGGCCGTGGTGTAGGTGAACGTATATCCGACCAGCGCCGCGTCGATCAGCAGGAAGATCAGCAGGAGGACGATCAGCCTGTTCCTCCTCCTACCAAGGACCCTCTTAATCCCCCTCATAATGGACAATTGGAATGGACTCTGCGCTATATAATTTCCAAGTCGATAGGTGGGGTCCGTTCCAGCGCGACCATCCGGCAAAGGTTTAAACCAGGCTCGAGCATTGCCATCAGAGCGGGCCCGTAGTGTAGCTTGGATATCACAGGGGCCTCCGGCCATCCTTCGGGATGGGAGAGAGCCTCAGACCCGAGTTCGAAATCTCCTCTGGGGACGAAAATCTCGGCGGGCCCGCCTCCCTCTCATTCTTTTAGGCAGGCTGTGGGCATGTTCCAAAATGTTTTATCGAGGGCGGCCAATCAACGCGCATGCACCTGACCCGCGACGAGGAATCAATATTGGCCGGGGAGAGAGGACCAGGGATGCAAAGGGCCATGGAGATCCTGGTGGCGCTTGGGAGGATCTACGATGCCGATTCGCTCGTCCCCATCACCTCAGCACACCTCTCCGGGGTCTCGTACAAGACCATCGGGGAAGGGGGGATCGACTTCCTCGAGGAGATCTCCAAGGATGCCAGGGTGAAGGTGGAAACCACCCTCAACCCCGCGGGCATGGACCTCTCCCGCTGGCAGGAGATGGGGGTGGAGGAAGCCTTCGCCAAGAGGCAGCTCACCATCATCAAGGCCTATGGAAATATGGGTGTGACGACCAATTGCACCTGCACCCCATATTTCACCGGTAACTCGCCCAAGCCCGGGGAGTCGGTGGCCTGGGCGGAATCGTCCGCCCTCTCCTATGTCAACTCGGTGCTGGGCGCCAGGACCAATCGTGAAGGTGGTCCGGGTGCCTTGGCGGCGGCCATCATCGGCAAGACGCCGCATTACGGATTGCATCTGGACGAGAACCGAAGGCCGACCGTGGTGATCGAGGCCGAGGTCCAGGACGAGATAACCGATTACTCATTGCTCGGCCACGTCGTAGGCCAGAGACTGGGCGCAGCTGTCCCTTACTTCAAGGGGATAAAGCCGGACTGCAATGGGCTGAAGACCATGGCCGCCGCCATGGCCGCCTCCGGCTCGGTGGCGATCTTCCACGTCGAAGGGGTCACGCCCAGATCATTGGACTGCGACCTCAAGGGGCTGGAGAGGGTGCGCCTCGACCGGCAGGACATCAGGAAGGCGAAGGAGAGCCTCACCACCGGGAAGGACCCCGACCTGATTGCCGTGGGATGCCCCCATCTCTCCCAGATGGAGATGAAGGCCCTGGCTTCCATGCTCGACGGCAAGAGGCCGAGGAGCGATTCGCCCGAGGTATGGTTCTGCACCTCTCGGACCGTCCGGACCTGGTGCCCGAAGGAGACCGCGGTCCTGGAGCGCTTTGGAAAGGTGGTCTGCGACACCTGCATGATTGTCGCCCCCATCGAATCGAGGCACGAATGCACGGCCACCAACTCCGCCAAGGCCTGCACCTACCTGCCCTCGCTGTGCTCGCAGAAGGTCGTCTGCGGCTCCTATGCCGAGCTCATGGAGAGGGTAGCATGATCCTAAACGGGCGGGGCATCTCCAAGGGCACGGGTGAGGGCGAGGTCCTGTTGTTGGAACGCCCCTTCAGCTTCCTTGGTGGGGTCGACCCCAAGACGGGAAGGCTCAGCGGCACATCGGGGGCTGAGGGCAGCGAACTGACCGACAAGGTCTTCTCCTTCCCCTGCGGCAAGGGCAGCACCGTCGGGTCCTACACCATTCTGCAGCTCAGGAGGGAGAGGAGGCTGCCCGCGGCCATAATCAACCAAAGGGCGGAGACCATCGTGGCCACAGGCGCGGTCATGGCCAAGGTGCCGATGGTGGACGGGATCGACCTCGCCCTGCTAAGGAACGGCGACCAGGCATTGGTGGACGGCGAGCGGGGAACGGTCGACCTCCGCGGGGTCAAGGGCCATCGCGTGGTCACCAGCTTGCTCATGCACCAAGGCCGCCTGCTAGTGCTCAAGAGGAGCGACAAGGTGTCCACCTGCCAGGGGAAATGGGCCGGCGTCAGCGGTTACATCGAGCCGGGCGAGGAACCGCTCCAGACCGCCGTCAAGGAGATCGAGGAGGAGACGACCGTGACCGGCGCCAAGCTCGCGAGGAGCGCGGCAACGGTTACGGTGCGGCAGGGTGAGAACATATGGGCCATTCACCCCTTCCTCTTCGAGTCGCCCACTGACCAGATCACCATAGATTGGGAGCACACCGAGTACCGGTGGGTGCAGCCCTCGCAGATGCAGGGGCTGGACCTGGTACCGGGCTTCCAGAGGGTGCTCGCGGACCTCGGCCTATGATCAGATGGTGGCGTCCACTTCCTTCTCCAGCAGGTTCAGCTCGTGCGCGTCCAGCGTGGACGGGTTGAGGACCAGCATGAGGATGGAGCGGTTGATTGCCACCTGGTCCCTCAGGGACTGGACCAATCGCAGCACGGTGAGGAAGTTGTTGTTGGTGATGAGGTACTCCAGCCCGTCCAACAGGATCACGCCCCCCTCGGACTGCGCCAGGAACTGCTCCAGCGACACCGAGAGCTTCTCCAGGTCCTTGGGCCTGATGCTCGATTCCTTGCCCACGTTGCTCAGCCAGAGTATCGGGGTCTCTCCCAGGTTCCATTTCGCCTTAATCTTGAGCGGATAGTTGCGGGTGACGCAGAAGCCCTTCATCCCTTTGGCGAGGGCCTTCTCGAACAGTTGGTAGGAGCGCTCCGCCTTCTCCTCCTTGATCAGGTAGGTGAAGGACCTCTCCAGCTCGGCCTCCGGGGCGAGGGCGGGCTTGTGCGCCCCTCCCTTGTCCTCCTCCTCGACCAAGGACTCGATGCTCACCCTTGCTCCGCAGGAGGGGCAGGTCATCTTGTCGGGGGGGACCAAGGCGCCGCAGCCTTCGCACTTGATGGTGGCCTCGAAGCCGCCCTTGCTGGCGTAGGCGACGATCTCGTCCACCGTCTTCTCTCCCATGCCCTTGACCTTGCGCAGGTCCTCCTTCGATGCCGCCTTGATCTTGTCGATGGAGTCGTACCCGGCCTCATAGAGCATATCGGCCTTCACCTGGTTCATGCGCGGCACCCGCAGGAGGAAAGGCACAAGCGCTTCCTTGGCCATGCCGCCTTGGGGCTTGGCCGCGTCCTTCGATGGCACGATGGCCTCATCCGCCCTCTCCAGGTAATGTGAGATCTTCTTCACGTCCGCCTTGGGGAGGCCAGGGACGTTACCTATCTGCTCCTCGCTGAGCGGCCTCAGGTCGGTCAGGGAGCGGTGACCGGCCTCGATCAAGGCCAGAGCGCCATCCTGGGAGAGGCCGTTGATGGTGAGCAGCTCGTCCATGGCCTGCTTGAAGTGGAGCGAGGTCAAAGACACATGCAGCTTCTCCCCCTCCACCTCCCAGGAGGCGGTATGGTCCCCCTTGGGAGAGTCTACGAACTCCAGCTGGCGGCAGCGGGTCTCGGACATGATGTGGTCGTGCCACACCCTGAAGAACTCGATGAGCTTGGCCGAGGCCTTGACCTCGACCCTGACGTACTCCTCGACGTTGAGCTTGATGTCCTTCCGCATCTGCTGTATGCGGCGGATGAGCTCCCGCGCGAACCCCTCGGCCTCGATCTCCTGGGTGATCTCGAAGTCCATGTACAGGTCGCCGCCGGAGAACTTGACCCCCTCCACGTCGGGTGGCAGGGAGGAGGTGAAGCTGACCATGTTGGGCTCGATCTTGATCATCTGGCCTTCGATGCCCAGCGAATAGGACCCCTTCTCGATGCAATCCCTGATCTGCTTCGCTGGCCTCGACTTCAGCAGCACCGCGATCTTCGAGGCCCATTGGCGGTAGACCTTGCCGATGGCGTTGGGATTTGGCTCCGCGTTGAGGACGATCTCGCCCCATTCCTGACCAGGGGGGATGTACTCGATCACCTTCACGTTGGCCTGGGAAAGGATGACCGACTCCAGCTGCTTCATGACCTCCATGGAGTCGTTGTTGGCGGCCCTGACCACCACCCGCTTCATCGGCCAGCGCAGCTTGATGTTGCGCGACTGCCTCGCCTTGGTGACCAGGTCCACCAGCTCCTGGACGGTGGCCATGCTCTGGTCCAGCCTCTCGTCCAGGCGGGTGGTGTCGGCCCCGGGCCAGTCGAGCATGTGCACGCTCTCCAGCGAGCCGTCTATGTGCTGGTAGATCTCCTCAGTTATGTGAGGGCAGAAGGGCGCCATCACCTTGGTCAGGCTGAGGAGGGCCTCGTGCAGCACCTTGTAGGCTGCGAGCTTGTCTAGGTCCCCCTTCTCGGACCACATGCGGTCCCGTATCAGGCGGACGTACCAGCGCGACAGGTCCTCCAGGACGAAGTCCTCCATGATGCGGCAGGCCTTGTGCAGCTCGTACGAGTTCAGGAACTTGGCCACCTCGCCCTTCATCTTCTCCGTCCGCGAGACCATCCAGCGGTCCTCGGGGCGCAATGCGGCCTTGAGCCCTTCCAAGCTGACCGAACCGGGCTCGAAGGAGTCGATGCTCATGTAGGTGGTGGCGAAGTTCACCACGTTCCACAGGATGTTCAACGTCTTCCTCGCGTTCTTGACCCCCTCCCATTGGAAGGAGGTGTCCTCCCAGGGGGCGTTGGTGCGCATGAGGTAGAAGCGCAGCGCGTCGGCGCCGTAGTCCTTGATGACCTTCTCCGGCTCAATCACGTTGCCGCGGGATTTGGACATGGGCTGGCCGTTGGGGTCGAGCACCCAGCCGTGCATGAGGACCGCCTCGTATGGCGCCCGGTCGAAGGCGATGCACCCGGCCGCGAGCTGAGAATAGAACCAGCCTCGCGTCTGGTCGTGCGCCTCGGTGATCCACTTGCAGGGCCACCATCTGTCGAACTCCGCCCTGGAGCGGGGGAAGCCGAGCTGGGCCCAGGTGGCCACGCCGGAATCGAACCAAACGTCCAGGACGTCGGGCACGCGCCTCATCTGCTTGGAGCAGCGGGGGCATTTGAAAGTGACGGCGTCGATCCAGGGGCGGTGTAGCTCCATGTCCTTGCGGTAGCCGTTCCCGCTCTCCAGGTCGGTGATGGATCCGACCACCTTCGTCTCGCCGCATTGGCACGTCCAGACCGGGAGGGGGATGCCCCAATATCTTTGCCGGGAGATGCACCAGTCGCGGGCGTTGACCGTCCAATCGTATTCGCGGGAGGAGCCGGCCCAATCGGGCGTCCAATGGATCTTCTCTATCTCCTCCAGCATGAGGTTCTTGATCTGGGTGATCTTGAGGAACCACTGGGTGGTGTTGCGGTAGATGATCCCCGAGTCGCAGCGCCAGCAATGGCCGTAGCGGTGGGTTAGGGTGCCGACCGAGTACATCAGCTTACGCTCCTTGAGCTCCTCGATGATGTGCTTGTTGGCCTCCTTTACGCTCATTCCCGCGTATCTAACGGGCAGGTCCTTGGTGAACCGGCCGGTCTCGTCGACCGGGCAGAACGGCTCCAGCCCGAACTCCTTGCCCAGCTCGAAGTCCTCGGGGCCGTGGCCGGGCGCTATATGCACCAGGCCGGTGTTCTCCGCCGCCACGGTGGAGGAGGGTATGACCCGGTGCACCCACTTCCCGGTCGCCTGCCTCTGGTACTCGACGTCGCCGAGGAAGGGGGTGATGTACTCCATGCCGATGAGGTCGTCGCCCTCGATCAGGTCCAGGACCTCGTACCCCTCGTACCCGCCAAGCTCGCCCACCTGCTCCACCAGGGACTCGAGCACGATGACCGTCTCATCGCCCTCGGCGGAGGAGAGGCGGACCTTGGCGTAGCGCAGGTCGGGGTGCGCGGCCACCGCCAGGTTCCCCGGAAGGGTCCACGGCGTGGTCGTCCAGATGAGCAGGGAGGTGGACTCGTCGTCCTTGAGCGGGAAGCGGACGTAGATGGAGGGGTCCTTCTCGTCCCGGTACTCGATCTCCGCCTCGGCCAGGGCCGTCTCGCAGCGGGGGCACCAGGAGAGGACGCGGTTGGATGGCGCGAGCAGCTCCTTGTCGTAGGCGCGCTTCAGCGTCCACCAGGCCGCCTCCACGTATTGGCTGGTGATCGTCAAGTAGGGCGTGTCCCAGTCCATCCACACGCCGAGCTCCTTGAACTGCTCGGTCATGCGCTTCTGGAAGTCCATGGCGAACTGCTTGCAGGTGGAGACGAAGCGATCGATGCCGTACTCCTCGATCTCCTTCTTGGTCTTCACCCCGATGGACTGCTCGACCTTGACCTCGATGGGGAGGCCATGCATGTCGTAACCGGGCTGGTCGCGCACGTTGTAGCGCTGCATGCGCCGGTAGCGGATGTAGGTGTCCTTCAGGGTCTTGTTCCACGATGTGCCTAGGTGGATGGCACCGGTGGTGTAAGGGGGACCGTCCACGAAATAGAAGTTGGGCCCGCTAGCCCGCAGCTCCTTCGTCTTGCGATAGACCTCGGCATTCGCCCAATGTTCCCGAACCCTTTTCTCGAGCTCGGCAGGATTATAATTCGCCTGGACCTGCTTTATCATCGCAGCCACTGAGGGCCTATATGCGGACCCTCATTTAAAACACACTGGTCATGGCTATAGAATCGCGATGAGCTATGGGAACATGTCGAGGGAGCGCTGAGCGCCCTCCAACGGTTTCCTCCGGCCATCCTGTGGGTGCATCCGCTTGAGCGCCGAGTCCACCCGCGCCTCGGAGAAGTCGTACTGCCCCTTGAGCAAGGACATTACCTTGTCCCTGTCCGGCTCCCTCCACTCCAGACGATATTCCCGCATCACCTCGTACCGGAGGAAGATGTCGCGTATCTCCTGGTATCCCTCGATCTCCACCTGCAGCAGGGACATGACCTTCTCCAGCGAGCCGTGCTCCTGCATCAGCTTCAAGCCCTTCTTCGGACCGATGCCCATCACGCCCTCGTTGAAGTCCGTGCCCATCAGGATGCAGACGTCGATGAGCTGCTCACGGGTCAGCCTCACGTGCTCCAATACCTTGTCCAGGAGGATGATCTCCACCGGGACCTCCTTGCTCTGGTCCTTGCCTGGGTGGCGCCTGCGTCCGGTGATGGTCAGGTTGCGCACCAGCCTCGGGGCGCCGAAGAGAAGCGAATCGAAGTCCTGCGAGGATGCCGCCCACGCGTCCCCTTTCGCGGCCATGAAGGCCGCTTGTGCCTCCCCCTCCTCGGGCGCCTGGACCACCGGGATCCCTAGGTAAGATAGGAGGATGCGCGATGACTCCACGATCTCGTTGGTGATCCGGGAGGATTGGGTGGCCTTGGTGAATGCCTTCTGGTAATCGCCCTTCTCCACCGCCTCCTCCCATTCGCGCTTGGCCTTGCTGCGGCGCTCGCTCCTTTCTATTATCGTCCTGGCCTTCAGTTTGTGCGGGGTGCCGTCGAACACGTACACCGGCCGGATGCCCAGCTCCAGGAAGTTGGCGTTGCGGTAGAGCAGGCCAGCGAGGTGCGAGGTCACCCTGCCCCTCTGGTCCATGAGCGGCTTCCCGTCGGGCTGCCTGATCACGGACAGGAACTGGTAGATGGCGTTGTAAGCGTCGATGGCCACCACCTGGCCGGCGACGTCCTCCAGCTCCGCCTGCTCCGCCGGGACGATGTCAGAAAGGTTGACGCCCATGCTCTCGGCTGCTAGATGAAGGCCGGCTTGGATAAGTTTTGCCCCCGCAGGGTTTTTATCCATCCTAGCAAGAATCCTAACATCATGTATGAGTATGGGTTCAAGGGCAGCAAGCCGGTGGAGGAGGGGAAGGAGTACACGGTCACCATAACCGATGTCGGCTCGCAGGGGGACGGCGTGGCCAAGGTCAACGGGTTCATCATCTTCGTCCCGGACACCAAGGTGGGCCAGACGGTCAAGGTGAAGGTGATGAGGGTTATGAAGAAGTCCGCCTTCGCCCGAGTGGTTCCCTGATCATTCCTCGGAGGTGGTCGGGAAGTAGAGCATGACTATCGCCACCCCGACCCAGCTCAGGAGCGGGATGATGAGGCACACTCCCGCGTCCAGGATGATCCCGGCGATCACGAAGAGCAGCGGGAAGACGATGGTCAATAGCAGGATCATCTTGTCTCTCGTGAATTCCATTTAGCCACTCGACTGCCGAATAAGGCGAGCCGTTTAAGAAGCTTTGCCATGCGGTTCGATCCGTGGACGCCCGAATGGCTCAGAACCTCTTCCAGATCGAGATCTCCTTGCGCATGTCCGGCGCCCCGAAAAGCGCGTTCCCCGCCGCCAGGACCGAGGCTCCGGCCTGCACCGCTAGCTTCCCGGTCTGGGCGTTGATGCCTCCGTCCACCTCGATCTCGACGCAGAGGTGATGCCGGTCCACATGCTCCCTCGCCTGCCTTATCTTGTCGAGGCATTCGTGCATGAACGGCTGGCCGCCGAACCCTGGGTTGACGGTCATGATCAGCAGGAGGTCGATGTGCTCCATGAAGGGAAGCACCTTCTCAAAGGGCGTCCCTGGGTTGATGGAAATCCCCGCCCCCTTCCCCAGGCTCTTGATCTGGAGGAGCAGCTCAGCGACGTTCTTGCTCGCTTCCAGGTGGATGGTGATGAGGTCGGCGCCGGCTCGAGCGAAGGCCTCGACGAAGTTCTCCGGTCTGACGATCATGAGGTGGACGTCCAAGGGGAGCTTGGTATGCGGCCTGATGCTCCTCACCACCCCGGGCCCGATGGTGATATTGGGCACGAACTGCCCATCCATGACATCCACGTGCACCCAGTCCGCGCCGGCTCTCTCCACCCTGCGGACCTCCTCTCCCAGGGTGGCGAAGTCGGCGGAGAGTATGGACGGCGCTACTTTAACCATCTGGCAGCGCTATCGCCTCGAGCCCTTATCATATTTGCTCTAGATGCGAAGCTCACGAGCGGCATCGTCGATGTGGGCTCAATCCTGCATTAACAGAGACATTTCATTCCATCATCGGCCTTCAACCTAGGAACGGTCATCGATGCCGCGAGGGTAAAGGTTTTATCGGGACTGGCCGATTGCGGATGCATGGCGGATAGGAAAAGCAAACCGAAGCAGGGCGACGCCTGTCAGGTGAAGGGCTGCGGCAAGGAGGCCGAGCGCTCCGTTTCCGGAGAAAGCGCCAGGGAGGCAGGGCTACCCGTGGAGGAAGGCTTGAAGCGGGTGCACCTCTGCAAGGACCATTACAGGCAATACAAAAAGGGCACCAAGCAGGACCGCGTGCTCGAGTCCTTGGGCCGCTGAAGCGGGACTGTGAGATTTCCTAAGGGCGCGGCATAAGGATGAAAGCCTCGACAGTCCAGATGCTTTCCAGCGCGGCACTCTCGGCGTCGGCGCTGCTCATCCCCAACCTGGCGCAGGACGACTTCGGCGCCAGCACGGCCGAGGTGGGCGTGGTGGTGGCCAGCTACAGCGCGGCCCTGTTCGTCTCCTCCTACGTCTTCGGCCGCTACTCCGACGTCCACGGGCGGAGAATGATCCTGAAGGTGGGCCTGCTGCTCACGAGCATCGCCGCCTTCCTGCAGATATTCGCCCACGACACCCTGACCCTGGAGCTCTCCAGGCTCCTGCTCGGGCTGTGCGCGGGCATGTACCCGTCGGCCCTCTTGGCCTATGTTTACGAATCAGATAAGAAGGTGGGCAAGTTCTCCTCCTACGGCAGCTTGGGCTTCGGGATCGGCACGTTCCTGGCCGGCCTGGTGGGCGTCTACTACCAGATCTTCCTCTTCAGCGCCGTCGTGATGTTCGTCGCCTTCCTGGTCGCGCTGAACCTGCCCGAGATGAAGGAGACCAGGCACAAGGTGCCTTTCTTCCCCGCGTCGGTGTTCAAGCGCAACTTCCCCATCTACGTCTCCATAATGTTCCGGCACACCGGAGCGAACATGATATGGGTGATCTACACCCTCTTCCTCGCGTCCCTGGGCGCTAGCCCGCTGATAATCGGGGCGATCTACGCCATCAACGCCGTCTGCCAGTTCGTGTTCATGCAGTTCTGCGACCGCTATCATTCCGCGCCGCTCATCGTGGTGGGGTTCATCATGTCCATACTCACCTTCCCCTCCTACACCCTGGCCACCATATACTGGCAGATCATCCCGGCCCAGATCATGATCGCCCTGGCCTGGTCCACCCTATACGTGGGGTCGGTGAAGTACGTGATGGAGCGCAACAAGGAGAAGGGGACCTCGGCCGGCATCCTGCAGTCGGTCCTCTCCATCTCGGCGATCCTCGGCGCCCTGCTGGGCGGCGTGGCGGAGGAGATCTACGGATATCACGGCTGCATGTACCTGGCCACGGCCATCGCCATCGTGGGCTTCTTCATCTTCATCATCAGCGACCGATGGGCGACAAAGCGCATGGGCAAGGATTTTAGCGCTGCCGCCCAATAATCGGCCGTGAGACTGATATTCCTCGGCACCGGGGGAAGCCTGCCGACCCCTAAGCGGAACGTGAGCGCCATCGCCGTGCACATGGGCTCGGAGTTGCTGCTGTTCGATTGTGGAGAAGGGACGCAGAGGCAGTTCATGCTCTCGTCGGCCTCCTTCATGAAGGTCACCAGCATTTTCATAACCCATCTGCACGGGGACCACTTCCTCGGGCTCCCGGCCATGATCCAGTCCATGAGCTTCAGCGGCAGGACCAGGCCGCTGTACGTCCACGGCCCCGAGGGCATGGAGGAGGCGATGCGCTCCATGCTCGCCCTTGGATACTTCAAACCCAGCTTCCACGTCATGACTATGGAGGTCGAGGAGGGGGACGAGATCGAGTTCCCCGGCTTCAAGGTGATGCCCATCGAGGCCGACCATACCGTCCCCGCCTTCGCCTACGTCATACAGGAGGACCCTCGGCCCGGCAAGTTCAATCTTGACAAGGCCAAGGGGCTCGGCCTCCCCGAGGGCCCCCTCTTCAGCCGACTTCAGGGGGGCGAGGCCGTCGAGGTCGGAGGTCGGACCATAACCCCCGACATGGTCCTCGGTCCGAAGCGGAGGGGCAGGAAGGTGCTGATCTCCGGGGACACCAGGCCGAGCAAGGAGATCATCGAGGCAGGGAACGGCGCTGACCTAATCGTGCACGAGGCGACGCTCCATTCCAGCCTGGGACAGGAGGCGGCGGAGTACGGGCACAGCACCGCGGCGGAGGCGGCGGAGGTGGCCAAGCAGGCCGGGGCCAAACTCCTCTGTCTATATCATTTCAGCAACCGCTATGACGACGCCCAGGTCCTCTTGGACGAGGCCAGGGCGATATTCCCCAACACCATCCTGGCCGAGGACCTCTCTAGCCTACAGGTCAATCCCCCGGAGGAGGAATGGAACCGCCAGGCCAAGGGATGACTCATCCGACCGGAAGGATCAGAACAGCTTGAGGACGTCTGATGAGGTTATGATGCCAGTTACCTTGCCCTTCTTGCCTACCAGCACCGCGCTGGAGGTGGAAAGCAAGGAGGTGACGGTCTCCAAGGGCGTGTCCTCGTTGACCAAGGGGAAGGACTCGCTCATTATCGTGCGGACCACCCTCTCCCCCGCCTTCTCCATGCTGGTGCCGTCCCTCAGCAGGGCGAGGATGCCGTACTCGCTGATGCTCCCCACCGGTCGCTCGTCGTCGAAGACCGGCAATTGGGAATAGCCGGACTGGCGCATTATCTCGGTGGCGTGCTTTACCTTGGTCGAGGCCTGGATGGAGACGATCTCCTTCGAGGCCACGTCGATTGCCTTCTTCCCCGCCCGCCTGCGGTCGGCCTCCTCCTCCAAGGCCTTGAAAAGACGGACCACCGTCTCGTAGGATCCATTGATGCTGGCGTTCTCCAGCTTGGCGATGGTGCTCTGCGAGACCCCGCTGAGCCTAGAGAGCTCGTTCTGGGTGAGGTCCAAGGCCTTGCGCATGGTCTTTATCTCCGTGACCTCTGGGAAGCGCATCGACCCGTAATTCATTATTCATATATGAATAATTTATTCAATCAGGTATATATCCTAGGAATCTTTTCGAACCCCAACACAAAGGCCACCCGCTATCGCAGGTGGCGAGCATTCAGTGCTTGGCATACAAAGGTGACCAACAAATGGCAAAGAACATAATTGTCGAGAAGATCGAGTACACACCGGTAGAGAAGCAGCAGGTCGAGCTAGTGGAAAGGAAAGGCATCGGCCACCCAGACAGCATCGCGGACGGGCTTTCGGAGAGCGTGTCCCGCGCGCTGTGCAAGATGTACATAGAGCGCTATGGCAAGGTGCTGCACCACAATACCGATGAGACGCAGATTGTCGGCGGCCAGTCCGCCCCCAAGTTCGGAGGCGGGGACATACTGGAGCCGGTTTATATCCTTCTAGTGGGCAGGGCAACGACCGACGTCAACGGGGAACGCCTCCCCTATCGAACGGTGGCGGTCCAGGCCGCCCATGACTACCTAAAGTCCCACTTCCCCAATCTGGACATGTGCACCAACGTCATGTTGGACTGCAAGATAGGCAAGGGGTCCGTGGACCTCACCGCTGTCTACGACAGCAAGAGGCACCTGTCCAACGACACCTCCTTCGGGGTCGGCTACGCTCCCTATACCCAGACCGAGCGCGTCGTCCTGGAGACGGAGCATTACATCAACGGGCCCATGAAGCGCCGTATCAAGGAGTCGGGGGAGGACGTCAAGGTCATGGCCTCGCGCATGGGCGACACCATCAACCTGACCGTGGCCTGCGCCATGGTGGACCGCTACATCCCCGACAAGGACCACTACGTCAGCACGATTGAAGAAATGAAGAGCAAGATCACGGACTTCGCCTGCAAGCAGACCGACTTCAACATCAAGGTGGACGTCAACACCGCTGACGACTACAAGCGGAACGTCTATTACCTGACGGTCACGGGATTGAGCATGGAGAACGGGGACGACGGCTCCGTCGGCCGCGGCAACCGCTGCAATGGTCTGATCACGCCTTACCGGCCGATGAGCATGGAGGCCTCTGCGGGCAAGAACCCGATAACCCACGTGGGCAAGCTCTACAACATCCTCTCGAAGTTCATCGCCGAGGACATCGCCAAGGCCGCGGGCTCGGAGCTGCAGGAGGTCGAGGTGCGCATCCTCTCGCAGATCGGCAAGCCCATCAACAACCCGCAGACCTGCTCGATCCAGATACTGCCGTCCCCTGGCGCCAACTTCAAGAAGTGGGAGAAGGAGGCCAGGAACATCGCCGACAACTGGTTGGAGAACATCGACGTGGTCACGAAGAAGATAGTTAATGGAGAGGTAAACACATTCTAGGTCGATGAAGCTCCTCGACCTCCCGAAATACGGTCCGGTGCACCGGTTCGCCGACTATCACGTGTACCGGACCCTCCTCCTCCTTTCCGATGCCAGGCGGAGGGGCCGGAAGCAACTCGCCGACGCCATCAACGTCGGGGAGGGATCCATGCGCACCATAGTGGAGTTCCTCCGCGAGAAGGGATACGTCGACGTCAAGCAGACCGGGATCAAGATATCATCCAAGGGCCAGGAGTTCCTGCGCAGCATCCCCATCCGCATGGAGCGGCTCGAGCCCTCGGGCATCTCCATCGCCGAGAGGAACGTGGCCGTGCTCGTCAAGGGCCGGGCGGAGGGGATCTCGCTGGGGATAGAGCAGCGGGACGCCGCCATCAAGGCCGGGGCCGACGGCGCCACCACCATCGTCCTCAAGGGAGGCAAGATGATGGTGCCTCCCGATTACCATCTGGACAAGGAGAAGCCGGAGATAGCGAGGAGACTGCGCAAGCTGTTCGCGCCCAGCGACGGGGACATCGTAATCGTGGGCGCGGCCGAGGAGTACGACCGGGCCGAGGACGGCGCCTTGGCGGCGGCCTTCGCGCTGCTCTAATCGATGACCACCGGGCTGGCAGCCGCGTCCAAGGGGTTCTCCCTGATGGCCAAGGAGAACAGGTAGGGATAGGCCTTCTGCAGATACTCTAGGTAGAGGACCCATTCCACTATCAGGCGGCTATAGGCGCGCTGCGCGTCTCCTCCCAGGTGCGCCAGGTCGGTGGCCGGGAGCCTGTCGAAGTCCTCGCGGGCGACGAGCTCGTCCGTTATGTGGAATACCGCCAGCAATAGCTCGGTGAAGCGCTCGTGCTCAAGTAGGTTGGGGTTCTCCATCAGGCGCAGAAGGAAGTCCCTCCTCTTGGAAAGGAAATCCCTCATCTCCCTCAGTCCGTTGGGCTCCACCTTGACCACGCCCTTCCTCGATCTCAGCCTCTCGATGGTCTCAGCGAAGTCCTTGTGCGTCCAGGCCTTGCCAACCTTCACGTCCCGGCAGGCGGACTCCGGCTCGCATTGCATCCCGTTTATCATCTTGATGAGTTCCATTCCCACCTCGCTGTAGAAAGCCCCGATGACCATGTTGAGCTTGCTCAGCCTCACCATCCTCTCCCTCCGTTCCAGGAGCTCATGGATGATGAGGGTGACCAGGAGCACCTCGATGAAGACGAAGGCCAGGTCCCCCAAGGCAAAGATAAGGATGTGGTGCAGGTCCTCGAACACCAGGTAGTGCAGGGTGTAGGTCAATGCGGAAAGCACCACCAGGACGATGGCCAGGGTGAGGTACCAGCGTTTCACGCGGCGCCCTCCTTCTCTTCCTTGGTCGCCGGCATCGGGTCCCTGGCATCCATGAGTTGCTGCAGCATGTGGGCGTGGGCCATGGGGTTGGCGTTGATGTCCCCGGCGAAGGCCTTGACTATCGCGTCAGAGCGCTCCTTCAGGTCGGGCCTTCCCGCGAGCCTCGCGAGGTCCAGCAGGACATTGGCTGCGACGGAGTTGCCGGAAGGGACGGCGCCGTCGTACCCCTCCATCCTCCTGGCTATCAGCCCCTCAGCCCGGTCCGAGGTGAAGAAGAAGCCTCCCTGGTCCTTGTCCCAGAATCGTTCGACCATCTCGTCCGCAAGGCCAATGGCGGCATCGAGATAACGCGGCAGGCCGATGGCGCGGTGGAGCTCCACCATGCCCCAGGTCGTGAAGGCATAGTCGTCGATGAACCCGTCGATGCCCACCTTCCCGTCCACGAACCGGTGCATGAGCCCCGAGCCGGTGCGCATCTCCGAAAGCAGGAAGTCGGCCGCTCGGCGCGCCGACGCCGCCAAGGACTTGTCCCATAGGAGAACTGACGCGCGGGAGAAGGCGGCCACCATCAGCCCGTTCCAATCGGTCAGGACCTTGTCGTCCTTCTCCGGGCGTGGGCGGAGCTCCCTGACCTCATAGAGCTTGGCTAGGGAGCGTTGCAACGACGATCGGACCTCCGCCTCATCCATCCCCCTGCTCGCGGCGAGCTGCCCCGCATCCTTGGCCAGGTGGAGGACGTTCTTCCCTGTCCTGCGCCGGCTGGCCTCGTCCCGGAAGTTACCCTCCTCCTGTATGTCGAAAGCTTCCATGAACAGTTGCAAGTCTTCGAGCGCAAGGGTGGAGACGATCTCGTCCTTGCTCCAGACGTAGAACTTGCCTTCCTCTCCCTCGCTCTCCGCGCTCTCCGCGGAGTAGAACGCGCCGTAGGGGGAGGTCAACTCCCTCCCGACGTAAGCGGCGGTCCGCAAGGCCGTCTCCTTCAGGTCATCGTCCTTCGTCCTGGCGAAGGCTTCCGAATATGCGAGCAGCATCGTTCCCTGGTCGTATAGCATCTTCTCGAAATGAGGGAGCAGCCATCGGGCGTCCGTCGAATACCTGTGGAAGCCGAAGCCCACGTGATCGAAAAGGCCGCTGGATTGCATGCTCCTAAGGGTGGCGACGGCCATCCGCATCGCCCCCTCGTCGCCGCTCAGGTCACGGTAGCGCATCAGGAAGACGAGCCGGTGCGGCGAAGGGAACTTGGGCGCGATCTCGAAACCTCCGTTCCGCTCGTCGAAGCTGGATTGAAGTTGCTTGAAACAGACGGCCAGGGCGTCGGGCGAGAGTTTGGCTGGCTCCCGGAACGATGCGAATTCCTTCAGCGCCTTGGTGATCTCGTCCGCCGCTCCAAGGACCTCGCCCCGCTCCAATTTCCATTTCGATTCCAGCTGTTGCAGGACGTCCATGAGGCCAGGCGCGCCCGGGCTCCCCCCCTTGCTGAAATAGGTCCCGGCGAAGAAGGGCCTGCCCTCTGGAGTGGCGACGATGGTCAAAGGCCATCCCCCACCACCTGAGATCATCTGGCAGGCGGACATGTAGATGCCGTCGAGGTCGGGGCGCTCCTCCCGGTCCACCTTTATGGGAACGAAGCCTCGGTTCAGGAGCGAGGCGACGTAGTCGTCCTCGAACGATTCCCTGGCCATCACGTGGCACCAGTGGCAGGCCGAGTATCCGATGGAGATGAAGAGCGGCTTGTCCTCCAGCTTGGCCTTGGCCAACGCCTCCTCCCCCCATGGATACCAATCCACGGGGTTCCGTGCATGCTGACGTAGGTAAAGGCTGCGCTCTCCGGCAAGATGGTTGGCAGTTCGCGTCAAAGGCTCACTCCACATCGCTAGGGAAGCCCCCCATCATAATTCCTATGGTGAAAGTCGATTGAGGGTGGTAGAAAGAGGGATATGGCACATGATAAAAGGGGAAAGGGTTTGAGCGCTTTCCAAGAGGTCGGCGGCTCACCCCTTTCTGGGTTTATCTCCTCCTATCCGGCCCTCCAAGGAGGGTCGTCGAATCCCTTTACGTGCAAAAGCACGTTAGGCCGTGGAATGTCGGAACGTGCATAAGTGCTTTGCGAAAGCAAGGGCCTTTCCACCGGCAAAGAAAAAAAATGGACCGCCGCACCGAGTCGGCTTTCACTTTTTCCCTCTATAAGGTGGGGCGAAGGCGACGACCAATGCTAGTATCGGTCCGATGTAGAAACCTCCCCACATGCTCAGACCGATGATGGCGATGGCTACGAAGACGATTCGGACGCGCAGGCTCAGTTCCTTGCGTTGGAATGCGAATCGCCCTACCACCAGTCCCATTATGAGGTAGGCAAGCGCGAAGAGCAGGCTGAGTACCATTGTGGAAGACACAGGTACCCTGGTGAATGAGAAGGCCAATTGGAAGAGCACGCTCGCGGTCGAACCCAAGAACGCCAGCGAGGAGATCACAGCCAGCCATTTTACCCATGTGTCTGGCTTCCCCATCCTCCTATGGCCATAGTATGCCAGCAACAAACCTATGGCGAAAACGAGAACATAGGGGAGAAGGGCTTGCCACAGCGCTTGCCCTTCCCATTGGTAGATGGTGAGAAGGTCAACCGGCAAGGACAGGATTTCCTCGGCCGTGAAGGCCTCGAGGTAACCGATGGCGATGGCATAGTTGCCGCCTTGGTCGTTGGAAAAGACCACCCCATAGTAGGTGCCGTCGACCGGCGCCACCACGTCGATCTCCGCCAAGATGAATATGGGCCCGGGCGTGAACGGCTCGAGCTCCCCCTCGGCATTCGCATCCCCTGGTGCCACCAGGGTGTGATAGCCTGAGGGCACCTCCACGAACGATGGCAGGGTGCCATTCGATCCAACGCCGGGCAGGAGCAGCGCAAGGCCCGGAATGAAGCCCTGCTGCGGTGAGACCGGTATCAGGGTTTGCAAGAAGATTCGTTCCCCCGCCTTCATCTGGAGCTCGTAATAGGCAGCCTCCTCGCTCTCTAATTCATGGTAGATGGCGATGGACTTGGCCGGATCATCGATCGCCATCGCGGTGTCGATGGAATGGTTCTCCACGGGGAAGAGCGGTGAGTGCGCCGCGGCCGGCGAGGAGGCGACGAGCAATATCGCCATTAGAAGAAGCGGTGACAGCCAAGCTATCTTGCGCACCTAGGCACCTCAGTAGTAGCAAGTATCCTTGGAATATAGGTCCACGATGTCGGAGTAGATCCCGAAGGCCGTCTCCCTCAGGGTCGGGTCCCTCTCGGCGATCACCATCTCCCCGAACAGGTCCATGGAGAAGATCGCCGCGTTCGATGCCCCCGAGCAGGAGAAGAGCATGTCCTCCGGCTTGAGCACCTCGAGCCCGACCTTGAACTCCTTCTTCTCGAAGTCGGCGGTGGCCACCTGCCTTATGCGGACGCATTTGTCGTCCTTGACCTTGGCCACGAGCCTCTTGAGCGAGTCCTCCGTGATCTGCTCCCGCTTGACGTCGGGGAGCTTGATGCCGTGACCAGCCAGGGCGGTGCAGAGGATCACCAGCTTGGCGGCCGCGTCCATTCCGCTCAGGTCGTTGACCGGGTCCGTCTCCGTCATCCCGATGGCCTTGGCCCTCTTCATCCCCTGCTCGAAGTTCTTCCCTTCCCTCATGTTATCTATGATTATCCCGGTGGTGGAGTTGAAAACCCCCCTTATCTTCTTCAGCTTCACCGGCGGCAGGCTCTTGAAGAGCGAGAAGACTGGCGTCCCGTCCATGACCGTGCTCTCGAACATGAGCGACGCGTTGGCCCGTGAGGCGGCCTCCTTGAGTTCGTTGAGGTAGAGGGCGATGGGGCCCTTGTTGCAGGTGACGACATCGATCCCCCGGTCCAGCGCGGTGAGGATGAAAGACCGGGCAGGCTCCCCGGTGTCGTAGTCGGCCGAGGTCGCCTCCACCAGGATGTCGTAGTCGCCCTCCTTGAGGTAGGTCTTCACCTCGCGCACCCTCTCTTCCGGGTTATAGGCTCTGGTGTCCCCCTTGTTCGCCTTGAGCTTCTTCTCCACCTTCTCCGGGGCAAGGTCCCTGAGGTTGGCGACGCCGATGGACCTAGAGCATATCCCTGAGAAGACGAACCTCTTGCCCTCGGGGTCGACCTGGGCAAGCATGTCCACCAGCGCCTTGCCCACATTGCCATATCCTACTAGTGCGATTCTCTTCCGGTCCACCGTAACACCCAGCCTGGATGCGAATTGCTGGTGGATATATAAGGAATTTCCTTTTGCTATGGCATGCTCGACTAGCCCTTGTTAACTGTCTCCAGCGCAACAAGTTGTCGAGAGGGGGACTCCTGGCTGGGCATAATTTTAAGAGCGAGAGATTGAATTATTTCCGCTAAGGTCGGGAGGACCAACAATGGCAGACATTAGGAAACGGGTGGAGGAAGACCGGGGGCTGTTGAAGACGATTCAGACTTTCGTCCCAGGCTTCCGTGGGTATCGCATTCGAGAGGACCTGAGGGATTCGGATCGCATGCTCCGGGCGCAGATAGCCAAGCAGCTTGGCATGCAAAGGAGGGGTCTAGAGGACTGCCGCTCCTTGGTGAAGGACTTCACCTCTCCCCAGCTGGATTCCATCGGAAGGCTGATCAACAATTACAAGAAGGTCGAGGGAGCGGTCCAGCATGCCGACGTAGGATACTCGGGTATCGCCGCCGACCTGAAGGTCAAGGAGCCGGAGCTCAACCGGCTCTATGAGTATGACGCGGGAATGATCAACGACATCAACGCCATGTCCTGGGGGGTGGAGAGGCTCCGCACCGCTCTGGAAGCGGAGAACAAGCCCGAGGCGGACCTGGAGCTGAAGTCGATAAAGACCTCGCTGAACCAGTTCGAGGACAAGTTCGGCAAGCGCAAGCTCGCCATCACGGGATCGGAGGCATGATAAAATGAGCCTGATCGGATCGGAGACTTTCAAATGGGAGGACGTCGACAAGCGCGGCAACGTAATGTACCGGCTGCCTCGCAACATCAAGTTCAACGACAACGTCGTGGTGCGAGAGGACGAGATCGCCGTCTTCTACCGCGACGGCAAGGTCCTGGACTACATCGATAGACCGGACCGTTACGCGCTGACATCGATAAACGCGCCTATCGTGGGCACGATAGTCAAGGCGCTGTCCGGCGTGGTGCAGCAGGCCGAGCTAATCTACCTGCAGAAGAGGGCGTTCGACGGCAAGTACGGCTCCAAGCAGCCCTACCAGTTCCGGGACAAGGAGTTCGGGATGGTCAACCTGCGCGTCTTCGGCGAGTTCCGTTACAAGGTCTCCAACCCAGCGAACTTCGTCAACCAGTTCATCGGGACGTTCAACTACGCCACCTCCGCCGAGGTGGAGGAGCGCCTCAAGGAGCAGATGGTGGTCCTGGTCTACGACTCCCTTGGCGACATGAAGAACCAGGGGATGGGAGTGGCCGACATCGCCGCCAACCTCACCAACATCGAGCAGGTGGTGCTCTCGCGCGCATCCGACCACTTCGAGCTCTATGGCGTCAGCATCGACAAGATCTCCGGCCTGTACATCTCGCTGCCTGAGGAGGTGCAGAAGGCGGTGGATACCCGCGCCTCGATGACCGTCGTCGGGGCGAACTACATGCAGTACCAGACCGGGCAGGCCATGCGTGAGGCCGCGAACAACCCCTCCGGCGGAGCCGCTGGAGTGGGCGTGGGTGTCGGCGCCGGCGTGGGCATGGGCTACCAGATGATCGACAGCATGCGCCAGGCCGGGTCGGCGCCGGGGCCGGGCCAGCAGGCGACGGCCGCGGCGGTACTCTGCCCCAAGTGCGGGGCGCAGAACCTCCCCCAGGCCAAGTTCTGCCTGGAATGCGGCTCGAAGATGGTGGTCTCCACCATCCCATGCCCTCAGTGCGGGGAGAAGGTGCCGGAGGGCGCCAAGTTCTGCCCCAATTGCGGCTCGGCCATGAACGTTCCCAAGAAGAAATGCGCCAACTGCGGCGCCGAGGTGGCAGCCAACGCCAAGTTCTGCCCGGAGTGCGGAAAAGCGACCTGATAGAAGCCTGGAGGGATGGGAACGGCTTCGGTCGGTTGCCCCAAATGCGGGGCCAGGGTGGAGTTCGACGCGGGCAGCAAGTTCGTCCGCTGCTCCTACTGCGCCTCGCAGATCTACATCGACCGCTCCGGGGCCGGCTTCTATTATATCCTGCCCTTCCTGGTCAGGGAGGATAACGCCGTCGGCATCTTCAAGCGCTGGGCCGCGGGCCCGACCAAGGCCAAGTACCTGGACCAGAGGGCGCAGCTGGCCGGCTCGAAGAGGCAGTACTTCCCGGTCTACATGTTCAAGCGACTGGTGGACGGGAAGGAGCTGATCCGGGTGGAGCCCGCGGGCTCCACCACCCTTCCCGGGCTGCACGAGCTCAAGGTGCCGGCGGGCGACCTGAAGGTGTTCGACTCCAAATACGACGTGGGAGGGGTGCCCCTCATCCAGCCGGACATCGAGATGGGCGCCTACCTTGAAAAGCTGCCGGGCGCGGGCAAGGAGCAGGCGCTGGTGTTCTTCCCCATCTGGACCTTGGACTACGTTCACGATGGCAAACGCTACCAGGTGGTCATCGACGGCTCCTCGGGGGAGGTGTTCGCCGCCGACTTCCCCAAGAGGGGGTCCGGGCCTTACCTGGCGGTGGCCGGCGTGGGCTATTTCGCCTTCCTGGCCGAGGCCCTGCTTTCCTACTTCTCGCCCTGGCTGGCGGCGATGCTGATCGCCGTGACCGTGGTCTGCGTTTTCGCCGCCTCCCTCTTCGTCGCCTGGAGGATGTGAGCCATGCCGGACGAGGCCCTCTCCGTGGGATTGAGCTGTCCGTCGTGCGGCGGGGCGGTCAGCATCGAGGAGGGGGAGAGCGTCATCAACTGCAGGTACTGCGACTCGATGCTCTTCATCGAGGGCGACATGGGCATTCAGACCGTGGCCTTCAAGAACAAGGTGGACCCCCAGCGAGCCATGCAGGCGGCAGAGGCCTGGTGGAAGAAAGGGTTTAAGGCCAGGGACCTGAAGAAGGTGGGCAAGACGACCGAGGTCTACCCCATCTATCTGCCATTCTGGTCCACCACCATTAAGGTGGCGGGCTGGGTGTGCGGCTACGAGGAGAAGACGCGATCGGACAGCAAGGGCAACACCACCACCGAGAGGGTGTACAAGGAGGTGATGGTGCTTCAGGACCACCGGTTCTCGCAGATCGCCTGCGACCCTGGTGACCTGGGGATAAGGAGCCTGCGCAACTTCAGCGGCGAGCGGACCTTCGAGGACTTCACCATGATACCAACCTTCGAGACCACCAGCTCGGTCGACGAGGCTAGGAAGCAGGCGGAGGCCGAGGCCGTGGAGCAGGCGCGCCGCGGGGCCGGCGTGCCGCATATAACCTTCGAGCGCATCTACACCGTCCCGAGGAAGATGAGCGTGATCTACTACCCCATCTGGGTGGTCCGCTACTCTTACCGGGACCGGATGTACGTGGTCACGGTGGACGGCGTGGGCGGGCAGATCCTCTCGGGAAGGGCTCCCGGCGACCCACTCTACCAGAGCATGGCCATAACCGGGGGAACGGCGGTGGCCGGCCTGGTCTCCGGGTTCGGCCTGGTCTTCGCGACGCTGGAAGCGGGCGGGAGCAGCGGCTACATCGCCATCTTCGCCCTGGCTATCGGAGCGGGGGTACTGTACGCCACATACCGCTTCTTCCGCAACGGGTCGGAGATAATCGAGGGCGAGTTCCAGGGAAAGAGGGGCGAGATCGGAAACCCGCTCGACGTGGGCGAGATCCTCAAGACGTTGGAGGGGTTCAGGCCATGAAGGTCATCCAGGTGCGCTGCCCCAACTGCAACTCCCCCATCATGAGCAAGCAGCGGGACCTGTTGTTCCTTTGCCAGCAATGCGGGACCTTGCACGTGCGCGATGGCGGGGTCAACTTGGTGGACTACGAGATCGCGGACTTCGCCAAGTCCGCTCCCATCCAGGGAAGGACCTACGTCCCCTTCTGGAGGATCTACGCGAACTTCACCATCCTGAGCAAGAACAGCTCTGGCGGGAGCATGTACAAGCTGGCCAATTGGATAAAGGGAGGTGGGGGAGACAGCGGGGACGTCTTCATCTTCGTTCCCGCGCCTGACTTCGACCCTCCTACCTTCAAGCGCCTGGCCACGGATTTCACCGCCAACTGGCCCAAATACTCCACCAGGCTTGACTTCGGAGGCGTCCCCCGCCTACCGGCGAACCTCCCTAAGGAAGAAGCGGTGAAGCTCGCGCACTTCGTGATCATTACCATGGAGGCCGAGAAGCCCGGAGTCCTGCAGACGCTCGACTACACCCTGGATGTCAAGGACGCCCGGATAATCTTCCTGCCTTTCAATTCCACCCCAGACGGCCTGAGGCCTGGATTGTGAGAAAGTAAAAGCAAGGGGGATGCCCCCCCTTCGATGTCGCTCAGACCTTCCCGCCCAGCCTCTTGTGGCAGAACCACCAGTCGTAGCAGTTGGGGCCCTTCTTCTTCTCCATCGCTCCCTTGACGTCGCGGGGCGGGGAGACGATGACCTCGTCGCCGATGAGCTCGTTCCTGGGCCAGCCCTCAGGCATCGAGACCTTCTTCTCGTCCGAGATCTGGAGCGCCTCTACCGCCCGGAGCACCTCGTCGATGGACCGGCCGAGCTCCTGCGGGTAGTAGATCATGGCGCGGATGGTGGCCTTGTCATCGATGATGAAGACGGCGCGGACGGTGTTCGACGCCTTGTTGGGGTGGATCATGCCCATCTTCCTGGCCATGTCGCCGTGGTCGGCGATGATGGGGAAGGTGATCTCTATCTTCAGGTTGTCGCGTATCCACTCGATCCATTTGATGTGGGCGAAGACCTGGTCGATGGACAGGCCGATGAGCCCGCAGTCGAGGTTGTCGAATTTGCCCTTGCGCTTCTGGAAGGCCGCGAACTCGGTGGTGCACACCGGCGTGAAGTCAGCTGGATGGCTGAACAGGACGAACCATTTCCCCTTGAAGGCGTCCGGTAGCTTCATGGGGCCATGGGTCGTAGCCACCTCAATCTCAGGGAACTTGTCTCCAATCAGGGGGATCCCCCCTCTAACATCCTCGCACATTTTCTTCTCTCCTGGCGGCGATGCTATTATCGCCTTCTGATTCAATTCGAACCCTTGATATTTAACCGTTGTCGAAACCGCCTGGAACGGTACGAACGTTCCAAAACGGAAGTGGTCGATGAGCGAAGGAGGGATGCAGTGAACGGCGATTCCAAGGCGTCATCGGAGTACGAGGATGTACTAAGGCAGCTGAGAGATCTCGCGGAACCGAGCAACATAGCTGGCATGGCCCGCTATGGCATCTCCACGGTCGGCGCTCTAGGAGTCTCCATGCCGAAGCTAAGGGGCATGGCCAAGCGGATAGGGAGTAGGCATGGGCTGGCCTTGGAGCTCTGGGACAGCGGCCTTCACGAGGCCAGGATCCTCGCCGCCCTGATCGCGGAGCCAGGCATGACCGACAGGGCCATGATGGAGAGCTGGGTGCGCCAGTTCGACTCATGGGACGTGTGCGACCAGGTGTGCGCGAGCCTATTCCGCTTTGCCAAACCCGCCTACGAGGTCATACCGGATTGGACCGTCCACAAGGAGGAGTTCGTTCGGCGCGCCGGCTTCGTGATGATCGCGGCCCTGGCCGTTCACGATAAAAAATCCAAGGACGAAGTGTTCCTCGGCTTTTTTCCCTTGATCGAGAAGCAAGCTGGTGATAACCGCAACTACGTCAAGAAGGCGGTGAGCTGGGCCGTCCGTCAGATGGGCAAGAGAGACCTCCGCCTCAGGGAGGAATGCATCCGGCTCGCCGAGCGCCTCCGGGAGCAAGGGTCGCCCAGCGCGAGATGGATCGCTTCCGACGTCATCCGGGAGCTCGACTCTGACAAGGTCCTGGCAAGGCTCGAAGCCAAGCGGGCGCGCGCTTCGGTATAAGAAAGGCTAACGGCGAGATCAGCCCAGGGGAGCGATGGCCTTGAACGCCCTACCCTCGTCGTGGCACATCTTCTGCACCGCGTGCTTACCGGTGAACATGCAGCCTTGGGTCCCCAACGCCGGCACGGCCCAAGGCCCCGCCATGTAGAGTCCCTTCAGCCCAGGCAAGGTCCGTATCGTCCGGGAGGACATGGCCTCCTCGGTCAGGGACCAGCCGCTCGGGGCGCCCTCGTGGCCGAGGTTGACCTTCCAGGCGCTGAAGGGAGTGGAAACCTCGACCAGCTCCGTCTCTTGGGAAAGGCCGGGGAGCAGGAGCTCCAGTCGCTTGAGGATTTCGCCTCCCACTCTGGCCTTCTCCTCTTCGTACATCCTCCTATCGAGGGCGCGGAGCTTGTACCAGAACTGCCAATCGCTCTTGAGGGTCGCGCAGACCAGGCCCTTTCCCGCAGGGGCGTAGCCACCGGATGAGTCGTAGCTCCTAACCAACATGCTGAGGTTCGGGGTGGTGCCCATCGCCAGAGGGCTGTCGAGGAGCACCGTGGCCATGGGCAGTAGCCCCTCCATCGGCCTTGACGTTCCGATGGAGACAGAGACCTGCGGGGTCGAGGGCTTCCATTCACGGTGCCTCCGCTCGATCTCATCGTCCAAGAACCTCCTGTCCAGCATCCTGTAGATCACTTCCCTGCCGTCGGAGGCCGTGATGACCCTTTCCGCTTCCTCGATCGTACCGTCGCTCAGCCTGAGGCCTTTGACCTCGTCACCTTCGACCACGATCTCCTTCACCATGGATCGGAGCCCGAACCTGCCTCCCAGGCTCATGTAGCGGTCGACCAGGGAGCCGACCAGGCCGTCGGCGCCGTCGTCCAGTCTTGCCAGCTCGCCCTTCGTCGCCAGCGAGAGCATGGCCATGCCCAGCCATGCAGGGGACTCGGGAGCGCAGAGCGAGGACATCATGCGCTGCAAGAAGGGGTCCTGGAACCGCTCGGACCATTCCGCCATCGGCTCGGTCCAAGCCCCTCGGAGGTAGCTCAGGTAACGCCGCTCCTTCCATCGCACCGATAGGGACGTGGAGAGCCCGCCCAGGTCTGATGGTACCGAAGCCAAAGTGTCCAATAGCCCTCCCGCCTCCATCGAGGAGCATGCGTCCATGGCATCCTCGATCAGGTCGACGTCGGCGGGGGCCATCCTCTTGAGCTCTCTTTCTAGGTCCTTCAAAGGGGAGGTGATTTCGACCTTGCGTTGGCCCTTCTCGTCGGTGACCCCCCATCGGACGAGCGACACGCCCCTCCTTGGAAAGACGCCCAGCTCCCTCAGCAACACATGCGTGGAGGTGCCTTGCTCGTGCCCCCAGATGAGGTCAGGGCCGGGGTCCATGCGGAAGCCCTCCCTGTTCCAGGAACGGGCGAGGCCACCAGGCCAGCCCAGCTGGTCGAAGATTATGGCCTGATGGTCGTTCATCCTGGCGTAGCATCCGGCTGCCAGGCCTGAAAGCCCCGCGCCGATGATCGCCACCCTCATGTTGGTCATTGCCCTTCGCCCCGACCGGCCCTCCTGCGGGGAACCCATTGAGGTATGTGGGAATAAAAGGTGGTGGCGCGAAGCGCAAGCGTAATATGCGAAACCCCTCTACCGGGTTGCATGCCGAACCTCACGGTAGCGGTCATCGGGCCCCTAGACTACGCCAAGGAGATGGCGAAGAAAGGGACCTCCACTGACATCACGCTCTATGACGTGAAGAAGGGCGAGGACACGGTGAGCTTCATCGAGCCCACCAAGTATCCAGAGCGGCTCGCTCCCCTCTTCTATGCCTGCTCCATCGCCGACGCTGCCCTGGTGGTGGTCGAGGAGGTGAACGCCCAGTTCGGAGAGTGCGTACTGATGCTGGACGCTCTCGGAGTCTTACGCGGGCGCATCATCCTAAGGAATTTCATCGCCCCGGAGAAGCTCGCCCCACTGATCAAGGGGACGGTCCTGGAACGCTACTCGCTCGAGAAGGAGGACTTCGTGGCCTTGAGGGAGTCGTATCTCGAGGAGGCCTCGAAGAAGGCCGATGAAGCCGTCTCCGCGTCCGGGTCCGTCCCCATCGACCACTTCTTCAACGTGAAGGGCGTGGGCACGGTGGTCCTGGGGCATGTGGTCAGGGGTACGGTCCATAGGCACGACGACCTCCGCGTGCTGCCTGGGAAGAAGTCAGCGCAGGTGCGCTCCATCCAGAAGCACGACGACGACTTCGAGGTCGCCACGGTCGGAGACCGGGTGGGGCTGGCCCTCAAGGGCATCGAAGCCGAGGAGCTGGACCGCGGCTGCGTCCTTTCCAATCAGGACGACGTGAGATGCGAGGACAGGATCATCGTCAACGCCTCCCTCTCCAAGTACTGGCCCTCACCCCTCAAGGAGGGGATGGTAATGCATGTCGGCCACTGGATGCAGTTCCTGCCCGCCCGGGTGGCGATGGTGGACAATGGCGCCGATTGGCGCAAGCCCCGCCTGGAATTGGTGCTAGAGAAGGAGCTGGTCCATCCACCGGGAGCGCGCGGCACTCTCTGCTACCTGGACGGGGGCAAGTTGAGGGTGGCCGGGACCATCTCCCTGCTGTGACCCTCGATATGGGCCGGGAACACGCTTCCGTCCCTGGGGAACGGTTATCTACGCAATCGCCGTTCCCATATCGGCCAGGTCGTTAAAGTGGATTTTGACGAGTACGAGGTAGACCTCAATGCCAAGTGCATCTGCGGGTGCAAGCTGGGCACGCGCATCCACAAGATCTACCGCTTCCCCAACGGGGTGGGGGCATCCGTGGTCGCCACTCCTAAGTCGGAGGGCTTCAAGGACGGAGGGTTCCGCATTCTGGTCATCCATTTCGATAACCCGACCCCGGACAACACCTACTCAGTGGAGAGCGAGGTCATGGAGTGCCCGGACTGGGGCGCGGTCGAATCCAGCCTCCTGGAGCTATCCCGCCGCCCCTCCGGCGATTGAGCTCGCCCCACCATCGGACCTAGGGCGAAAGTAATTATATCGTTTAACCCGAATGTAGACGCTAGAATGGGCTTGGCTCCACTTGGGGCCAAGGGAGGAGGTGGTTCCGATGGTGGGAGAGAAGGGCGCGGACACTGAGATCCAGAAACAGATCCTCAAGAGCTTGAGGGAGTTCTATCCGATCAAGGTCGACGACATAGTCCTCATCGCGGCGGTGCAGAAGGTCATCAAGGACGCGACCGTCGACCAGATTACCAAGGACATCGTCGTGCTGAGGGATAGCGGCCTGGTCGAGGAGACCATCATCAAGGCCCCCTTCGGCAAGACCGAGACCAAGAGGTTGAAGATCACCTCGACCGGCATCGAGCGCCTCCAAGGGCTGGAGGAGAAGGAGGTCAAGGGCGTCGTCTCCGCCAAGGAGATCGAGTCCCGGCTGATCGAGACGTACGACCGCATCAAGGGCGACCTCGAGACCATGCGCCAGAACCTCGAGGCGAGCCAGAAGGCGCTGGAGGGCGAGATGAACGGGGTGCGCACCCGCATCGCGGACCACGACCAGGTCATCCGTACCTATTTCGTGAGGGTGATCGAGACCTTCGGTGTTTTCGTAGGCATTTTCGCGGTAGTGGTGGTCTCTATGCAGGCCAGCATATCCGGGGCCATCGCCGCCATTTCCGCGACCGGGGACCCGTTGTCCTTCTTCCTGGCGATGGGCGGCATCGCCTTGACCTTGGGGGTGGTCATCATAGCCATGTTGTACGGCATCCGCAAGCTGGTGCTCATACCTCCCAAGTCGCAGTGAGGGCGAAATGAGCGAGAGAGAGCGGCTTATGGAGGTCCTCCGCCTCGGGAAGGTGGACCGGCCTCCCTGCGTCTGCCCCATGCAGACCGGCACCCTGGACCTGATGAAGGCGTCGGGCGCCTTCTGGCCCGATGCCCACGAGGACCCCGGGCTCATGTGCCAGCTGGCGCTTGCGGCCCATGAGGTCGCAGGCTTGGAGAGCATCCGGGTGCCGTTCGAGGTCTCGGTGGACGCCTCGGCTTTCGGCGCCGTGACCGCCGACCGGAAGCTGCGCCGGGGCCCGACGATCCTTAGCAACCGGGTCCCCCGGCGGGAAGACTTCGAGGCCATGGAGGTGCCTGAACCAGCCCGCTCCGGAAAGGTGCCCATCGTCCTCCAGGCCATAAGGTCATTGAAGGGCAAGGCGAGGGAGACGCCGATCATATGCGGCATGGTCTCGCCGCACATGCTCGCCTTCCAACTGATCGGGGACCAGGCGGCCATGATGGACATGTACCAGGACCCGATCTTCCTCAAGGCGGTCATGCACACGGCCAAGAGCTTCGCCATCTCCTACGCTGAGGCGGCGAGCGAGGCGGGCGCGGACGTGATAACCATGGTGGACGCCTTCGCCAGCGGGGACTTCCTCTCGCCCGACCAGTACCGAGAGTTCGCCATGCCCTATCAGGCCAAGGTGTGCAAGGAGGTAGAGAAGCTCGGCATCCCCCTCATCCTGCACATATGCGGCGATACCACGGCCATCCTGCCCATGATGGCGGGAACGGGAGCCAACGGCATCAGCGTCGACCACGAGGTGGAGATCTCTTACGCCAAAACGGTCTGCCATGGCAAGGCGGCGGTGCTGGGGAACATATGCCCGAGCACCACCTTGCTCAAGGGCTCGCCACAGGAGGTGACCTCCGCGACCATGCGCTGCCTTGAGGCGGGGACGGACGCCGTCGCCCCCGGGTGCGGGCTGGCCCTGGAGACGCCTCTCGCCAATCTCAAGGCCATGGTGGAGGCCACCAAGCGCTTCGGCGCCAAGGGGAGGTGACCGATGGAGGCTCAGGGGTGGGGCCGGAGGGTGCTGGGGCTCATCGGCTGCCAGGTCCTGGAGGACGAGGTCGCCCACGTCCTATGCCAGGACAAGGAGCTGGAGGCAGTCCTGGTGGTCGACTCCCCCAAGGCAGAGGGGATCGCCTCCAAGCTGCGCCAGGGCGGCGTGGCCAATGTGGTCGAGGTAGTGGCGGAGGAATTGGCCGCCAAGCTTCCCGAGGAGGGGGCCTCCGCGATAGTCTGGGTCAAGCCCATCGAGCTGCATCAGAGCCCTGCCCACCTGCGCGCGGACGTGGTGGCGAGCGCTAAGGGGATCGCCCCGCTGTGCGATTCCATCCTCATCTTCTACGGCGTCTGTGGCAACGCCTTCCGCGCCATAGACAAGGTCGCTGACGAGATCGGCGCGCCGGTCGTCATCCTGCGGGACTCGAAGGGGCTGATAGTCGACGATTGCATCGGGGCGGTCCTGGGCGGGGCGGAGGAGTATCGCAACTTCCTGCTCCGGGACAAGGGGGGTTACACCATGAACACCATGTGGGCGGCGAACTGGCGCCATTTCATGGTCGAGACCCAGCTGCTGCACGACCCCATCGACCCCGAGGAGGCGAGGATAGTGTTCCAATGCATGGACTACAGCAAGGTGGTCATGCTGGTTACGGGATTGGGCGACGACGCCCTATTCCACAAGCAGGCCGAGGAGTTCGCGAACACCTTCGGGCTCGGCAACCGCGAGGAGCGCTGCACCCTCGCCGCCGTGGAAGCGAGCTACCTCACCGCCAAGCTGATGATGGAGGAGAGCTCGCTGAGGAAGCATCATCCTTCCGATTTTCATCTGCTCTGATCAGGTAGGACCGGTCCTCCTCTTATCTTCCAGGGCTTGGATCCGGACGCCGTAGGCCAATGCCCAGAGCACTCCCGGGTAGAAGATCATCCGTTCCATCCCTCCGGGACCGAGGCCGAGGTACACGCCCATCCCCAGTAGGACGAAAGCGGCCAGGCCGATCAACCCCAGCGCAAGCGAGATGTAGGAGAACATGGGCTTGGTTATCCTGAAGGCGTAGACCGCCGCCAGGCAGCCGAAGGCGAAGGCCATGACGGCGAAAAGCGCATGGGGGGCGCCCGTGTCCTCGTTGAAGACGGCGACGCCCAGCGCTCCAACCCCTGAGATGGCGAAGAAGAGCCAGAGATAGGACCCCTTCCGCTCGTACAGCAATGCCGCGGCCAGCAGGATGAGGAGCCCGAACGCCAAGACTCCCAGTGTGAAAATCTCCTTCGAGGGGGAAGGGCCGACCCCCAAGTCGCTGATGTAGTTCGATGAGACGCTGTATCCTGGATAGAGGAACTCGGCGATATTGACCAGGAGCAGCAGTTGCAGGCTAGCCACGATGATCAAATTGCCTGGGCTCATCAACCTGGCCATGGTCGCGAATGCCGCTCGGGGATTATTAAACCAATCGATGCGCGAGCTATGGTAATCGTCGTTAAGCCCCGGTCCGACAAGAAGCATTATTTCGGGGAGGGAGGAATTGATTCACTCGGTGCAAAGATGAAAGCGATATGGAACGGCTCGCTCTCCTTCGGCCTAGTGAACATACCTGTCAAGATGTACGCCGCCGTCGAGCGGCGGCCGGTCAACTTCAAACTGCTGCATGAGAAGGACAACTCCCCCATCGAGTACCGGCGCTGGTGCTCACAGCACGACCACGAGGTCCCCTGGAACGAGGTGGTGAAGGGGGTCGACCTGGGCGAGGGGACCTTCTACGTGCTCTCGAAGCAGGAGCTCAACTCCCTCAAGCCGAAAAGGTCGGAGAGCATCGAGATACAGGAATTCGTGGCCGAGGACCGCCTGGAAAGGATCTGGGTGGACCAGCAGTACTACCTCGGGCCGGACAAAGGCGGCCAGAAGGCGTTCTTCCTCCTCCGCGAGGTCCTGACGCGCGGCAGAAAGCTGGCCATAGCCAACTTCGTTCTGAGGGAACGTGAGTACTTGGCCGCCATCGGGCCTTACGGGCCAGGGATGCTCCTGACCACACTGAACTACCTGGACGAGATAAGGTCGATGGAGAGCCTGGAGGGCACGGGAGAGAAGCCCCAGTACAAGCGCAACGAGCTAGAGTTGGCGGAGCAGCTCATCGACAAGCTCACGGTCCGCGAGCTGGACCTCTCCAAGTTCAAGGACAACTACCGGGCGAGGCTCAAGCAAGCCATCGAGGCCAGGGACGCCAAGCACCTGGTCCAGGTGGAGGAGGAGGTCAAGGCCACTCCCGACGCGAACCTGCTTGACGCGTTGAAGGCCAGCCTGGAGAGCTGAGATGCGCCGGCCTATGCTCGCCCGGCCGGGGAGGCCTGAGGACCTGAACCGACCAGGCTATCTCTACGAGCCCAAGCTCGATGGGACCAGGGCCATGTGCTACAAGGATTCGCGGCTGATCTTCGTCAACCGGAGGGAGAGGGACATCACCGAGCGCTACCCCGAGCTCGACTTCATAATGGACATCAAGGCCGGGCGCTGCGTCCTGGACGGGGAGATAGTGGTCTTCGACAACAAGGGGAACCCCGACTTCCGCCTGCTCCAGAAGCGGGAGCAGTCCTCTCCCTCGGCGAGGAAGCTCCTCAGCGCAAGGCATCCTGCCACGTACGTAGCGTTCGATGTACTGATGCGGGACGGGCTGGAGCTCGTCTCCGCCCCCCTCATCGAGCGCCGCAGGCAGCTCCAGAGCATGATAACCGAGGGCAAGGCCCTCAGGACCATCGTCTCCTCGACCGACGGGGTCAAGCTCTGGGAGCTGGCCAAGCGCAGAGGGATCGAGGGGGTGATGGCCAAACGCATCGACTCCGTCTACGAAGAGGGCCGCCGCTCGCCTTCCTGGATAAAGGTCAAGACCACGAGGACGCTGGATTGCATAATCGTCGGGTACACCTCGGAGTTGAGGCCCCTTTCTTCGCTCGCGCTAGGGCTCGCGGACGCTGGCTCGATTATCTTCGTCGGAAAGGTGGGGACGGGGTTCACCGACGCGTTCATGGAATCCTTGAAGGAAAGGCTGGACGCGATCAGGGTGGCCGAGGCCCCGGTGGTCAACCCCACGGACCAGCTGGTCACCTGGACCCATCCGGAGATGGTCTGCGAGGTCGAATACCTCGAGGTCACCCCGCAGCTCCATCTGAGAGCGCCCTCCTTCAAGAGGCTGCGCGACGACAAGCTGCCTGAGGACTGCACCATCGATCAGATCAGGGATGGCGGGTAGCGCAGCTGACGCCGAGCGCTTACGAGGCTCCGAGGAAGCGATGCTCAGCCTGACGCGCTCATAATTTGACTTTGGCTTTCAGCTTGTCCTCGGTCTTCTTCAAACTACCCTTTATCTTGACGTTCTCCTCGTGCATCTTCGACTTGAGCTTGTCCTTGTCCTTCTTGAGGCTCTCTTCCATCTTCTTGGTCGTGCTCTTACCTATTACTTCCTTCTCGACCTTCTTCTGTCCCTTCTCCTTCTCCTTCTCGAATTTGGCGGCCTTCTTCTCCACCTTCGCCTCTTTCCGAGCTTCCTTCCTGCCTTTCAGCTTCGCCTCTTCTTTCTTGACGAATCCCTTGACCTTTTCCTCTTCTTCCTTCAGTTTTTGCTTCACTGGCATATCAAAACACCCCACGTCCGATCGATGCCCATCCCATAGGTCGGTCATGAATGCTAAGCACCTACTAGAAAATCCAATTTTCCTTAGCGGCCAAGAATTCCTAATGTGAGCTTCCACGTGCAATATCAGATGTGATAGCAAGGGGAATCAATATATAAATCAAGATGCTGGATTCCTGGATTTGAGGAGACGAGAAGGACCCTCCCAGGAAGTCATAGGATGCTCGAAGCTGATCTAGAACCTCATCTGACGGCAGTGGAGAATGTCCCGCAGGCGAAGTCGCCGGCCAAGCCCAGGAAGCCGAGGACAAAGGCCAAGGCGAAGAGCAAACCCGAAGGGTTCACCGGTCTGGCTGCGCTCATCAACGTTTGGCGTCCGTCGGACCCGAGCCTAACGCGCAATCTGTTGGTAAATGAGCTCCGGATCAAGCTGGAGGGTGAAGGGTGCGCCTGCATCAATTCTTGCGTGCCCGCATTGATCGTGGATGCCAATTACCCGGTAGATGTCATGCACTTCCGCTCGAGGGACGACATCGATGAGTTCGTGACGAGGATGGTCTGGATGCAGGAGGTCTTCAATTCGGCCATCGGCGCCCTGATTGGAGTGCCAGACGAGGAGACTTCCCACCTGATCAAGGACGTTTGCAACTCTTTGCTGAAAATGGACGAGGACTGCGTCGTCCTGCTCCTCTAAGGATTCTTGACCCTCCGCTTCCCTTGAAAAACCCTTTAAAATGAATTTGCCTCTATCTCATCCGTTCCCGCCAAGCTCGTTGTCCATGTCCCTCGTCTCATTCGGCATTCTTTCAAACCGCCGATACTTCTCCCAATACAGTAGCATTTGCCAATTTTTTTTATGAATGCCACTGCAAGGATTCAATCTGAAGCTTCCAACGCGGGAAGGATTCAATCCAGTAGGCGCTTATCTCCTTTGAGGCCCTGGATCTCGGTAATGTCTTGCGTGGCCTCGAGGCATCCGAGGTAGCGCCCCTTGCCATCACGTAGAGCGTAATATTCGATCATTATCTTCCGAGGGCCGTCGTCGGATTGGGTGCTGATCCAGAATCTGGCCTTGTCCCTCTTGCCCTCTCTCATCTCCGAGATGATCCGTTCCACCTTGTCCAATGACTTCTTGGGGTGACAGTTGCGGACGTTCTTTCCAACGACCGTCACTGGTCGTTTGAAGACTCGGCTCTCATGCTTGTTCCAGGCCACGACGACGTCTTTGTCGTTGAGGACAGAGAACTCGATAGGGATCGTTTCCAGCAGCGAATCAAGCATCTCCTTTGGAAGGTCGCCAATCATACCAGGCACCGTCGTTAATTAAGAGTCTGGATATTAAAAGCTGTGCAAGATGCCAAACGCCTCCCCGAATCGAAGGTAGCGAAGAGGTTAGAGGAACGAATTAACCGATGAGGCCCGGTTGTGAGATAAACATAGTATCGATTGCCGTAAGTAACTTAATCATCCCTTGGGTGCAAATTATTACTGATTGATATGGCAGAGGATAATGACGAGCCCAAGGTCGATGGGGGCATCAAGAAGAAGTCAAATGAGCCGAAGGCGCCCTTGAGGCCTCAAGAAATCGAGGTGAATGCGAAGGTCCCCGAAGCCAACCTCAAGGCAAAAGAGCCTCCGATCGTCACTGCCAGGACACAGCAGGCAACCGTACAGCAAGCAGGGTCGCCGAAGTACGCCCCTTCCGATGCAGCCATCACGAAGGAAGAAAGAGATAGGATGAACGAGGAGCGAAGAAGGCTGATCATGGAGCGCAATGAGCAGCTCCGAAAGCAAAGAGAGGGTACGATGGGGCCGCCCCCAGCAATGACCCCGGAGGAAAGGGAGAAGTACATCGCGCAGAGGGAGGCTCAAATGAAGGAAATCCGGAGCACCGGCCCCGGGTCTTCTCAGGAGTGGATGCATCGAAATGATCTCGCAAGAGGGCCTCCCAGGAGAGACCCAAGGGAATTCGAGGAACTAAGGAAGCAAGAGATGGAGGTGAGAGGGAAACCGCGCGAGGACGTGAGCCAGGACGATCCTTCCAAGGTGCTCGCCACGCGGTTCGCGAAAGGAGAGATCACAGAGGAGGAGTACAGGAAGAAACTTGCTGTCCTAAAGGAGCTCAATCCTTAGCAATCATCATAATTTGGATGCGGTTAGGTTCGTGTCCAAGATGAGCTGAAACCTCTCGCTCTCCCTTAGGAGATTGGCAGTGCTGGTCGCAAAGACAACCGAATCGATTAAGGAAATCGGCCTCCAACCTCATTGCTATCGAAAGGGAAATGGTGTAGTCCACTAGCAAAATTCAAAGGTGAAGAACAATGAACTGGATAGACGATTTCGTGGCCGTGGGAGGATTGGATGATGCCTTCTCCATCAACGATTTGAAAGAGGGAGATATCGACCTGATAATCGACGCCCGCACGCTTTTCGATGGCATATCCGGAGTGAATATAACGCCAATCGTTGAAAAGCTCCTGAAGGCAGGGAATATGCTCGTGGCCCTCTCAATGTTCAACGCCAAAGTGCTGATTCACTGCTTGGCTGGAATCGATAGGACGCCGTTCGTGGCCATGATCTATGTCAGTAAGAAATATGGCATGCCTTACAAAGATGCATACGAATTCGTAAAGAGGAAGAATCCCCACACGGTTTTCCATTGGGACTGGGTGGAGATGCTTGGGCCGAGGGGAGAAGCCTAGACCGGGCAATGGAAAGTTAGGATTTCGGAGAGGCTCGAGGATTTTAAAAGAGGACGTGAGGTCCTGATTATGAGAGATAAAGATAATAGCCAATAGATTGATGTATGTGGAGGAGGTGGAAGATGACCGACAATGGGAAAGGATGGCTAGCTGTGGCGGTATCATTCTTAGTTGGTGTTGCCATCTGTGCAGTCGTATACTGGTATACTCACTCGATTTGAGTATCATCCTAGGATGCTGGAACGCAATGGGTCAGCTCACATTATTAAGGATTAGGGTTGGCTTTGTCCATCCAACTCTCCGAAATCCTCATCAATCAATTGGTCGCCACACGTACCTTGCCTAGGCGCTACTCGAAAAATTCTCGAAATGTGAATGGGTTTCAAGAACGACTTCCCCTTCTCCGAGGTTCCCTTTTTAGTTGGGTGAACGTATGGGGCAAAGTTCCGGCATCTAATCGTTATGGCCCTCTTCTTCCACGCCCCTCAATGACACCAATGAGATGAAGATGAGCAACATACCAGAACCGATGAGTGCCAGGGGGATTAGAATGATGGGATCATCGGGTTGAAATGGGTAGAGCCATTGTATCACTCCTCCGATAAGTATCATATCAAAGCCGACGATCGTGATCAATATCCACCGTGGTAGGCTCATCTTGGACGAATCCATGTTTATTGCCAATACATCATTGTAACTGTTCAACCTTATTTTATGTGGGTAGATGCTCGATTGAAATAATATGGAGATGAGTGAGGCGAGTCAGATTCTAGCCACCAGCTCATTTGGCAAGAATGGTTGCAAAGATGATTGATCGGCCCTCAGGCGATCTTCTTGCCTACATTCGGACCTGGACTCTGGTCAAATACTGACTCGGGCTCCATGAACCAAACGCCGGTCACGGTGATGCCTCGTGCCTTGACCTTCTCGTTCATCGTGTCTAGGACCGGGCCGGATGTCGCGAAGATCTTGATTGTCGCATGGATCTGGTAAGCGTTCCTGCCGCTCACTACAAGAACCGCCGGGCGCTCACCGTTCTTCTTCATCTTTTCCAGATTATTGTGCGTTTGCTTCATGAACACCACACCGCAAATGATGGTGTTCGGGTCCAGGGCAGCCAGGCTTCCCAATGGTATCGCATTCACTACTCCTTCAGGAGTCTTCGTCGCTAGCACCTTCACGCTCGCGGGGTCGTTGAGCGCTTTCATGACCTCTTCTGGCAAAATTACCATGTATGCCACCTAAGGTAACATTGTAAGTGCGGAACATGAAGCTTTGCAGATATTTAATGCAGAGATGCTGGACACATGGAAAACACAATAATCCAATATTACTCAAAATCATGCGTTCCAATGGCTAAGAAAGAGGCACTAACTCTCAACCCAAACTCATTAGGGCTACAAATCAGCCGATGCAAGGAGGATCGAGTCCATGACATGAGAATTGAAGTTACTTTAATATCATCACCCAATATCTCAAATGGAGCGAAACTTCTTGCTAGAAGTGGTCATAGCTGTCATCCAACCAAAATCTTGGATATTGGAGGTTTTTTCAAGGTACAATGCAAAGATGAGAATCCATGACTGCACCCCCTTTGGGAGGAAAGGTAGCCAGGCCTTAATTGAGGTGGATGTCGATCCCGGTACATTGAATACTCTGCATGCCTCCATCATCTCCCATCCAGATGTGCTCAAATTTGATATCGCCCATAAGGAGGATGGAAAAATTATTGGTTCGGTAGCAGCGAAGAATTGGACAGAATGCTCGACAATAATGAATTCTGATTGTTATGTGAAGGACGCTCGCTGGTGTTCAAGTGGAATGATGGAATGGCGGCTGCTCACCCCAACCCAAGCAGCCTTAAAGGATCTAATTGCAAATGTCCAGAACAAAGGTTGTGAAGTTTGGTTAAGGAATAAGAAGACCCTTGATACGGCGCACATTCTTACAGCTCGACAGGAATATGTCATAATAAAAGCCAATGAATTAGGCTATTACAATTATCCGCGAGGTATCACTGCCATAGGGCTTTCGAGGCAATTGAACATCTCCCCATCCACTCTTTCCGAGATACTTAAGCGAGCGGAGCAAAATCTAATCGAGTTCTATCTGAAGGAGACGAAGGAGAGAAAATAATCCTATGGTTGTTGATGGTTGATCAAACAATAATATCAAAATTCGGGATTAGTCTTATTCTTCAATATTTCCTCTGATTAGTTCGTTTTGCTGTCAAGGAGGAACTTCAATGGCGGAAAAGTGCTCGATTTGCGGGAAGAGTGGGTTTCTGATAGGGGGCTACACATGTCAGATATGTGAAAGAAGAATATGCAAGGCGCATTCTGAACTCCGCTATGCGCAAGCTTTGATCGATAGTGAAAATGCGCGTCTTCTCATCTCAAGCGATCCGTCTTCGGTAAAAGGAAAAAGCGTGGCCAGAGAAACGAATAATGGCGCATTAAATGCGTACGTTATCGCCTGTCCAGACTGCATGAAGTGGTTGAGTTCTGCAAAAAAGACTCTCTAGCCAACCACATGTCAAAAAGAGTGCAATGGATTTCAAAGTGAGCAGATTCCACTATAACATTTGCGAGCTCTGATGGGACTGTAGTGGACAAGGGGGGATTCGAACCCCCGGCTTCCGCCTTGCGAAGGCGGCGATCTTCCGCTGATCTACTTGCCCGTTGGGTCAGTGCAATGAGGGAGGTAGATATATACTTGTCCGTTTGGTAGAACTTGGCTCAACTGGTGCGATGATAGCTGCGTACGAATTATGCACTCACGCAATTTAAGCTCCCTACAATGGAAAGATCCGTCTCGCCTTGATTTTCAAAATTGCTGCGTCCCGACGAGTCAGCCCTTCTTGCTACCACCATACTTCAAGATGAGAGCGATTATGATCATGTTCAGCGTGAGGGCGATGGCGTTCCAGAGGATCAAGGGCAGAGAATCGAGCCAGATGCCATAGATCAGCCATATCAGCATTCCGACACCGATAAGTATTGGCATGATCAGCGATAAGTCCTCCATTCTCTTGCTGCGATAGCCCTTGATGATCTGAGGAACGAAACCGATGGTGGTGAGGAAACCGGCTAAAAGCCCGAGCGCCGTCCATGGGTCCATTTTCGCACCTTGAAGTCTACTGACTTACCTTCTTGGCCTTGGCCACGACCTTGTCGACCATCTTCGGTGCCGATCCGACGTAGCTGGAGTACTCCATGACCTCGTCCAGCTCCTTCGCGCTGATGACCTTTGTGACTTCCTTGCATCTTAAAAGAACGGCCTTAAGTTCCTTCCCCTGCTTCTCCGCCGCCAGGCTCGCGCGGCGCACCAGCTCGTGCGCGTCCTGCCTGCCGATGCCCCTCTCGACCAGGGCGAGCATGACCGCCTCGGACATCACCATGCCCTTCGAGGACTCCAGGTTCGACCTCATCCTCTCTCTGTTCACCCTCAGCCCCGAGAACACCTGTACGGTCTTGATTAGGATGTCGTCCGTCAGCACGAAAATGTGCGGTATGATGAACCTCTCGGCGCTCGAGTTCGATAGATCCCTCTCATGCCAGAGCACCATGTTCTCGTACGCCGCGGGGACGAAGCCGCGCACCACTCTTGCCAGCCCGCAGAGGTTCTCCGAGAGCATGGGGTTGCGCTTCTGCGCCATGGTGCTGGAGCCGACCTGCTTCTTCTCGTCGAAGGCCTCCATGACCTCGCCGATCTCGGTCCGCTGGAGGTTGCGCACCTCGGTGGCGTAGCGTTCGCACGCCGTCGCCAGCAGCGCCAGGAATGAGGCGAGCTCGGCGTAGCGGTCCCGGCAGACGATCTGGGTGGCGGCCTCCTCCACCTCGAGACCGAGCTCCTTCATGACCAGCTCCTGGACCTGGAAGAAGCTGTCCCCGAACCCGGCCCCCGTTCCCACCGCCCCGGACATTTTGCCCACGCAGACCCTGGGCCTGAGCTCCCTGAGGCGCTCCAGGTCGCGCATGATCTCGCTCGCGTATCCAGCGATCTTGAAGCCGAAGGTGGTGGGTATGGCGAACTGGCCGTGGGTACGTGCGACCATGACGGTGTCGCGGTGCCTCGCGGCCAATTCCGCGAACACCTTGATCAGGGTGACGAGGTCCTCCTCGATGAGGCCCAGCGCCTGCTTAATCTGCAACGCCGTCGCGGTGTCCACCATATCGTTGGAGGTCGCCCCGAGGTGAACATACTTTCCAGACTCCCCGCTCTTCTCGGTGATGGCTTTGACCATGGCCATGACGTCGTGCTTGGTCTCCGCCTCTATCTCCTTGACGCGGGCGAGCTTGACGACATCCGAGGCGCAGGCCCGGGCGATGCGCTCCGCGTCCTTCTTGGGGATGTTGCCAGCCTTCGCCTGCGCACGGGCCAAGGCCGCCTCGACCGTGAGCTGCGTCCGGAGGCGGTTCTCCTCGCTCAGGACCTCTTTCATCGAGTCTCTGCCATAGCGATAGTCCAAGGGACAGATGAGCATAGACCAAACCGCCACGAATATGGGCCCAGTGCTATATAGGCTATCCACCCGGCGAGGGGGGGCCAACCACCTGGGATGATTTGCAGATGTTAACGCAGTTAATTCAGATTTGAATAAGAATCAATTAATATTATGTAAATTATAATTATTTCTATATGTTACCAATCGAGCGCACCAGCAGTCGAGGTCTCTGTTTTCCAGATATGATAAAGGTAAGAAAAGATTAAGAAGCCTTTCGGATTATATTCGGAAAAAGGGCAGGATGACGATGAAAGAGGGTTATCGTGGCCGTATCCCAGTAGAGATGTTGAACTTCTTCCGCGCCCCCGGAGGCCACTCGCTGCTGATCAAGGGTGATGCCGGTACTGGAAAGACCACATTGGCCCTGCAGTTGATCGAGGAGCTGTCGGACGAGCAGCCCGACTATTACCTCTCCACCCGCGTCTCGGACGAGGCGCTCTATCGGCAGTTCCCATGGCTGGAGGAGAAGGCCAAGCGCAATGACATCCTCAAGGCAGGGAAGGCCTTCCTGACCAAGACCAAGGCGCCCTCCTTCCGAGGTATGGAGGATTATCAGCACGACTCGACCCTGAGGGTGGCGAAGGACCTGCTCAAGGTGCTGGGAAAGGGAGAGTCGTCCAGCCCCATGGTGGTGCGCTCCGAGCTCATGAAGCTCGAAGGTCAGATCGAGTCCGGCGAAGGGGACGACTCCGAGCCGATGACCGGCGAGCTGACCGAGGACGGCATGGTCCTCGATATTGGCGTCATGCTCCCGGAGATGGAGCTGGCGTACGACATGGCCGAGGCGAACCTCCCCAACAAGACGCTCATCGTGCTCGATTCCATCGACGCTCTGTCCGAGCATTACGGGATCAGCTCCCAGAAGATCATGAACACCCTTCAAAAGGACCTGGTGGAGCACTCAGGCACCAACATCGCCTATGTGATGGAGACGGCAGAGAAGAACGTCTACGATTACCTAGGGGACGGGGTGGTCCGGCTCTACAACGTCCAAAGGGAGGGCAGGAGGGTCCGGGAGCTGGTGATCGAGAAGTTGCGTGGCCAGATGGTCATGCGCTGGAAGTACCCCTTCACCTTGGTGGATGGCAGGCTCAGGGTCTTCGAGACCAACTGGTTCAACATGCCCAACGAGCTGCTTCCACATACCCCGGTGGCCGACCCCTCCGTGGAGATAGCCTCCACCGGCAACGGGTCCATGGATAAGGAGCTGGGCGGTCTCCGCCGCGGCTCGGTCATCCTGATCGAGATAGGCGAGAGCGTGCCTCAGGATATCGTGAGAGCGATCGAGTACACCCTCATCGCCGACTTCCTCGCCAAGAAGCGGGGTATCATCTGGTTCCCTCTGTTCGCCATCAACTACGAGACCCTGGACAAGCACATGCGCAGCATGGCGTCCAAGGAAGCACTGAGCGGCTGCCTGCGTGTTCTGGACCACGATGCCCCCATGGACAAGAGCTTCGACTTCGTGAGCATCATCGAGGGCTCGGACGCGGCACAGGACCTGAGGCTGAACTCGCTGCGCTTCATGCTCTCCCGCTCCGCGGTCGAGCCTTACATGTCCATACTCGGTTTCGATTCCCTTGAGGCGCTCTACGGGTCGGACGTGCTGCCGGCGACCTTCGTCCACCTGGAGGCGATGAAGCGGGCTGGAAACGTAGTCCTGGCCGAGGCCACCACCTCCTGCAAGTCGCTCAGGCAGCTGGCGCACCAGGCCCTGATCCACATCAAGCTGGAGTCCCTCGCGGGCACGGTGATGGTGTGTGGGCAGAAGCCCTCCTCGCCCTACTACTACCTGGACTTCGAGCTGGCTAAGGAGAAGATCGTGCCGCGGCTCGTTCCCATGGTGTGATTATCACCTGGGGAAACGATCCCGCTGTCTGGACGGCCGTCCTCTGGCTATCTTTTTTGATAGCCAGAAGCCAAGGGCTTTAAAATCATGCGGCTTACGAACCTAACAAGGAAGACGGCATTCAGAGGGAGCAGGAGATGTCACGGCTAATGGCCGACGATTACGCTGGGAAGATCATGAGTGCCACCTACGGTAAAGCGATGTCAATTCAGGAGATATCCCGCATCTGCGAGATCCCCATCGCCGTCGCCTATCGCCGGGTAGGGAAGATGGAGAGCGTCGGCCTGGTCAAGTGCGTGAGGGAGGAGGAGGCATATCGCGGCAAGAAGGTCCGCTTCTACATGTGCGCCGTCGACTCCCTTCAGCTGTGCTTCGAGAAGGGGCACTTCAGCGTCCAGGTGCAGCCCAACAACGACCTTGCCTACATCGAGAAGGAGAAGGCCACGAGCTGATGAGGGGCCAGGTGGGAAGGCTGGTGTCAACCCCAATGTCCTCGGACGCATGGTCAAGCAAATATAAGCCTAACCCCATTATCCCTAGCGATAACCAGGAGAGGGCGGATGGGGGTATCTGTAGGGTTGACCTTTTAAGGACTTCTCAGCTGCTGACCGACGAGTACTCGGTCAAGATACTAGTGGCTACGATACGCGTGCCCAAGTCCGCCCAGGACATCTCCGACGCCTATAACATCCCCATCGCCGCCTGTTACCGCCGCATCCGGGACCTGGAGCAGGAGGGGCTGCTCGTCTGCACCGAGAGGAAGCTTTCCCGGCAGGGCAAGCGCGTCTCCTATTACCTGAGCATGCTCAAGTCCGCCTACGTATACTTCGAGAACGGCCACCTCCGGGTCAAGTTCGAGCTCAAGACCGGGGGCGCAGACCAGTATGGCACGGACTGGCACGAGATCCCCCTGGAAGGGGACGCCAAGCCCAGCCAGCCTGACAGGAAGGATGGCGGCGACCCGGACGACCTCGAGGACCTAGACGACGAAGGCGCGTGATGCTGGCTTAAGCCTTTTTCCGCCGACCCCGGGCGAAAGGGTTATAAACGGTAGTCAGTATGTGGATTCGCTTTATTCAGTGTCTGCTAGACGATTGAGCGTGAACTTATGAGTGAATTGTTGGAGGAACTGGACCAAAAGAGACAGTACAACAACAACGAGGCGGAGAAGCATAGAAGGCTCCGTGACGAGTTGAACGAGGAGACGA
>JAJRAN010000048.1 GCA_028682915.1 Methanomassiliicoccales archaeon | reverse complement strand
TGAGAAAGGGAATTGGGGATGCCCCTGCCGAAAACGTGAGCAAGGGGAGGGGCAGTACCGATCACATGTGCTTCTTGATCTTGGCGCCCAGCTGCTCCTTGGGCATCGCGCCGATAATCCTGTCGGCAAGCTTCCCGCCCTTGAAGACCAGGAGGGTGGGTATGGCGCTGATGTTGAACTTGTTGGGGATCGTCGGATTCTCGTCGGTGTTGAGCTTCCCGAAGGCGACCTTGCCAGACATATCCTTGGCCAGGGCTTCCACTATCGGAGCGACCATGCGGCAGGGCCCGCACCATGGCGCCCAGCAGTCGATGACGACCAAGGGGTACTTGGCCACGAAGGCGTCGAAATCGGCGTCGGTCACCACCACAGGCTCGTTGGGCCACTGGGCGCCCTTCCCGGCGCCGCTCTTGAGCTCTTCCATCTTCTTCCTCCTTATAGCTTCCAGTTCTTCGTCCATGTGACTCCCCTTATTCGGTTGTGCAACATTGACGCAAAACCGAATGAGGTCATTCGATAAATAACTTTCCCTTTATCGACCGGGGGCCTCGGCAGTTCGCCTCAGAGCCCGTCGGTCTGCATTCTTATTCGCCTTCCCTGGCCAGAAGGCTTTATAAAAGCGGATAATCATTCCGCCATCAGTGATGGCTGATGATGGTGGAAGCTTCTGAGCTCATCGGGTTGCAGGTGTACACGCCCAACGGCGTATTCCTGGGGAACGTAAACAACCTGGTCCTGGACCTGGACCACAAGAAGGTCGACGGGCTGTTCATCAACGAGACCAACCCACTGCTGGTAGAGGATTCCAAGGCCGTGAATGTGCCCTACAGATGGATACAGGCGGTCGGGGATGTGGTCGTCCTGAAGTACTTCCCCAAGAGGGTCACCACCCGCAAGGGCCCCACCCCTAAGAAGTGAGAGGGCAGCCCTTAGTCTTCTATTCCTCATGCCCACCTACATAGACCCCACCGCCATCATCATCGGGGATGTCGTCATCGGCGAGGGGGTCAGCATTTGGCCATATGCGGTGCTGCGTGGCGACGAGGGGCGCGTCGTCATCGGCGAGGGCAGCAACGTGCAGGACCATGCCGTGATCCACGTCGGGGTGGTCGGCAAGGATGTCACCGTCGGCCATTCCGCGGTGATAAACAACGCGACGGTCGGCGACCGCTGCATCATCGGCATGAACTCCTCGATACTGGACCATGCGGTGGTGGGGGACGAATGCATCGTAGGCGCCAACGCTGTGGTGACTGGAAACAGCATGATCCCGCCACGCTCCGTGGTCGTGGGGGTGCCGGGAAGGATAATCAAGAGCGATGATGCGACCATCAGGTCCAAGGCGATGGAGAGCGCTGAGACCTACCATCATCTCAGGGACGAGCACCTTTCTGGGAAGTATAGGCGGCGCACGGTCCCTTGAGCGGGGGGTCGGCGCGCAGCATCCGAACTATCTCATCGATGTCGATGCCACATCGCCCTGACAGCTCGACATGCATCGCCCGCATGCGCTCCGCGGTCACTGGGTAGCCTCGGCGGACGATCTCATCCAACGCCTCCTCCAAGGTCTGCATCCCGCTCTGGCCTTTGACCAGGTTGTCGGCGTGGCAGACGATCTTCTCCTCCAAGGTCTCTGGCATGTACTGGCCTTCGGGGAGGCCAATGCCCTTCGCCTCCTTCTGTGTCAGGCCGGCGGCAACGTGCCTTTGGATTATCCGCACCAGCTCCTCTGGAAGGTGGCGCTCCTCGGCGATGCGCACGCTCTCCGCCACGTGCATCACCCCTTGGGTCCGGGACCGGCCAACGTCGTGCAGGAGGGCTCCGGCCCGGACCAGCTTGAGGTCGGCACCGCTCCTCTTTGCCATCTCCTCGGCGATCGATTTGACGGTGCAGACGTGCTGGATGACACTTAGCTTGCAGCCCTCCTCCCTCATTATGCGGAGGCACTCGCGCTCATTCGGGACGCTCTCGGTCGACAACCCTCTTCCCCCTCTCGCACGGCAGCACCTTCAGCCGCCCCTCGAACTCGCTCCTCAGGCCTTCGCCATCGGTCAGCCGGTCCATGAAAACGGCGAGGGCGGCCACCTCTGAATGAGGCTGGTTCCCCACCGCCACATTGAAATCGGCCAATTGGTAGACATCGGCGGGCACCTTCTCCGCCCCGACCACGATTAGGACCCGACCCTCGGCTTCCTTCTTAATCCTGGGGAGGGCGTCGTCCACATGCACGCCGTACATGGTTAGGTGCACCTTAGTGCCCTGGAAATCTCGCAGCAGCGGTTTCCATTTTACCCCGGTCCTTATTTCGAAGTCGCCACCGAAGCGCCCGGTAACGTCCCGGACGCTCTCCTCCAGCTCCTCGTCTTTGGTGGATACGAAGATACCTTTGGCCCCGAAGGCCCTGGCGGTCAAGGCCACATGGGTGGAGATGCGCTTGTCGCGGGCTGGTCGATGGCCGAGCCTGAGCACGAAAACCTCCATGGAAGACCTCCGCTCAATCCTTCAGGCGCTCGATCCGATGACCTCGGAAGTCGAGGCGTATGGACCTCTTCACCAGCGATTTGAGCATGGTCGAGGTTATTCCCAGCTTCTCCGCCACGTCCCCGGAGAACTTCCCCTCCGACCCTACCAGCTTGACTATCTTCTCCTCCAGGCCGTCGAACTCGTCCTCTGGCATCATGGCCGCCGAGAGCACGTCTGAGATCTCGTAGACCGGCCAAGAGGCGTTGATATGGAATGAATTGTAGTAGGTGTGATAGGCCTTCTCCGGGTAGTTACCGCCCGACGACTGCCATTTCGTCTCGACCAGCTTCATCTTCTCGAAGAAGCGGATGGCCTCCTTGCCCTCATCCCCGTATTTATCCTCGATCTCCTTTGAGGTCCTCCATTCCAAGGTGACTTCCTTCAAAACCTCCCTCTTCACCTTGGTATCAACGGCCCGCAGCATGGGTACGAGCTCTGAGGGCTCGTTGATGACCTTTATCCTATTCATAGCAGCTCTAATTGGTTTACGCAACTATAAATAGATGCGAGTCCCGAGGAGAATTATTCATTGATTATCTATTGTTATGCCATTTGGAGGGGCTGAGGCTCAACCGAATGATATCTGACCCGTCCATTTTATAAAGGGGAACGTCTCTACTTGGCGAACCACCCTTCCCTGATTGAATGTTGACGACCATCCAAACTTGAATTCGAATCGCAGCACTCGGACCAACTGGGGGCTCAATGGATGGAAGATGAGAAGCGGCGAATTTGGAGCAGGAAAAGATTATTATCAGTAAGGCGCGTTCGAGGGACGGATGCCAATCGTATATCAGTGTTACAGCTGCGGCAAGAGGCATAAGACCGAGCAGGCAGCCTTGGACTGCCACGATGGCCCCATCCAAGCCATCGAGACCAAGGTCAAGCGCGACGTCTACCGCACCTTCTACGGCAACATGGTCAGGAAGGAAAAGAAGAAGTGAGATAGAGGACGGCCGCCATCCCCAATAGAGGGACGACCATCATAAGGAAGTCGTCGTCCACGCTTTTTATCCTGACCCTTTCCACCCCTATGGCAAGGACCGTCCCGACCACGCTGGCCAATATGACCTGCCAGCTCCAGCCCATGAGCGCGACGAACACCGTCATGACCAGCACGAAGTAGAAGATCAGAGGCAGGATGGGATAGAGCGCGCTATTGCGATGGCGAAGCTCCCCGATGAGAGGGTCGGTGAACGCCATTCCCATCACGGCGGGGGCGGCCAGCTCAACGGGGAAGAATAGGAAGGTGAAGGTCAGGCCAATGGAGGCCCAGGCGAAGGCCGATATCCTCCCAGCCTCATATTCGCGCAGGCCGAGGAAGGTCCATCGCCGCCAAAGGCGCAGCGCCTCGAAGGCCAGGATGATGGCCAGGATGACAAGGAGGCCGATGCGCTTGTCCACGCCGTAAATCTCGTCCGGCACCAGGTAATAGACCAGGAACACCGGCGCTGACATATGCACCAACCGCCGGATCCAATGGCCCTGGTCCATGCACGTCTATTTCCCACTTCCTACTAAATCCTTACTGGCCTAGAGGAAGCCAGCATGGGAGAACTTGCCCTCCAGCCCGCGATAGAGGAAGAAGGTGGATGTGAGAAGGGCGAAGCAGACCAACGCTATGCCAGCTGCGGCTAGGATGGGGTCGCTGTTGAGGCTGAAGGACAATATGGTTATGCTAAGGTCGGGCAGCAGGGAGAGGGCCATGAAGCGGGTCATGACGCTGGGGTTGAAGAGGACGGAATTGGGGCTCAGCCCAGTGAGGTAGGCGGTGGCGATCACCATGAAGGCGGTGGTGATGTAGAGGACGGGAAGAGCGAGCCACAGGAGCTGGGTCTCGTCGTTGGCGAAGGCGATCCCCACCACGAAGCCTGTGGAGATAAGGAGGGTCAGCAGGAAGAACGCCAGAAGCTTAGCTCTTATCACCTGGGGAACGCTCACCGGCAGCGTCTCCAGATAGTCGACCGCATCCACGTTGGCTATCCAAGAGTAGAGCATGATGCCGAAGGAGCCGACCATGGCGGCATAGAAGACGGTGTTGAAGCCCACCGGTATGGCCCGGCCATTGTTGACGTACCAGGTGGTGAAGGAGAGGAGCAGGAGGGGCACGACGTAGGCCAGGAGCATCTTGCTCGCCCCTCCCGAGCGCGCCATGTCCGAGAACTCCTTGGCCAGGAGCGACTGGAGCGACCTGGCGAAGCGCGTGGCGTCGTGATAGCCAGGGAAGCTCTCCTTGATGCGCGACACCTTGCCCAGAGGGGCCTCGGCCACCGAGACCACTGCCAAGATGGCCATGATCAAGGAGACGGCGACGCTCACCGCGAAGTAGAAGGCGGCCTGGCCGAGGTCGTCCCCTAGGGGGCGCAGGTTGATTTGGACACCCCAGGAGGGGAGGAGGTACTCCAAGGGTATGAGGTCGAAGACGCCGTAGGCCATCGCCATGGCCAGGAACCCGGCTACCATGGCAATGAAAACGGCCTTGGAGCGGAGGTAGATGACCGATGCTAGGAAGGAGAAGGATATCCCGAGCAGGAAGGACAGGGTGACGGTGGCGAAGGCCACCAGGACCGATGAGATGTGGTAATGCGCCAGCCCGCTGGCGACCAGGACACCCCCCAGTCCAGGGACTAAGATGAGCACGATGTAGAAGATCACGTCCCTTAGGTACATCGAGGCGTAGGCCCGACGGAACGTAAAAGGCAGAAGGAATGGCATCGCCACCAGGAAGTTGGTCCGACCATACCTCCTCTCCAGGTACGTCTTCCCTAAGAAACCGAAGGCCCCCACGCTCAGGCCGTAGACGAAGACCCCGGCGTTGGTGAAGAGCAGTATGTCCTGCAAAGGGATGCTGCCCTGGAGCATCGGGAGGGTGGCGGCGAAGAAGAAGGCGATGGCGAACACATATGCTGGCATGGAGAAGAAGACCCTGGGCGAGGAATAGCTCACGTGAAGGCGGTACTCCTCCGTGAGCATCAGCCTAAGGACGGTCAGCATCTCCCTCTCCCACCAGGCGTAGGAACAGCTGCTCCAGGCTCTCGTTCCTGTCTTGCAGGGCGCTCATTCTCTCCCACGCGACCAGTCTGCCCTTGTCCAGGACGATTACCTCCTGGCAGAGGCGCTGGGCGATCTCCAGGATGTGCGAGCAGAGGAAGATGGTGCGCCCCTCGGAACGGAGCTGCAGCAGGTAGTCGCGCATCCTCTTCTGGAATATGGGGTCGAGGTTGATGAACGCCTCGTCCAGAAAGAGCAACTTGGGCTCGTGGATGAAGGCAGAGGCCAGCATGACCTTCTGCCTCATGCCCTTGGACAGGTCACGGCACAAGGTCCCCCGCGCCTCCTGAAGCTCGAAGAAGTCAAGCCAATGGTCGATGCGCTTGTCTAGGTCGTCGACCTTGCGCACCTTCCCGGTGAAGTAGAGGAACTCCCAGGCGGTAAGGTAGGAGGGTGGGCTCTCGACCTCCGGGACGATGCCTATCCGCCTCTTGACCTCGAGCCCCTGAGTGGCACAGTCGATGCCCAGGACGGATGCCTGGCCCGCAGTAGGCTGTATCTGTCCAGTTAGAAGGCGGAGGAGGGTGCTCTTGCCCGCGCCGTTGGGACCGAAGCAGCCGAAGAACGTCCCTTCCTCGACCTCGAAGGTCACTGAGTCCAGGGCGAGCTTGTCGCCGTAGGACTTGCTCAGCCCGCGGACCTCGATGGCCTTCATCCTCCGGTTCTACGCGCCAGCGGTTATTTGAAGGATGCCCTCTGAATTCCCGGGATGAAATCGCCGCTCCCATGGGAGGGGATGCTAGCCTTTATCTCCCTTGATACAGTTGGCGAGGAAGCTGGGTTCCCAATGCGCGCCGCCGTGCTCTTGGATGTGGACGAGGTCGAGCTCATCGAGCCTAACTTCGAGAGGCTGACGGACGACTCCTTCACCCAGATCCTGCTGTCCATGCCCGCGAAGGAGGCCAAGCTCCTGATCTCCACCGACGAGTACCCTCTGGCGGTGGCGCTCAACGATGGAAAGGGCTGGAAGTGCGCCACCTTCCTGTTACGAAAGCCCGTGGCCGACATCTTCGAGATGTTGGAGGAGCTGGATGCGGAGGTGCTGCAGGAGGAGCGCGTCGAGTGGGAGGCCGCGGTCCGCGAATATTACTCGCTCAGGATCGCCAAGGAGGCGTCCCCCGCCCTTGAGGACTTCACCCCCACCAGGGCGCTGGCGGTCTCCGACCTCCTGAAGGAGCGCTGGAAGAACGTCGAGGGCGAGATATGCTTGGACGCGTGCTGCGGCTCGGGAGTGGGCTCGGTGGCGCTGAGGGACATGGGCATGGTCCCACTCTCCTTCGACAACGATCCCGCGCTGCTGTCGCTCGGCCTCAGGACAGGCAGGCTGGTTCCTGAGGAGACGGTCTGCATAGACGGCACCCGCGCCTCGAGGTTCCTCAAGCACGCCCACTTCGGGACAATGCTCATGGCCGGGGAGATCGGGCCGCACAACTCCATCGTCTGGAAGAAGATAACCAGCGAGGTCCTGGAGGTGGTGGACTACGTTATCGTGACCGTAGGGACGGAGCGCGAGGCGAGGCTGGTGGAGTCCTGGGCCAAGGAGAGGAAGCGGAAGGTAGAGGTGCTGGAGAACAAGCGCGAGGCCTTCTACGACAATTGGGTCTGCGACGTCAGGCGCATGTAGGCGTCCAGCTCAGCTCCGTTGACGACCAGCGAGGCTAGCAATGAATTTAAGAGCCAAATGCTATCATGTAGCTCAGTAGGAGAATTCTGGGGTGAAAGCGTGAAGGGGAGGAGCGTCCTTACCAGCAAAATCGAGAGCGAGATCGAGCTTCTCGAGCGGCACGTCACCATGCTCAAGGCCATCATGGAGCACGAGCCCATCGGCATCATCCGGCTATCGGAGCTCCTCAACGTCCCGCAGCACAAGGTGCGCTATTCGCTGCGGATTCTAGAGCAGGAGGGGTTGATCGCGCCTTCTCCCGAAGGAGCGGTGACCACCGAGAAGCTGCAGCAGTTCTTCCTAGACCTGAAGGCAATTCTTACTTCGATGGACGAGACCGTGAATAAGCTGCGGGGCTCATTGCCATAGGTCGAGCCCCGCCCCCAAAAGCTTAATACGAGGCGGTAGTTTTCCGCACCACTAGGCCGTCGTAGCTCAGTCGGTAGAGCGTGTGACTGTTAATCACAAGGTCAACGGTTCGATCCCGTTCGACGGCGCCATCCTCCTTCTTTGATGGATCTCGTCTCCAATGCATCCTCGCACCCATAAGTTCTTTACTTCTTGGGGGGCAATTTGCTTCGGGCAACGAAATTGAAAGTTTTGCCACGAAATACTAATTTCAGCCGCCCCTGGTCTCTACTGGTTCCTCTTCGAGTTCCGGTCGAACGGACGCGTCGCCTATTATTGGAAATAGGCCCGGTCTCCTAACCATCTCTGATTCACATCTTTTCCTGGACCAGTTGGGGTTGGGTATCCTCGGAGCGTATCATGATTAGCATCATCTTGAAAGTGGAGATTGCTCGGAGCGCGTGCGGCTTGTTGGCCGGCAGGATGATGGTCTCGCCCTGCTTCAGATGGAACGGCTCCCCAGATATCCTGATCTCCGCCTCGCCGTCGGTGATCATGACCATGGCGTCATAGGGCGCGGTGTGCTCGCTAAGCCCTTGGCCCTCATCGAACGCGAACATGGTTACCGTCCCGACCTTCTTGTCAATGAGGGTTCGGGAGACGACCGCACCATCCTGGTAATGTAAGAGGTCGTTCCAAGCCATCTTCTTGCCCTTGATATCCATCTTCTCCTTTTTCTGGACCGGCATTTTCTCTCCCTCTACGCAATCATCATAGTCTTCGATAAATCTGCTTATGGGCGGCGGTCGAGGATGGACCTTCTGGGCTCACCCCACGACACAGAATCCCATGAGGCGGAGGCCTTTGCCCCTGACCTTCATCTCGACCTCGCGCATGACCTTGCGCTTCTCCCTTGCCACCTGGTGGCTCTTCTCCTTGCCGACCAGGAGGTAGCTCTTGCCGCCTTCCTGAATTATGTCCCTTCCCACGATCGAAGGCGCGATTGGCTCGCCGTCGATGGTGACCTCGAGCTTCTTCGCCTTGGGACTGGACAGGACGAGGTCCACGCCCTCGCCGATGTATCTGAGGTCGATGCTGCCATTAGGGCCCTCCAGCTCGACGTAGCCGTCACCCACGTACCAATCCCCCTCCAGGCACACGCCGTCGATCTCCGGGCCTAGATCCACCTTCTTTCCGGATTCGTTGAGGAGGTGGACGGCGGCCATCTCGACCTCCTCTGCGATGTCGTCGCCTGAGCGGGTGTGCCTGACGGTGCCTTTATCGTCAACGAAGTGGAACTGGCCGTAGAACTGGTTACGGAAGGCCTTCCAGACACAGTAATCGTTGTCCACGGCGATGGGGAACTCTATGCCGAATTTCTTTGCCTGGGCTTTTACGAAGGCTATGTCCTTCTCCTTCTCCAGGCTGGGGGCGTGCACTCCGATAACGACCAATCCCTTCCCTCTCATCTTCTTGTGAAGGTAGGAGAGGTGGCTTACTGCCGTTTCCGAGAACTCGTCCCCGAAGGAGAAGAAGTAGACGAGCACGACCTTGTTCTTGACGTCCTTGGGCTCGACCGCCTTGGCATTGATCCAAGCGGTCGGCTTCAACTCCGGGAACTTGTCCTTGACGTATCGTGGTCGTGGGCAGCACATCACCCCGGTTACGGCGATGGAGGCATTAGGCGTTTTGCTTTTCAAGAACTAAGGTTGAAGCATGATTTTATGATAGTCATAGGTCGGAGGCCAAACGCATCGCTCCTTCAAGCGCCCTTTCTCCTTTGTGGGTCAGGGAGTAGGCCTTGGTCCTCCTGTCAGAGGCGATGAACCCGGCGTTCCGCAGGCTCTTGATATGGAATTGCAGATGGCCTGTCCTCATGTCCAGGTACCTGCTTATCTCTGATAGGGAGCGGTCCCCCTCCTTGAGCATGAGCATTATCCGCAGCCGCCAAGAGTTGGAAAGAGGGGAGAGAGCCGCTTCAACGCTCTCTGGGGTCGCCTCCCTCTTCGCGCTGTCCGCCAAGGAGAGATCGTTGCTGGAGACCGTGATCCTTTGCCTCAGCCCCTGATAGAAGCCGAGAAGGAGCTTTATCTTCTGCACGGTCTCGATGGCGGAGCGAGAGCAGGAATCGTCATGGCAGGGCGAGTCTGTTCCGCAGAGGAGGGCTTGGGTCTCCTCGACCACCTTTGCCGCCTCATCCATCCTCCCTTTCTCCAGATGCTCCATGACCTTGTCCATGGCCTCTTCCAAATGGCGGGTGCATTCGCCCTTCAGACCGCATTCCGAGCTGCCCCTCATTCTCCTCAGATCGGACTCGAATGACTTTCTTCCTTCATGGCCCAGGGAGATGCGCATCTGCTCGGCGAAGACCTCCTTAAAGTCTTGATAGCGCAGACGGACGACTCGATCGTTCATCTGATCGATTTCGCTCCTAAGGGATCGGATCTCTCTGATCACGGCCTCATCGGTCATTTCTGTATAGAAAAATATACATCGGCAATATTTATGTATTGCTAGTGACCCTTCCTCCCCCTAGGTGAGTTTCTATGGTCAAGATGCCTGACGAAGTGTTCCAAGCGCTGAACAACCCCAAGGCGGGGAAGGTACTCGCGACCGTCCATGCGGACGGCACGCCCCATGTGATCCAGGTCGGTAGCGTAATGGCCCCGTCCCCGGAGATGATCGCCTTCGGGGCGATCCTGATGAAGGAGACCGGTAAGAACCTTGAGGCCGCTAAGAAGGACAAGAAGAAGGTCACGGTACTGGTCACCTGCGAGATGAAGTCCTACCAGGTCAACGCCAAGGTAAAGGACTACGTTACCTCCGGACCGCTGTTCGACAAGATGAACGAGGTGCTGAAGGGGCTTGGCCTCAAGGCCAACGGTGTTTGGACCTTGGAGCCGACGGACGTCTGGAACCAGAGCGCGACATATGAGGCCGGCAAGAAAATGGTTTAAGTATTGTTATCTGAACCCTTTTCATGAGAAATGCCTGGTCTGATGGCCAGGCGCTTCTTTTTATCTTTTTGCCTCTTCGACCTTCTTGGCTCGGAAAATGATATATGTAGCGAGTCCCCAAGTCTTCTTCATATATTGTTTCGGAGGAGGTTAGTCAGTGTTAGAAAGGAAGAAGATTACCTTCCGCTTTGACCACGGGGGATATACCATCTTTGCGAGATCGCTCGCAACTTCGATCGTGCTCGCCCTTCTTGTATCTATGATTGTCGTCGTGCCAGGTGGTGCGAGGGCTGCGTCCATCATTGAGGTGGACGATAATGCCGCATCCTCATGGTACGATGCCACGCATGTCCGGACCATCAATGAAGCTATTAACAACGCGACAGCGGGGGATGACATCCTTGTCCATCCAGGGACTTATTCTGAGAGCGTGATGGTCAACAAGAGGGTGAACATCTACTCAGAGGACGGTGCCGCCGCGACGACCGTTACCAGCGGAGCCGCGAGAGCGATCTATGTGACCGCCAGCGATTCCAATATCACTGGGTTCACAATAACTGGAGGCGCAAACACGGGCATTAGCGTGGATCTGCATCGTGTCGCCATCAGGGAGTGCGTCATAACCGGTGTACAAAGAGGGCTCGAGATCAAGGGCCAGTATGCCACGGTCGAAAAATGCGCCGTGAATGGCTACCAGACGAACGGCATCTACGTGCAATATGGCCAGCATTTCAGCTTGCTCAACTGCACTTTCCAGAACACGCTTTTGGTAGAGAACGACTTCGGTGCCTCGATATCCTCGGGATCGAACATCCTGGTCAGCAACTGCTCCTTCCTGGACAACAAGGTCGGTGGGCTCCAAGCCACAGGGACCGACAACCTCTACCTCGAGGGGAACCAGGTTCATGGCAACGGTGAGGGCGTGGTCCTTGCAGCGTGCGAGAACACAAAGCTCAGGAATAACAGCATCACCGAAAACGCGAGAGATCTCGATGTGAGCGGGACCTCTGCATCCGAGCTAAGCTTGGACGCGGACGCGAGCAACATGGTGACGAACGGCCCAGTGCGCTACTATGTCGGGCAACCGGGAGTCGCCGTGAATGCGGACGCTGGATACCTGGGACTGGTTGAATGCGACGGGGTGAGCGTGAGCAACATGTTCTTCTCCAAGAACGGCCAAGGCGTCCAGATCGCCTACAGCGATGATGTCACCCTGACGAACGTCAGCGTGGAATCCTGCCAATATGGTATCTACTTCCAGCAGTGCGCCAGGCTGAGATTGGAGAGTTGTTATGTGAACGGCTCAGAGGTCCATGCCGTCCGAGGCTACTTCGGCGATGGCCCATTCTTCGGCAATTGCACCCTGATCAACTCAGGGACTGACGACTTCGACGATGGGGTTTATGTCAACGATATGCCGAATGCCTCCTTCTACCGGTGCAATATAAGCGAAAACGCCGGCTATGGCATCTACCTAGGCGGGGGGCATAATGCCACCGTCCTCGATTGCACTTTCCGGAACGATGTCGGTGGGGTCGGCATCTACATCACGCGCGCCGCTGACAGCGTGATTCGCAACAATACCATAACTGGATGCTCCATGGGCATCTCGGTGCACATCAACTCGCATAGGACCCTAGTAGAGGAGAACCTCCTCCTCTATAACCTCGGCTTCGACAAGATAGGAATCGGGGTCACCGATGACGCATACGACGTCGTGGTTCGCAACAACATTGTGACAGGGCATGATTATGGTATCTGGATCAGGGACACCGCCAGATGCCAGGTGATCGGTAACGTCGTTGACCAGTGCAACAAATATGGAGCGTGGGTCAGAAGCTCGACAGATATCTGGCTTGCAGACAGTGTCTTCGAGACCTCGTCTCCGACTTACTATGGTGTTAGCCTTGAGTCCGACGTGTCTCACTCCACCGCCATCAACAATAAGATATTCGCTGCCAAGTGCGCCAAGGACCTTGGAACTGGTAACACCTGGAACTCGACCAAGACGGCAGGCACGAACATCGTAGGCGGGCCGTACCTCGGCGGTAATTACTATAGTACATACGGCGGGGTCGATGTTAATATGGATGGGATAGGGGACACGCCCTTCGCCATCGAAGGCGGAATATCCACGGATTATTTGCCGCTGTTCCTGGTGAGCGTACCATCGGCCCCAAGGAGCCTTACGGCTACCCCTGGCAACTCCCAGGTGACATTGCAATGGCTGGCGCCCATAGACGATGGCGGAAACCCGATCGCCAAATACACCGTCTATAGAGGGACCAGCGCCGGTAGCCTTAGCAAACTGACCGACCTGGGCGTGACGCTCAGCTACCTGGACACAACCGTGACCAACGGACAGACATACTACTACGAGGTCTCGGCGAGCAATTCCCTTGGAGAGGGGGCGCGGTCGAGCCAGGCTCAGGCCACTCCCTCCGTGCCGGTGACCGTGCCAACGGTCACCATCACCACCCCCGGCAACAACTCACGCAATCAAGGCTCGGCCCAATTGAGCTGGACCGGAAGTGACGCTGGCTCCGGCATCTCCTACTACGAGGTGCAGTTGGACTCGCAGGCTTGGATCAACAAGTCCATGGCCACGACGCACAGCTTCTCGTCGTTGAGCGCGGGCGCCCACCAGCTCAAGGTCAGGGCTTGGAACAACGCAGGTCAGAGCCGTTCAGCATGGGTCACGGTGACCAGCGACCTCACACCACCTGCGGCGCTAACCTTCACGCCCTCAGGTCAATCCGAACCTCTGGACACATCGATAACCGTCACTATGTCTGAGGAGATGGCGACCTTCGTGGCCACCATTAATGGCGGTTCTGCGGGAGTGGCGTGGAGTGGTCTCGTAGCCACACTAACACCACCATCATCCCTGCAGTATTCGACCAACTATCAGATAAGAGTGAATGGCACGGACACCGCTGGATGGCCGATGAGCGAGCTGGTCTATGGCTTTAGGACCATGGATGCCCCGGCTGAGATCACTTGTGTAGGCATGGTAACAGAGGAGAACGGTGATCCAGTGGTCGGTGCCACGATCACTGCAGGTGGCGAATCGACGACCACCGACAGTGAGGGGGCCTTCGAGATGGCGCTGACCCCTGGGACTTACACGGTGATAGTGACCCTCGGGGAAAGGACGAAGAGCGTCCAGTTCACGGTGAGCGAAGAGAGCCACGACATGGGTGTCATCACCCTTCCTGGGGAAGCCCCGCCCGGTGACACGTTTGACTGGTGGTGGATCCTCATCGTGATCGTGGGAGTGTTCGTGCTATTCTTCATCTTCTTCATATTCTGGAAGAGAAGGAAGAAGGACGATGAGGAGGAGGAAAAGAAGAAGCAGTGAGGATGATGTGAGCTGAGGGGGCAACCCCTCACCTTTTTTCCCTTCACCGGTTCAATCGACCAGCAGAAGCCCGGTCCAAACGCCTTTGCCTTTTGCTGGGAACTCCACCTTCATACCCGCCTTCTCTGCCGTGGCGACGACGTCGATGCCCACTGCCTCGATCGATGGCCGAGCTTGAAACGGATGGCGACATTTAGACGCAGGGTCAGGGCCGACACACTCATCGCATAGCCGGCAGCATCCGCCAGAGAGTGCGACCGCGAAGCGATATCCCATGTAAAGCGCCTCCTTCTCGAGCTGGCCGAGGGTGAGTGACATGCCACGCATGCCCTCAGTCATCTTTTCTACATACCCGTTGTCCTGGTGAAGGGCTTCGAGCGACTTCCCCTTGAACCTGTTCTTGATCTCGGTCTCGCCATATCCCATCTCGAACTGGACCAATATCCCGAACCTATAGCAGGATAGGGCCTTGGCGAAATCCTCCACGGAAATGATGTTCGGCGGACACATCCGGTTACGGCCATAGCTATCGCAAAGAGGGATGGAGCATTTCAAACGGACGCGAGGGTCGATGACCACCTCGCTGGACTGAACGATCTTGGCCCGACGAGCCCTCAACTCTAGTGCGCGCAGTCGCAGCTTTTCCAGGTCAGATTCGATATCGCTCACTTGCTCACCATTTCGCGATAGGGGGTTACTTAGATTAGTGGCTGCCGCCTTGTTCTCGATGATCGTGCCAGATATTCATTGAAATGCATCATCACATGATTGCTGAAAATTGTGTGTCTGGAGTAATGAGAATCTCACAACGATGAACATTGCCTGACTGGCATTTAGCGAATATTTTACTGCAAACGGTAGGGGAGATATCTGCGTTGAGTTCTAAGCCTCAGACAGATTTATATCTGTACTGGAATTAACGGTGATTTGCACAACGGGCCCGTAGCTTAGGCTGGTGGAGCGCCCGGCTCATAACCGGGTGGTCGTCGGTTCAAATCCGGCCGGGCCCACATAATATTTTTTTAATAGGAAATAGAACGCGCCCATTTTTTTCAAATACCATTCTGCTTGAGGTTTGTTTCTATATTCCATTTTATAAAGATACTATGGAGAAAACGAAAAAGGTTTTAGGATGGCTACCAGGCTCACTCAAGTAACGGCACCTTTCTTACCAGGTCTGTCTCGGACCACCACTTGCCTAGCCCTAATGTGCGTCCAGCTCTCACCCTCCAAAGTCCGAAGAGGAGAAAGAGATAGATTATGTGCTCATCGATCAATGGATTATTCGCAGGAGGGACGTGAGTGGACCAGAGCAAGAGGACCAGAAGACCGCCACCAATGGCGCTGATCCTACTCCCAATGCCCAGGATTAAAGCGATTCCCAGGAGAAGCAATGCTCCCATGAATAGGATGTCCACGGCACTGTTCCCCGCCAAGCCATTATAGAAATCGCCGAAAATGCCACCTGCAGCATATTGCAAATATCCAGCAGTGGGGGATCCACCATTGATCCAAGCATTTTCAGGGGTTGTAGCGAAGCCAAGGCCGAACGTCTTGTCAAGGAAAGCCCATAGGAACAGCCAGCCCAAAAGGATACGCGTCACTCCCCAGATTTGTTCCGTCTTTAGAGTTGGGAGCTGCGTTTGCGTTTCGGTCATGATTTGAGCTTTGATTAGGCGGTATTAGTACTTTATTAACTATAGTTAATTTATTCGGGTAATAATCCCAAGATATAATCAGTAAATCAGTGAACAAGGGCTCGCCTGGGGATAACTATTATATTCTCCCTGGCGCCAAGTTAATCTGAGGTGTTGAGCCCATGGAACCCATATTCGATAGGAACGGCAAAACGGTCGGTTGGCTTCGCGAGGATGTGGTATACGACTTAGATGGCGCAAACCTCGCTTTCGTCTTTAGGGGAGCGCTGTTTGAGTATAACGGAAAGCACGTCGGAAGTTTTTCTAATAAGTTCTTCTTGGATGAGGAAGGGAAGGCCGTCGCCTTCGTTCGAGGAGCGAGGGGCGCGATCGTTCCACCATTGCCCTCCGCCATCCCCATCCCACCCAAACCAATGACCACCCCCTCTCCCGCGAGAACGACGACCATCTCCGTTCCGTCCATGCCTCCGGTGCATTCCTTGACCTGGTCCGACAAGCCTTGGGCAGTATTGGTAAAGCATCCCAAGCAATGAAAAACGACCTTTCTTGAATTAATTCGCGGCATTGACGCCCGGTCAATCTAATTCATAGTCCCTTCAACGCCTTCCTCTGCAAGGTCCAACTGGCCAAAACCAAGAAGGCCGCGGTGAATGCGGCCAGCACCACAGCGTCAAGGGCGACGGGGAAGATGTTCGTTTGGTTCATGGTCGCGTTCAAACCGTCGACCAGGTAGGTCAGAGGCGAGAAGTAAGTCACCCATCTGGCCTCTGGAGGCATCTCCGACAGCGGTATGAAGATGCCGCTGATGAAGATAAGGGGGAAGCGGACCAGGGCGGCCAGCATCATGATGTTGGCCGGGACCCTGCCAGCTGGCGAGGAGAGGAGCACCCCCAGCGCCGCGAAGCAGATGTTGCCGATTATGAACAATATTGGAAGAGCGATCAGCGCGGCCAATGGGAAGGTAATGGGGAGGAACGCCGCCCCTACCACTAGGACGATCGTGCTTATTATCAAACCGAAGCCAGCCCCTGCCAGTGTGTCCCCCGTCACCAGGATCGGTATGTTCACAGGGAGGGTCAAGAGGCGCTCGAAGGTCCCCGCCTGCTTCTCCCAAGGGATGATGAGCGGGCCCACCGACGAGGCGGTGAAGAACAGGGACATCGCCAGGAACCCAGGGAAGTACTTCGCCACATCGAGCTGCCGTCCG
>JAJRAN010000119.1 GCA_028682915.1 Methanomassiliicoccales archaeon | reverse complement strand
TCGGTTGCCATAGCAGCTCGAGGCCTGCGATGGCGAAACCAAGCACGGTCAAGGCGATTATCAATGCCCTAGTGATCGGGTTGCGCATCCCCAATTGCACGGAGACGCCGATGATGCGCGGCGTAGACCGTATCCCGCCCATTATGGCCTCTTTGCTGAACGCGCGATGCTCCTCCTTTACTATGATGACCGTCAAAGCCGCCTGTACAACAACCATAGCCGCCGCCAGTACGAAGTTCAGGGCGTATGGGTTCCCGAACAGGTCGGAGGAGAGGCTGGCGGCGACCGATGGCACCGCGCCCCCCAGCAGAGAGCCCAGTCCAATCCCCAACGGTATGAAGAACCCGGCGCGGGCCAATGCGTGCTGGAGATTGCCCTGGGGGTTTGTGCGGTTGAACTCGTCGATGAACCAGGCCTCGATCGATCCTGAGGACAGAGCTCTCGCCGCGCCTAGAATTGCCGCGGCGATGAAGATGAGGATGAACCCATCGACGAGAACGATCAGGACATACCCTACTAACGTCACAGCCAACGATAGGAGGTAGACGCGCTTGCGCCCAATGGCGTCGGAAAGGCCGCCCGTGGGAAGCTCAAGGGCGATGGTGGTGATGGAGTAACCGGACATCACCAGGCTGGCCTCGAATAAGTCTAGGCCTTTTTCTAGAATGAAGAGGACGAGGACGGGGAATATCAACCCGACTGTCAGCCAATGGACGGTCTGATTGATGATGTAGACCCGCAAGGGGTCGAGGCCGCGCTGACTCATCTACAGCTCGGGTTCGTATGCTCCATTGTGCTATTAAAGAAGCCTCGGGGGAGGGGGAGGAGGATATAAAGGTATATAAACCCCTATTTAAATACGAGCCGAAGGTGACCTAAATGGCCAAGATAAAGATCGAGAATGTCGTGGCCTCTACCTCCCTAGGTGAGGAGCTTGACCTGCAGTCGATCGCCCTTGCGCTCGACGGAGCCGAATACGAGCCGGAGCAATTCCCCGGGCTCATATACAGACTCAAGGACCCCAAGACCGCGACCCTGCTTTTCCGTTCAGGAAAGGTCGTGTGCACAGGAGCGAAGTCCCTGGAGCACGTCAAGGTAGCCATAAACAAGGTCGCCAAGCAGATCGAGAAGGCTGGCATCAAGATCAAGATGGAGCCGAAGATCGAGGTGCAGAACATCGTCGCATCCTCGGACCTGGGCCAGGAGATCAACCTCAACGCCATCGCCATATCCCTGGGCCTGGAGCGCGTGGAATACGAACCCGAGCAATTCCCCGGCCTGGTGTATCGCATCGATGAGCCGAAGGTCGTGGTCCTGCTGTTCGGTTCCGGGAAGCTGGTCTGCACCGGCGCGCGCAAGCCCCAGGACGTCGAGGCCGCGGTCAACAAGATCACCGAGGAGCTCAAGGCCGCTGGACTGCTCCGCTGATGCGCCTCCCTATATTCGACAATCACGTCCACCTACATCCCAATGGCCGCCACGTCGAGGCGGCCAGGGACTTCGCCAAGGCTGGCGGAACACATCTGGTGCTTAGCCATCTTCCCTATGAGATGGCGCCTGTAACCGAGGCCAGGCACTTCGCCGATTCGTACAAGATAACCCTCGACCTCGCCGAACTGGTCAGGAAAAGCGTCGATATCGGTGTGGAGGTGACGGTTGGCCCGTACCCCGTCCTGTTGATCGGGCTGGCCGAGAGGCACGGATTGGAGGGGGCCGTTGACATCATGAGAACCGGAATGGAAGAGGCCCAGAGGCTGGTCCTCCAAGGCAAGGCCATCGGCATAGGCGAGATCGGCCGGCCTCATTTCCCCGTCCCGGAGGACGTCCTGATGGCCTCGAACGAGATCATGTCATACGGCATGAGCCTGGCCAGGGAGGCGGTGTGCCCTGTGGTCCTGCATACGGAGAGCGCCACCCCCGAAAACATGAGGGAGATCGCGCTCATGGCGGACCACGTCGGCCTCCCGCGGAACAAGGTGGTCAAGCACTACTGCCCGCCCTTGGTCACGGACGAGGAGAACTCCGGGCTCTTCCCGTCGGTCCTGGCAAGTAGGACGGCAATCGGCGAGGCCCTCGCCAAGGGGACGAGGTTCATGATGGAGACCGACTATCTCGATGACCTAAGAAGGCCAGGGGCGGTCATGGCCATAACCACGGTCCCCAAGCGCACCAAGGCCTTGCTGCAGTCGGGAGGCATGAGCGAGGAACAGGCGCACGTCATCCATGCCGATAACCCCGAGAAGGTCTACGGGATCGAAGTGAGGAGCTGAGCTCAGCCCCTTATCCAGAACTTGGAGAACTCGTCCATGCAGTCCCCCCACTTGACATCCACCTTCTCGATGCGGGCCCGAGGATGCTCCTCCCTGAGCCTCCGGACCACCTCCTCTATCCCATGCTTCTCTCCTTCGAAGCAGGCCTGGACCGAGCCGTCAGGAAGGTTCTTCACCCAGCCGGTCACGCGCTCCTGGTTCGCGAACCTCCTGGTGTAATCGCGGAAGTGCACCCCTTGGACGATTCCGATGAACTTGACTTCCGCCCGGATCCTCATGCAGTGAAGGATGAGTGCGGGCGATTAATGTAACTTGCTTCCCATGCCCATTTTGGCAGACGTCTCGTCTGACATTTTAAAAAGACTTATATACTGTTATACCCAATTTATCCCTGACCAGAAGGGATGCGCTGGTTAGAGCCATCATCGGCTCGGGGATGGATGGGATCATGAAATCATTAGTGGAAGAAGCGCTGGCCAGATCCGGCGGAATGGGGGCTGCAGCAGCCCCGGCCTATGCGCCGACGACTTTGGAGACGACAGGGGACACGGAAGACGCTGAGCTCCTGGACATACTGCAGAAACTGAAGACCAACGTCAAGATCATCGGCTGTGGTGGCGGAGGATGCAACACCATAGCCAGGATCTGTCAGGAAGGAATCATAGGCGCCGAACTGTTCGCCACGAACACCGACGCGCAGCACCTCCTTTCCATCAGGGTACCGCACAAGATCCTCCTGGGAAGGCGGAGCACGCGCGGTCTGGGGGCAGGTGCGCTTCCACAGGTGGGAGAGAGCGCGGCCAGGGAGGCCGAGGAAGAGTTGAAGAAGATACTGTCCGACGCGCACCTGGTCTTCGTCACCGCTGGCATGGGCGGGGGGACCGGGACGGGCGCGGCCGCGGTCGTGGCCCAGCTGGCGAAGGAGGCGGGCGCGTTGGCCGTGGCCGTCGTCACCACGCCATTCAAGGGCGAGGGAAAGGCCCGCATGGAGAATGCGGAGTGGGGCCTGGAGCGCCTGAGGAACGTGGCCGACACGGTCATCGTCATCCCCAATGACAGGCTGCTGGACCTGGCGCCTAGATTGCCGCTGAACTCCGCCTTCAAGGTGGCGGACGAGGTCCTGATGCGGGCGATAAAGGGAATCACCGAGCTCATCACCAAGCCCGGGTTGGTCAACCTGGACTTCAACGATGTCAAGACCATCATGAAGGGCGCGGGAGTGGCCATGATCGGGCTGGGAGAGAGCGACGCCCATGCCGAGGACCGGGCCATGGAGGCCATCGAGATGGCCTTGAACTCGCCCTTGCTGGAAGTGGACATCACCGGAGCCAATGGCGTCCTGGTCAATGTCATAGGCGGTCCGGACATGACCATCTCCGATGCGCAGAAGGTCGCGGAGGAGGTCCAGAAGCGGGTCAGCCCTACGGCGCGCATCATCTGGGGCGCGGCCGTCGACCCGGCCTTGGAGCACAGGATCCGGGTCATGGTCATCGTGGCCGGCGTCCAGTCCAAGCAGATCATCGGCCGTCAGACGGAATTCACCCGATTGAAGGACACGGACGTGGACTTCATCCGCTGAACCAGCAAACCTGAATGTCGTTCCGATCGCCCCTGCCAAGGGGCGACCGGTTAACGCTCCATTCCACTGCGCTCACCGTTCTGAGCGCGGACTGGCGCATAGAAATCTTTTAAATCGAATCTGCATATAAGCCTTGAAGAGCGCGGCTCGTCTGCCACGCCCTCTCAAAATCACCCAGGATGGAATTGTCAATGAAGTCGTTCATCAGCGACGCCCTTTCGCGCGCAGGACCCGCAGCCGCACCGGCACCAGCGCCGGCCCCTTCGTTCCAGCCCTACTCGGACCAGGACGAGGAGCTTGAGCGTATTCTGGCCAGCCTGAAGACCAACATCAAGATCGTGGGCTGCGGAGGCGGCGGCACCAACACCATAGACCGGATGACCGAGGTCGGGATAACCGGCGCCGATCTATATGCGTGCAACACCGACGCGCAGCACCTTTTGGCCATCCGCGCCCCGCATAAGATCCTCCTTGGAAGGAGGTCGACGCGGGGGCTCGGCGCTGGCGCGCTCCCCCAGGTAGGGGAGGAGGCCGCGCGCGAGGCGGAGGAGGAGCTCAAGAAGGCCCTCCAGGGAGCGGACATCGTCTTCATCACCGCCGGCCTGGGCGGCGGCACCGGTACCGGGTCCGCGCCTTTCGTGGCGCAGGTCGCCAAGGACATGGGCTCCCTGACCATATGCATCTGCACCTCCCCGTTCAAGGCGGAGGGCGCCATCCGCGCCGAGAACGCGGAGTGGGGCCTGGAGCGCCTGCGGAACATCGCTGACACCGTCATCGTCATCCCCAACGACAAGCTACTGGAGCTGGTGCCCCGCCTGCCCCTCAACGCCGCCTTCAAGGTGGCTGACGAGGTCCTGGTCCGGGCGATCAAGGGCATCACCGAGCTCATCACCAAGCCCGGGTTGGTCAACCTGGACTTCAATGACCTGAGGACCATCATGAAGGGCGCGGGAGTGGCCATGATCGGGCTGGGAGAGAGCGACGAGGACGACCGCATCGAGAAGGCGGTCAACGAGGCCATCAACTCGCCTCTCATCGACGTCGACATCAACGGCGCATCGGGAGCATTGATCAACGTCACCGGCGGAGAGAACATGTCCGTGAGCGAGGCGGAGCATGTGGCTGAGATGATCCAGGCCAAAGTGTCCCCCAATGCGCGCATAATCTGGGGCGCGGCCGTCGACCCGACCCTTCAGGACAAGGTCCGGGTCATGGTAGTGATCACTGGCGTGAAGTCGAAGCACATCCTGGGCCCCAAGGAGATGCGGGGCGCGGCCAAGAGCATGGACGTTGACTTCATAAGGTGAACCAAAAGCAATTTAATATAGAACTGATTCGGGTAACTCCTAGAAGAGAGTATCGCGATGGACGTAGTAGACAAGTCCAGGGAAGTCCAGAAGGACATCGAGGAGCGGGCCTCCAGAATCGGCAAGGGCAAGTATGGCCGTGTCATAAAGATGGCCCGCAAGCCCACCCGCGATGAGTATGTCAAGACCATCACCATCACGGGGATAGGTCTCATACTGATCGGCGGCCTGGGTTTCCTGATCTACCTGATCTGGTCCACCTTCGTGAACTGATGCCCAGAGCGAGATACCCGGAGTGCGCTTTCCATGAATGAAGAAGCACCGCAACCTGTTACTCCCCCGACCCCGGCCGCACCGGAGCCGCGACCCCCAGCCCCAGCGCCCGTGAGCGGCGGCCTCGTGCTCACCGGTGAGAATGACGAGCGGAAGGTCCCCGCGGGAGGAAACACCATATGGAACCTACAGCTCAAGAACGAGTCCGGTGGCAAGCGCAAGGTCAAGGTCCGCCTGACCGTCAAAGTCATCTCCTCCTTGGAGGGGCCCGCCGACTGGGATGTGCACCTCTATGATGCCACCTCCCTGATCTGGGATAGCGCCTCCGCCTCGGCCAACGAGGTCACTTTCAATATAGACGGCTCCCGCCCCAAGATCCTCAAGCTCGAGATGGGGGCGCCCAAGGGCGTCCGTTATGCCGAGGCGGGGAACGCCAAGCTAGAGGCCTTCTTCGAGGACGGCTCGTCCCTCCAGACGATGGAGTTCCAGGCCGTCGCCCGGCAGTCCATCGTCGCTCTTAAGGCGTCCATCGGTCACGAGAGGAACGTGGCGGACGACGTCGGCAGCAAGGCGAAGTCCAAGAACAGCGGCATCTACGCCATACTCGCCCCGGCCAACCTTCACGGTTACGTGCTCATCGAGGGCATGAACACCGACGAGCTCAGAGAGTCGGTCCGTGGCATCCGCAGGGCCAGGGGCTTGGTGGACGGGGAGACGAACTTCGCAGACATCGACCATTTCCTGACCCCGAAGCCTTTAGTCTCGGGCATACAGGAGGGCGATGTAGTCGAGCTCATCGCTGGACCTTTCAAGGGCGAGAAGGCCCGGGTCAAGAACATCGATGAGACCAAGGAGGAGATCACGGTGGAGCTCTTCGAGGCCATGGTGCCCATCCCTGTGACCGTCCGAGGGGATAACGTTCGCGTGCTAGCAAAGGAGAAGTGAGCATATGGCAGACACGATTGAGGTACTGGTAGAGGGAGGCAAGGCCACCCCCGGCCCGCCCCTGGGACCCGCTCTGGGCCCGATGGGAGTGAACGTGGTCCAGGTCGTTGCCAAGATCAACGAGAAGACCAAGTCTTTCGAGGGCATGAAGGTCCCGGTCAAGGTCATCATCGATCCCAAGACGAAGAGCTTCGACGTCAAGGTGGGAACGCCGCCGACCTCCCAGCTCCTGTTCAAGGAGATGGGCGCGGAGAAAGGGTCGGGTGCCCCCAACAAGGACAAGGCCGGCAACATCACCATCGAACAGGCAATCAAGGTCGCGAACATGAAGGGGGATTCCCTCATGGGCAAGGACCTGAAGATGCGGGTGCTCGAGGTCGTGGGCGTCTGCGTGTCCTCTGGCATCAACGTCGAGGGCAAGGACGCCAAGGCCATGCAGAAGGAGATCAAGGAAGGAAAGTGGGACGCCAAGTTCAAGGCCTGAGCGCCACCTCCTCTGCATAAACCTTATAAACAAAGTGCGCATAGAGGGACTCCACCACTGTAGGAGAGCCTAGGCTCGCCAGCACTACAGGAGGGATGCCATTGGTTGA